>JALSIN010000036.1 GCA_026989935.1 Polyangiaceae bacterium | reverse complement strand
CGCGGCGCACCGCGGGCCCATCCGCAGGCCGACCACCCACCGCCCGACCTCTCCCCCCCCCCGACGGCCGAGGACCGGCCCGCGGGGCGACGCGCGAAAGCCCAAGAGGCCCGCGGCTCGGTACTACCCCAGCCCGCCCGCCCAACCGGCCGGCCGGGGACCGGTTGTACCTCCTACGATTGAGCTTACGGACACGGGTGCACGCACGGGCACCGGCACGCGCACGGACACCGACACCACCGCACGCCACGACACCACCGCACGCCAAGGTACCACCGCCGGCGACCACCACGAGCATCCCTCCGACGACCGACACGGCACCATCGACAGTTACCACCGCGAGCACGACACCGCGGCCACGCACCACCACGAGGCCGGCTCCAGGACGCACCGCGGCCCCCGGTCTACCCGAAAGGGCCGCGGGCGCAGCGCGGCGCACCGCGGGCCCATCCGCAGGCTGACCACCCACCGCCCGACCTCTCCCCCCTCCCCGACGGCCGAGGACCGGCCCGCGGGGCGCCGCGCGAAAGCCCAAGAGGCCCGCTGCTCGGTGCCACCCCACCCCCCCCGCCCAACCGGCCGGCCGGGGCTCGGTAGCACCTCCTACGTTTGAGCTTACGGACACGGGTGCACGCACGGACACCGGCACGCGCACGGGTACCGATACCATCGACCGACCCGGCACCACCGCCGGACGCCACCGCTGACCGCCGCCGCACCAGCGCCAGGCACGATCGCGATCCCCCCTACCACCGACAGCGATCACCGCGAGCACCACACCACCGACAGACACGGCACCACCGACAGCGATCACCGCGGCCACGCACCACCACGAGGCCGGCCCCAGGTGCACCGCGCCCCCCGCTCCACCTCGAAGGGCCGCGGGCGCAGCGCGGCGCACCGCGGGCCAATCCGCAGGCCGACCACCCTCACTTGAAGTCTCCACCCACCCCCGACGGCCGAGGACCGGCCCGCGGGGCGCCGCGCGAAAGCCCAAGAGGCCCGCGGCTCGGTTCCACCCCAAACCCCCGCACCACCGGCCGGCCGGGGCCCGGTCGTTCCTCCTACCTTCGACGGTAGAGGGACGGATTCACGTACAACGGGCGCCTTTTGCGCAAACGCACTCGAATAGCCTCCGAATGCGTATCTTTCCGCAGGCACTTTCGCCCCTACTCGTATCGTGCTATGGAATGCCACATGAAGCTCTCTCCTCTCTCCTCTCTCCTCTCTCCTCTCTATGTCTGATCACACAAGCTGGATGCAGCGCTGACGTCAGCGGCTCGGATCGTCTGGTGTACCGAACCCGAGTCTCACCATTGACAACCGAGGATGGCGCGGACGCGCTTCTCGTAACACCCAGCATCGTCGCAACCAATGCTGTTCTCGTTTATTCCGAACCAAGCCATACGTTGCAGGCTGCAATCATGGATACGTCCTTCTCCTCGACAGTGGAGGGACGGGCATTGTTGACCGCGGTGGAACTGGAGAACCCTGCCGTGAATGTAGTGACGGAGATTGCCTCCTCGAAAGACATAGGCGGAACGATCCTGCTGTCCGAGGGCGACTTCGATTTCAGCGTACGGCTCTATGGACAAGACGCCAATGGATCGGCGATCCGAGGCGCATCCTTCGAAGACGAGCAACGCATCCTGGAAGGTTTCTCCCTTGCAGAACTCGAAGCATACGAAGCGTCGCGTGACGCTGATCAGGAACCGACCTTTCGCCGACATCGTACCTGCTGCTGTCGCTGTAACGGTCAATCCTGCGGATGCGTCGATTGTCAGACCACCACCTGTTTCTGTGACTGCGTCCACTGCTCAGCATCGTGCTCCGTCGTAATCAGCGGCTAGGAAGGATCGTACGCACCATGAGACACACCACACGGACCTACACCGCCCTCCTCACCCCACCGGCCCTCGTGCTGGTGGCCGTCACCGCCTTGGGCCTTGTGCCCAAGCAGCCGGCGGCCGCCCAGCCAGGCAGCGCCTCCACACCTGCCGCCGACGACGCAGCCCAGGCGCTCACGGTGCAGGCGGAGATCCGCCGCGACGGCGCCAAGATCTTCGCCCCCGTGCTTCTCCTTCGACCGGGTACCAGCGGCGCCGCCTCCTCCAAGGTTGGCGGTGTGCAGCACGAGTTTGCCGTCTCGACGCAGTTCGACCCGTCCTCCGGCGCCTACCTGGTTCGCACCCGCTACCTCGTCGCCGGCCAGGAGCGACTGGCGCCCGCCTTTCTGCTGCAGCGTGGAGCCGAAGCCAAGAGCGATGTCCAAGTAGGCGACCACCTTTGGAGCGTGGATCTCCACCTGCGTTGACGCTCGCCCCAGCCACAGCCCCCTCCAAACCCGCCAGCCAGCCCCGGACCCGTGCCACCGCGCAGTGCATGGGGTGGACCACGGGCACCGGGGCGCTGCAGGGTCGCTCCCGCCCCGACAGGGCCCTGCACGACCGTTGGGCAGGGCACTCTTCACGCCCGAGAAACCGAACGGCCGGGGCTCGGCTGCGCCTCTCTGCGAGCGGCCAGGGACGGGTTCGCGCACGGCGACGGCACCACCGCCGGGCACCACCACAAGCAACCCACGCCACCAACCGCCACGACACCGCGGCCACGCACCACCACGAGGTCGGCCCCAGGTGCACCACGGCCCCCGGTGTACCCCAAAGGGCCGCGGGCGCAGCGCGGCGCCCCGCGGGCCAATCCGCAGGCCGACCACCCTCACTTGAAGTCTCCACCCACCCCCGACGGCCGAGGACCGGCCCGCGGGGCGCCGCGCGAAAGCCCAAGAGGCCCGCTGCCGGGAGACAGCACCGCCCCCCGCCCAACCGGCCGGCCGGGGCTCGGTGGTGCCTCCGACGTTCGACCTTCCGGGGACGGGTGAGGTCCCACGAACTTCGGGTGACACCCCCCGGGTGGGATCCCCACCAACCTCTATACGGCGCCGCCCGACGGTTCGGCGGAACGGCCGGCCTTCGCGGCGGCGGTGGCGGCGGCGAGGGACCGCTCGGCGGCGCTCGTGCGGCGACGGGCGCGGCAGCGGTCGCAGCGCCCGCAGGGGGGGACGTCCCTCTCCCCGAAGTAATGCCGCAGGGTCTGCACCCGGCAGTCCCCGCCGTCCACGTAGGCGACCACCGCGGCGAGGCGGCGCTCGTCTTCGCGACGGACCGTCTCGAAGCTCGCCGCCAGGGTACGGATCGCTCCCTCGAGGTCGCCCGCCTGGGGCGGTGGGAAGGCGACCGTGCCATCCGGATCCACACGCAGCACCCCCAGCTCCGCGAGCGGGCGCAGGTACGCTTCGGCGCGTCGCGGCGACAGGTCCGCGGCGAGCGCCAGCGTCTCGACGGCCGGCCGGCGCGCCTCGGCCGCGAATGCCGCCAGGACACGACCGACCCGACGCAGCACCGCGGCGCTCAGGCGACTGCGGGCCGCGAGCGCCCGGTGCGTGTCGAGGTCGGCGTCGGCCAGCAGCAAGATCGCCCGTGCCGTCCGCCCGTCCCGCCCCGCACGCCCGGACGCCTGCACGTACTGCTCCAGGGAGGCGGGCGCCTGGGCGTGGAGGACGAAGCGCACGTCGGGCTTGTCGATCCCCATCCCGAACGCGCTGGTCGCCACCATCACGAACCGCCCCCCGCGCCCGAGGAAGCGCCCCGCCGCCCGGCGCCGCTCGGCCGGGGACATGCGGCCATGGTAGCGAAGGGCGCGGATCTTCGCCCTGCGCAGGGCCACGTACAGCCGATCGACCTCGACCGTGGTCGCGGCGTACACGATCCCCGGCGGCCGCAAACGTCGCAGGTAGGCCCCCAGCCGCCCGTCGCGCTCGGACACCGTGACGTGCTCGGCCGCGAAGACCAGGTTCTCGCGCACCGGCGGACGCACGACGACGAGCGGGTCCCGCAGGCCCAGCGCGGTGACGATGTCCTCGCGCACCTTCGGCGTGGCGGTCGCCGTGGCGGCCAGCAGCGGCACGCCGGGCATCTTCGCCCGCACCGCGCCGAGGGCCCGGTAGGCCGGGCGGAAGTCGTGGCCCCAGGCCGAGATGCAGTGGGCCTCGTCCACCGCCAGCAACAGCGGCTCCGCGGCCGCGATCGCATCGACCCGGCGCGCGAGCGTCTCGGGCGTCGTGTAGACCACCACGGCCCCACCGCGACGCACCGCCTCCACGGCCCGCGCCTGCTCCGCCGCCCCGACCGAGCTGTCGAGGCGCACCGCCTCGACACCGCGGCGGCGAAGCGACGCCACCTGGTCGCCGATGAGCGCCAGCAGCGGCGAGATGACCACCACGGGACGCCGCCGGACCACCGCAGGGAGCTGGTACAGCAGCGACTTGCCATATCCGGTCGGCAAGACCGCCAGCACGTCGCGGCCGGCCAGCAGCGTCTCGACGATCTCACGCTGCACGGCCCGCAGCCTCGGGACGCCGAACGTCGCCCGCGCGGCCCGGTCGAGGGGGTTGCGCGGCCGGGCGCCCCTGCGCCGCCGCCGGCCCCGTCTTCGGCCCCGGGTCGCCATGGAGGTGCATCGTACCCGCCTTGCGGCCGCCGTGCCGGCCGCCCGCGCCTTTTCACCGGGCCACGAACCTGCTAGCAGGCCCCTACCGTGCGCTGGTTCGTCCGCGGCGACATCGACGGGTTCTTCGGTCTCGCCCTCGACAACCTCATCCAGCTCCTGCTCATCGACGGGCTGTGCCGGCACGTCGTGGGGCTCCCCGCGGAGATCGTACACGGTCGGATCCTGCCCGGCGTCGCGGTGTCGCTGATCGTGGGCAACCTCGCCTACGCCCGCATGGCCGTGCGCCTGGCCCGGGCCACGGGCCGCGACGACGTGTGCGCCCTGCCCTACGGGATCAACACGGTCTCGCTGTTCGCCCACGTCTTCCTCGTGATGCTGCCGGTCAAGCTCGCCGCCGAGGCCGCGGGGGCCGAGGACCCGGCGCACCTGGCCTGGTACGCAGGGATCGCCGCCACGGTCGGGTCGGGCGTCCTGGAGACGGCCGGCGCCCTGGTCGCCGAGCGGCTGCGCGCCGCCCTGCCCCGGGCGGCCATGCTCGCCACACTGGCCGGGATCGCGCTCGGCTTCATCTCGCTGGGCTTTCTGTTCCGGACCTTCGCGCACCCGGTGGTGGGGCTGGCCACGCTCGCCGTGCTCCTCGTGGGCTACTTCGGCCGGGTGCGGTTCGCCCGGCACCTGCCGGCCGGGCTCGTGGCCGTGGCGCTCGGGACGGCGCTCGCCTGGTGGACGGGCCTGGCGCCGGGTGCGCCGCCAGAGGTGCCGCTGGGCCTGCACCTGCCGTCGCCGGCCGCCGCGGCCTTCGACGCCGACGTCCTCGTCTCGACGCTGGTGACCTACTTCGCCGTGATCCTGCCCATGGGCCTGTTCAACCTGGTGGGCTCGCTGCAAAACGTCGAGTCGGCCGCCGCCGCCGGCGACGCCTTCCCGGCCCGGCCGGCGCTGGCCGTCAACGGGGCCGGCACCCTGGCCGCGGCCGCCTTCGGCTCGTGCTTTCCCACCACGATCTACATCGGCCACCCCGGGTGGAAGGCCATGGGCGCGCGGGCGGGCTACTCCGTCGCCAACGCCGCCTTCATCTCGCTGCTGTGCCTGTCCGGTTCGGTGGGATGGGTGGCCTACGCCGTGCCCGTCGAGGCGGGCATGGCCATCGTGCTGTGGATCGGACTCGTGATCACCGCGCAAGCCTTCTCCGCCACGCCGCGGGCCCACGCGCCGGCCGTGGTCCTGGGGATCTTGCCGGGCCTGGCCGCCTGGGGGGTGACCCTCGCGAAGGCGGCGCTTCGGGCCGCCGGCTACGGCACCGCCGCGCGCCCGTTCGGACCCGCGCTGGAGGCGTCGTTTGCGCAGGCCGACGTGTGGATCGCCGGCGGCTTCGCGCTCGAACAGGGGTTCGTCTTCTCCTCGATGCTGCTCGCGGCGGCCACGGTCGCCGCCATCGAGCGCCGGTTCCTGTCCGGCGCCGCCTACCTCGCCGTCGCAGCCGCGTTGGCGGCCACCGGCCTGGTCCACGGCGTGCGCTACACGACGGCCGACACGGTGCTGGCCCTCGGCCCGTCGTGGCGCTTCGTCGCCGGATATGGTGCCATGGCCGCCGTCTTCCTCCTGGCGCACTGGCTGGGACACGCCCCGCGGGCCGGCGCCGCCCCTACCGA
>JALSIN010000035.1 GCA_026989935.1 Polyangiaceae bacterium | reverse complement strand
CCCACCTTCAGCCTCCACCGGGATCGCCCCCCGTGCTTCCGCCACCGCCCGTGCCACCGCTTCCGCCACCGTCGCTTCCGCCGCCGGTGTCCCCACCCCCTCCGCCACCGCCCGGAGGCACATCGCCGGCGCCTCCGGGTGGAACCGGAGGCGGTACCGGTTGGCAGGCGCCCTTGCCGAATGCACAACCCCCCAGCGCGACGATGACGACCGCTGCGCAGGCGAAGGCCGCGATCGGGCTGCTGAAGCACACCGGCGGCAGGGATTCGTTCGGCCCGACGCCAGGACCGAGCAAGAAGGCGCCGAGTTCGGGGGGGAGTTCACCATCGGCCACCACGAAGCCCCACACGGTCTCAACGTACCACAGGCCGCCGTCGTCATGATAGAGCACGATCTCGTGGGTGGCGTTCGAGGCGGCAAACGTCCACTGTCCGTCGAAACCGTCCGCAGCGAACGTGTAGTCCACGTGCAGATGCCATGGGCCGACGTCTGCTTCGCGCTCCACCTGCGTAACCCCGCCCGTGGGGTCCGGCGCCGCGGCCAGGCTCCTTCTTGGCACGCCCGCGGTCAGGGCCATGCACAGCGCAAGCGAACTGCTCATCCCGCCGCGCAGAGCGCGACGCCACGATACAGCCGATCTTTCGTTCATTCTGGTTGCTTGCTTCCGGGTTGAGGAAGCTTCCGGGTTGTCTGATTGACCCCGCTGAGTTTCTCTGCCCTGTGTGCGCACGTCAATCCCCCTCGCCGCCCGCCGCCGGGGTCACAGGAGGGCGGGTCGGAGCAGGGCATGGCCCACGAGGTCGAGCCACAGCCGGGTTCACATCATGATGGACAGGCACACCAGACCGGTGCCATCGGTAAGAGCGTTGCGGGTGTGGCCGTCGGGGGCGGGATCCTGCCGGGGGCCGGGGTGCGTCGTATTCGGGAGGCGAAATGGGACGCCCGGAAGAAGGCCGGTCTCGCCGTCCTGCCCGTCCTGGACGTCGGGACGGGGGCGTATGGGATCGGGTTGCGCGGGGCGTGTTGAGGTGCCGCGGCCGACCGGCGGCGGCGCGCCGGACGCCGGACCGCCGCGGGCGGTCTTCCAAGGGGCGGCGGGCCCGAGGCCGGGCGTTCGGGGGTGCGTGACGCGGGTCCGGGCGTCGCGCGGGCCGAAGGCTTGCCCTACACTGGCCGCGGATCCCCGTGTCCCGCGCCCTTCGCCCCCTCGTCCTCGCCGCGCTGTCGGCCGCCGGCTGCGCGTTTCCGTCCCTCGACCCGACGGGGCTCGAGCTGGCCTGGCAGATCCGCGAGTCCAACGCCGCCGACGGGGACGACGCGCGGCGCCTTCGCACCTGCGAGGGCGCCCTGGCCGCCGCGGTCGAGGCCGCGATCGCCGACGAGGACGACCCGGACCGCCGCGGCACGTTCACCTATCCCTGCGAGTCCGGCTACGCCACCGCCGAGGTCCTGCAGGCCGAGCCCTCCGACGTGTTCGTCTCCCTGCGCCCCGGGGACTACCAGGTGGACGCCGCGCTCCTGTCCGGCGCCGGGTTGTTTCGCGTGCCGATCTCCGAGCGCGTGTCGATCCCCGCCCGGGGCCAGGCCCTGCTCGCCCCCTCGTTCGAGCTGCCCACCGTGGACGTCCTCGTGCGCTTTTCGGGCCAGGCCGCCTGCCAGACCCTCACCGCCCACCTGCGCTACCAGAGCCCCGAAACCGCCCTCGTTCCGGACGACGGGGCGGGTGGTTCCTCCGGTGGCACCGGCGGCGCCGGCGGCACCGGCGGCGCGGGGAGCACCGGCGGCACGGCCCCGCCCCCCGAGGACCTCTACCGCCGGGCGCTCGCCACCGACGCGGGCCTGTCCCTTTCGGGCGCGTCGGCCGACTGCGCCGGTCTCCCGCCGACCCACCTCGTCGAGGCCCTCGACGTGGGGCGCTACGTCCTGGACCTCGCCCTCGACGGCGGGGCGGCCTGCCCCATCGCCGTGACGGTGGACCGGCCGGGCCTCGCCTTCTCCTTCGACCTTGCGAACCTGCCGTGCGCGGGCTAGGAGGACCGCCCGCCATGCGCCGTCCCTCCCTCCTCGCCGCGCTCGCCTGCGCCGCCGCCTGCGCCGAGCCTCCGAGCTTCACCGTGCGCTGGCGCGTGGGCGAGCCGCTTGCCGACGGGGCGACCGAGCCGGCGGACGCGCCGCCGCTTGCGGCCCCCTACGACTGCGCCCGCGTCGGCCTGTTCCAGGTCCTCGTGCAAACCTGGACGGAAGACGGCGCCGTCCTGCTCGACGAGCGCCCCCACCGCTGCTTCCCGGCGAGCTTCGAGGACCCTGACGGCGCCGTGGATGGCCCGAACCTGCCCCCGGGCACGTACCAGGTGCGGCTGCAGGGCGTGCGGCGCGACGGGTTCGCCTACGACCCGCCCGAGACGGGCCGGTTCGCCCCAGGGGTGACGATCCTCGACGGCGTGACCATCGAGGATGCCCAGGCCACGATCCGCCTCGGCGACGGTGACGACCCGATCGTGGCGGCCCCCGCGCCGTGCAACGACGGGATCGACAACGACGGCGACGGCTTCGTGGACGGATCGGACCTCGCCTGCCGGGTCGGCGCCGGCACGAGCGAGGACGACCCCACCCGGATCCTCCAGGTCCGGCTCGAACCGACCTTCTTCGGGGACAACCCGAACCTCACCGGGGCCGCCTCGTGCCTGGCGCTCGACGTGGACCGATTCGAGGTGCGCGACGACGAGGGCACCCTGCTCGGTGCGCCGGCCTGCGCCGATGCCGCCGGGGGCGTGGCCTTCGTCACGTGGATCAGCGCACGGCCGCCGGCGACCGTCTCGGTCACCGCCGTCGCCGCCGACGGCACGCCGCGCACGACCGCGAAGACGGTGCCCGTCGTCGCCGAGGGGCTGACCGTGGCGGACGTGGACTTCGCGGACACGGACTTCCTCGAACCGGTGGTGGCGCCGTTCGGCTTCGCGCTGCGGTTCGAGGGCGGGTCGAGCGACTGCGCCGACCCGGACCCGGGCCTGTTGACCCTGGCGCAGGTGACGATCGAGGTCCGCGGCGCCCACGGCGAACCCCTCGACCCGCCGGTGCGCCTCGACGACGGCACGCCCCTCGACCCCGCCGCGCCGCTGGCCTGCCCGTCGGCCGCGCTCGTCACCGAGCCGCTTTCCTGGGGCGGGTTCCTCGTCGAGGCCAAGGCCCTTTCGCCCGAAGGCGAAGTCTGCTTCGCCACCGCGGCCCCGGAGCCCGCCGCCCCCGGCACGCCCATCGCGTTCGTGGTCGATCTGGCGCGCGTCGTGCCGCCGCCGCCGTCGTGCCGCACCTGCCAGGAAGACGACGACTGCCTGCCCGCCCACACGTGCAGCGCCGACGGGCTGTGCGAGCCGGCCCCTTGACCGAAGGCGGCCTCACTCGCCGATCACCAGGTCCCGGATCCGGTCCTCCAGCTCGATCTTCTTCTCCAGGCGGCGGCTCTCCAGCTCGACGATCCGGCGCGCGAGGGCGTCGCTCTTCTTGAGGAACTCGTCGAGCCGCCGCGACAACCGCGCCCGCAGGGCCCCGGCCCGCGGATCCTTCTTGATCGCCTCGAGCGACCTTCGGGTGGCGTCGGCGCGGCCTTCGAGCTCGCGGATCTGGCGGCGCAGGCCGTCGATCTCCGTGTCGATCCGGCCGATGTCCTGGCGCAGCCGCACGATGGGAGCCAGCGCCTTGCGGTCCTTGGGGGACAGGTCCCCCTTGGCAAGGAAGGTGTCGAGGAGCTGCGGGGCACGCCGGTCCCACAGCGACACGGAGATCCGCGAGGGCGTCTTCTCCACCACCGTGACGGACCCGCGCGTCTGCTTCGCGCCCAGCTCGATGGGCACCAGGTAGGCGTCGCCGAGGCGTTCGACGCCTTCGGGGGGATCGACCAGGTCGTAGTTCGGGCCCGCCTTCGGATGGCGGACGAGGACCCGCGCCGGGTCGCCGGTCCCGCGGCGCCGCACGGTCCAGGTGGTCGTGCGCCGCGCGAAGCTCTCCACCTCGAGCACGCCCCGGACGAACCGCACGAGCTTCATCTCGCCGCCGTCGTCGCGCGCCTTCGACTCGACCACGATGGACGGCTCCACGGCGAAGGGGATCGTCACGCTCGCCCCGGCGCCCACGGGCTCGGTGATCCCCTCGCCGACGAAGCTCCCGCCGGCGTAGATGCTCATGGGGCCGGGTTCGAGGGCGAAGGGGGTGGTGTTGCGCACGCGGACGACCCGGTAGGGGTTGTGCTCGAAGCCGGGCCCGGAGCCGCCCGGCCGGAACAGGAACGCCTCCTCGGCGTCCACCTCCGCGTTGATGATCGCCACCAGCGTGGCGGTGCCCGAGGGCACGGTCAGCCGGTGGTCGAGGTCGTAGCGGGTCAGTCCGGCGATCTGCGTGGCCTTCGTCTTGGCCGACAGGCTCTTGGCCAGATCCTTCGCGCCCCAGGGCTCGGACGGCGGCTCCGACGGCGGCAGGGGCGTTCCGACGCTCCCGTCGCCGTAACCCGTTCCGACGAGCCCCAACCCCTCGACCCCGATGGGTTCGCCCCCCACGGCGTCGGCCTCGGGCGCCGGCCGTTCTTCGAGGGTTCGGGCCTTCGCCCGCGCGGAGACCTTCTTGGATTCTTCCGCCTCGGCCCGGCGGGGGGCCTGCTTCTCGACCGCCACTTGCCCGCTCGCCTCGTCGTCGGCCCACGACGTCTCGCCGACCGCCACCGCCGCCTGGTGCCGCACCCCGGCTTCGGTCAGGTCGGGGCGCGGCACGGGGCGGGGCGTGCGAAGGTCGTATCGAAACGAGATCGGCGCGCCCGCCGTCAGGGCCAGGCGCACGTCCCGCCAGTCCTCGCCGCTGGTGTTGTCCACCACCGCCCAGCCCTGCAGCAGCGCCTTGCCGCGCCGCTTCTCCGGCAACACCACGCGATAGGTGGGCTTCCACATGGGCGCGGCCGCCACGTAGGAGACCACGAGATCGTGGTGCGGCCCGCCGGCCAGCTCGATCTCCAGGCCGATGCGCTGGAACATGCCCTCCCCCGCGGCCGCGTCGAGCCGCCGGTCCAGGTGCAGCGCCAGCGTCTCGTCGCGCAGGGTCACGTCGCGGATCTCGGACACGTACGCCACGTGCATCCGCCTGCCGTCGAACAACGTGACCCGATGGTCGGGGGCCAGGCCCCGCTTCGCGCCCCGGTCCATCGAGGCCACGGGCCGCTTGACCTTCTCGACGAGCACGACGCGCCCGTGGATCCGGCCCTTCGCCGTCCGAAGGGACACCGACCGCCCGCGCAACGCCGCGAGCATGGTGGACAGGCGGCCCTTTTCGAGGGCACGAAGCGCCCCCACGGCCCAGTCCCGCGCGTCGAGGGGCAACGACGCCCGCACGGCCTGCCCCGAGGCGCGGTCCACGATCGTCAGGCTCTTCAACACGTCGTCCACCTCGTCCTTGCGCACCTCCAGATGCAGCCTGTCCCCGCGGACCGTGCCGCGGCGCTCGAAGTACGCGACACCGCTGCGGTAGAGCACCACGCGGTCGAGGGCCAGGTCCGACGAGACGGCCGGGCCCGGCCGCCGGTGGGCGCAGCCGGGCGACGCCGCGAGCAACGAGACGAGTACGGTCGGAGCGAGGAGGGGGGATGGGCGGCGCATGGCGCCCGCATGGACGCACGAGACCCGAAAAAGTTCCACCCGCTAGGTCGAATCGGCCGCGTCGCCGGCCGCGATCCGGTGGAACGTGCGGCGCACCGCTGCGATGGCCTCGGCCCGGCCGCGCCACGGGTAGACGCGGTTCGACAGCAAGACGTGGATCCTGCGCCGCCGCGGCTCGATCCAGAAGCTCGTGCCCGTAAAGCCCAGGTGCCCGACCGCGTCCGGGTCGAGGGCGCCGCCCGTGCTGCCCCCTTCGGTCGGAACGTCGAAGGCGAACCGGCGCCGGCGCCCACCGATCCCACACGGCCGCCACAGGCGGTCGCGGACCTCGGCGCGAAGCCCGGGCACCCGCCCATCGAGCACGGCGCTGGCGAGGTCCGCCACGCCCGCCGCCGTCCCGAACAGGCCGGCGTGCCCGGCCACGCCGCCGAGCACGTAGGCGTTGTCGTCGTGGACCTCGCCCCGGGCCTCCGTTGCGACCGCGGCCCGAAGCGCGAGGTAGTCGGGAGGCGAGGCGTCGTCGGGGCGGTCCGTGTACCGC
>JALSIN010000034.1 GCA_026989935.1 Polyangiaceae bacterium | reverse complement strand
CGCATCGGCGCGGGAGCGCTCGAATGCCTCGACGGCCGCATCGAGCTGTCCGTCGGAGCGAAACGGGCTCGTGCACTGCATCAGCACCACCGTCGAGACCGCCACATCGCGCGTGTCCAGTTCGGCCAGCGCATGGGCGACGGCCGACTCCGTCGATGCCTCGTCGCCGGCGAGCCGCGCCGGGCGCCGCACGATCTCCGCGCCGGCGCGCCGGGCGGCCTCGGCGATTCCGTCATCGTCGGTGGTCACCACCACGCGGTCGATGCGAGCGGCGCTGCGGGCGTGCCGGACGGAACGCACCACGAGCGGGATCCCCCCGACCCGCGCGAGATTCTTGCCCGGGATCCCCTTCGAGCCCCCCCGGGCCGGGATGATCGCGACGACCTCAGCCATCTTCATCCTCCATCGGATCTTTTTCGCCGGTGCCGACCCGGGCAAGATCGCCATGCGCACGGGCCTCACCCATGTCGATGAAGGCGTGAATGAAGCCGCAGCTCGTGCAGGCCAGGGAACGTACCGGCGCAAAATGCGTAAAGCCGCCCTTGGGGTCCCCGAACCGCAGGGTCGAGATCCCCAGCGGCAGGGGGGCCCCCACGTCGTTGCCCGCGAACATGGCCACGGGAAGCAAGGTGCCGCCACAGACGGCGCAGGCGCCGCGCATCTTACGGGTCCGCACGGCGTTGCGAGAGGCCACGGCGGCGCGGCGGCGGTCTTCCTCCGCGGCCAGGGCCTCGCGCAGGCGGCGATTCTCCTCTTCGAGCTCGCGCACCCGGTACTCGAGGGCCTCGCGGTCGTCCCGGTACGCCATGGTCCCTGCGATCCTATCATCCGGCGACCGGCACGCCCGCGCCGGCTCCTTTCGGTCCGCCCCGTCCCCGATGACCACGCACCGCACCCACGTCTGCCAGCGCTGCGGGCTTCGATGCCCGCGCCCGGCCGCCGAAGCCGCCCCTTCGCGGTGCCCGGCCTGCGGCGGCCGGTCGGTCGCGGAGGCGCCCTTTGCGACCCCGGCGGCAGCCGCTCCGGACGAGCCCCCCCTTCGGCGTGCCGCGCTGCTGCTCGACAACGTGCGCAGCCTCGCAAACGTGGGAGCCATCTTCCGCTCCGCCGACGCCGCCGCCGCCGAGCACGTTTACCTGGCCGGCATCACGCCGACCCCCGAGCACCCGAAACTCGCCAAGACGGCCCTCGGAGCCGAGCAGTGGGTACCGTGGTCGCACGGTCCGTGCGCGCTCGCGCTGGCGCGGGCGGCCGCGGACGAGGGCTTCGATCTGTGGGTGCTCGAAGGCGACGGCGAGGACCTGTTCTCGGCACCGGCGACCCCCACGCCCGTGTGCCTGGTGGCGGGACACGAGCGGGCGGGGGTGGATCCGCGGCTGCGAGCGCGGGCGGCGCGCACCGTCCGGATCCCCATGTGCGGCCGAAAGGACTCGCTCAACGTGGCGACGGCCGTCACCTTGGCGCTCTACTGCGTGCGCTTCGGCCTGCATGCAGCCGGCACCGCGCGCTCCAGCCCCCGGTGGCCGCCGTGACGGGCGCCCGGCCGTGTGCCGGAGACGATTTCTTGGAGGGCGAGCACCCCCGTGGAACCCTCCCGGCGATGCCCCGACTCGATCCGTGGGCCCTCGTCAAGTCGCCTCGTGGGCACGCCGTCGTCGCGGTGGTGGCGGCGGCCTGCGCCCTTGCACTCGCGGACTTCGACCCACCCGCGCGCGTCCGCGAGATCGCGCGCACGCCCCCGACCCCCGTGGGCGCGACCGCCGACCTCCCCTTCGAGCCCCCCTCGGACCCGGATGCGGCAAAAGTACGGGTGCGGCTGTTCGCCGTGGGGCCCACCTCCGACGATATCGACTCGCCGCCAGCGTCGGACGGCGCACCCGCCACGGGGACGTTGCTCGGCGCCCCGGTCGTCACGACGGTCGTCGGCGTCGAAGCGCACGTCGAGCAGGCCGTGCGCCTCGACTCGAACCGGACGCTGCTGCTGCACGCGGCGATCACCCCCACGCGCGGTGGTAAGCGCGCACGTGGCCCGGTCACCTGGTCCTTTCGCGTGTACGCCGATCTCGAGACCACGTCGCTACTCGCGCGCGGTCCGACGCGCCGGCGCGTCTTCGAGGCCGACGGGGTGGCGAGCGCCTGGCCGGACCAACCGTTGGTCCTTTCCTTCTTCGCGGGCGATGAACGCTTCACGCTGCTCCTCGACGGCAAGGCGACCACCGGCGCCTGACGTCTTCCTCGGCGGTCTTTGCGCCCCCAAAAATGGTATCCTGCGGTCGTGCGCACGTTCCGCACCCCCGTGTTCTTCCTCGCGGCCGCCTGCAGCTTCGATCCGAACGGCAAGGCGACGGGTTCTGCGGGGGCCACCACGCTGACCTCGGCGACGGGCGGCGGGATGACCTCGACCACCGGGAACGACGCCACCGGTTCGGGCGGCGACACGGGAACCTCCACCTCGACCGCTTCGACCTCATCCTCCACCTCGACCTCGACGTCCTCCACGAGTGGGGGATCCTCGGGCGGGACGTTCGGCGGCACGATGGGGGGGGGCACGGGCTGCAACGACAATGGCCCAGGACTCCTGTTGTGGGTGGACGACGCCATCGACATCTCACCCCCGATGGAGGTCTTCGACTCGGAAGTTCTCCCTCCATGCGGATCGTACGACCCGATCCGCTACGCCGCCTCGACGGTGAACGACGAGGGGACGATCAGGTGGGCCTTTTCGACCGATGGTCCGGCGGAGATCGAGATCTTCGGCCTCGTCTTCGACGACATCCCCGGGCTCGATAGCCCGGATCCGGACTCCTACTATGTCTCCATCGACGGCTTCCCGGAGTTTCCCTGGGTCTACGGATGCGACACCGTAACCTGGCCCAACCCCCAGTGGGGTTGGGTCGCCGTACGACCCGTGCTGGGCAACACGTGCCCCGCCAGCCTGGTCACCTACAACCTGGGGTCGGGAGAACACACGCTCCAGCTACGCAACCGGGAGGGCATGGTGGAAGATACCTTCGCCTCCATCGCTGCGATCTACCTGGCGGTCACCCCGGCTCCGGCCCCCGACACGATCTACGATCCGACGCCCTGACGGTCGGCCTCCACGCCAAACCACGGTGCCAGTGCTAGGATGCGCCCGTGGTGTTCCGCCCCCTGCTCTCCGCCGCGCTCGGCCTGGCCGCCTGCACCGTCGAGGGCAAGCGACCCGCTCGCTCGGACGAGGCCCCGGCCACGCTCCACGAACCCGCGCCGCAGGCCACAACGGCCCCCAAAGAAGCCCTCGGGCGCGTGCTCGACGACGCACCGCTGCCCATCGAGGACATGCTCGGCGCGCCTCCCAAGGAGGTCGAATCCCACCTGGCCCCTCCACCGGGCAAGGGGATGATGCGAAAATCCTGCGTGCGTTTCGTTCCGGAGCGAACGTGGTTCTCGTGCACCTACGTCGAGCAGCGCTACGGCGACCCCACCGGACGCTTCGGCGCCATCGGCGTGGAGTACACGGACGGTCGGGCCACGAGCCTGTGGTGGGAGCAGATCCCGGGCGAGGGGCCCTTCGATCCGACCAAGGCCCTTCGGATCGTGGGACTCGAGTTGCCGGGCGAGCCGACGGTCCGCCACCCAAAGCCCAAGATCACGGTCTACGACTACTTCAACAACCAGGCGCGCCTGAAGATCCACGGCAAGGAGTTTCGCGTGGAAGTCAGCGTGATCGACGACGAGTGGAAGCACTCGAAGGTCCAGATCTGGGAAAACAGCCCCCTGACTCCCGACCAGGCGGCCCGGCGCATCGCGCCAAAGAAGCCCGCCGCCCCTTAGCAGCCCCCGTCGTCGGGCAGCAGCTTGCCCGGGTTGAACACCCCGGCAGGGTCGAAAGCGGCCTTGATGGCGCGCATGAGCGCCAGTTCCTCGGGGGTGCGACGAAGTGAAAGATACGGTCGCTTGAGCAGGCCCACGCCGTGCTCGGCGGACAGGCTGCCCCCGAGATCCGAGACCAGGCCATAGAGGGCCTCGTCGAAGGCGGCGAGCGCGGCGGCGGCAAGTTGGCCGTCGCGCGGCGGCAGCAGGTTCACGTGCAGGTTGCCATCGCCGAGGTGCCCGAAGATCCGAAGTTCGCCCTCCGGCACGTGGCGCTCGACGAGGGCCCGTGCACGCGCGAGAAAATCTCCCATGGCACGCTGCGGCAGCGTCACGTCGGCCTTGTGCGGCCGGCGCGGGTGCAGCGCCTCGGACACGGACTCCCGCAAGCTCCACAGCGCCCTGGCCTGCGCCGGCGTTTGCGCCATCGTTGCATCCAAAATCTCCCCGGCCTCCTGCGCCTGGCACAGGACCTCGGTCAGGGCGTCCACCGCCGCTTCGTCCGATTCGCCGTCGTGCTCGATCTCCACCAGACCGTACATGGGCGCCGTCGTCTGCAACGGCGGTCGGGTCTCGCCCCGGGCCCGCAGGACCGCATCGAGGCACGCGTCGTCGAAGCACTCGAAGGCCGAGACCGTGCAGCGAGCGCCCGAAAGCCGCCCGTACAGGGCCAGCAGGGACTCGACGGACGCGGCCCCCACCACGCCGACGGCGACGGCGCGCGGAGGGACGGCGAGCCCCAAGGTGGCCTCCACGACGATCCCCAAGGTACCCTCCGCGCCGACCACGAGCTGCTCCAGGGCGTAGCCCGTGTTGTCCTTGACGAGGCCGCGGCCGAGCCGCAGCACGCGGCCGCCGCCGGTCACGAGGACGAGGCCCCGGACCCAGGACCGCGTGGGACCGTACCGCACGACGCGCACGCCGCCGGCGTTCGTGGCGATGGTCCCCCCCACCTGCGCGGTGCCCTTCGCGGCGAAGTCCACCGGGTAGAACAGCCCGTGGGCGCGTGCCGCCTCATCCACCGCCGCCACGGTGGCCCCGGCCTCGCAGCGCACCGTGCGGGCCAGCGGGTCCACGTCGAGCACGGCGCGCATGCGGTCGAGCGAGACGACGACCTCGCCGCACGATGCGACGGCGCCCCCGACGAGACCGGTGCGCCCACCGCTCGGAACGATCGAAAGGCCCCGACGCTCACAGCAGCGCACGACGGCCCGAACCTCGTCGAGGGTCTTGGGACGTACCACGGCGCCGGCGTCCGCGCTCCAGGGGCCGACGGCGCGGT
Organism: Polyangiaceae bacterium; assembly: GCA_026989935.1. Taxonomy (GTDB): domain Bacteria; phylum Myxococcota_A; class Polyangia; order Nannocystales; family Nannocystaceae; genus J032. Next base: position 1,070 of record JALSIN010000034.1, on the reverse strand, counting down.
CGGCCCCGTACGCGGCGAGGTCCCCCGCATCGGCGGAGACGGCGCCGGGGCCCACGATGGCGCCCAGGGCCTCGAGGTCGTCGCTGCCCGGGCGTCGGCCGGGGTGCCCCTCCTCCGCCGATCGTTCGTTGCGCATGCCGTGATTGGAAACGAAGCCGCAGCCCTCGCACCCGCGCGAGCCGCGACGGTCCGTGGAGGGCGAACGAGGGGCGACGCTAGATGGTCGGCGTGGGGTCGGGTTGCGAAGGGGGTGGATTCGGCGCAGGCTGCGGCGCGTTGCTGGGCTGACGCAGCAACTGCCGAACCATCCGGACGACAGATTTTACGACGGGATGCCCCTTGATGAACACGATCCCGACGACGTGCCGGTCGTCGCCCGAGACCAACACCGCGTGATCGCCCACGAGGACCCGTACGGAGGATTCCTGGGCGATTTGACGCAGCTTGGCCGCCTGAAGCACGACCGGGCGCCAGCGATCGTCACCCATCCAGGTGCTCTCTCCCCGCTGCGCCTGGTCCGCGGTCTGGTCGAAGACGGCGACGATGCCGTCGTGCCGCAAGACTCGTTCGATTTTGCTGATTGCCATGGCGTTCCCTGGGGCCTTTGGGTTGGGTGGAAGGGTCGTTTTTCAGTGTGCACGACAGGCCAGATCGCGTCAAACGCGCCTCGGAGGCCCCTGCACGGGGCGTCGCTTGCGGAACCGGTCTGTTGCGAGGGGGGGATCGGGCCCGGTCGTCGTGCGTTCGCTCCATCGGAAGGCCTCGGACGCGAGCCGATCCGACGGAGAAAGCGCGTTCGACGCGGGCGCGAGTGCGAGTATAGCGAATCGCGCTTTCAGCGCCGCGGATGCGGGAAGCGACCTTTGCGCGCGATCGCGGTCTGCGCGGTGCTCTGCGCGTGTTCGGCGGATCCTGAGCCGAAGGATCCTCCACCGGCCCAAGTCGAAAGTGCGCAGATTGCGCAGTCGAAAGCTGGCGCGGACGGCGCCGTCCGGTTGGCATCGGGTGCGCCGATGGACGCGTCTGCCAGGGCGGCCGCGACCGAGGATCCTGCGAAGATCCCTCCGGCC
>JALSIN010000033.1 GCA_026989935.1 Polyangiaceae bacterium | reverse complement strand
CGCCTATAGCACCGCTCGCAGAGGCCGTGGCCGTGCAGGCGTCCCTCGGTCCCGCAGGCGTCGCACCGCCGGGGCGCGGCCGGACGAGGCCCGTGCTCACGCGTGCAGCGTGCGCAGCGGCCGTTTCCTGCGTCGAGCCGCACCTCGTTGCAGATGTCGCACGTCGCGACCAGACCTCGGCGCTTTCGGTCGTGGCACGTCGCGCACAGTCCGTGGCCGTGATGCGGCCGCTGCTCGCCGCACTCCTCGCACTCGCGCTCTGGAGCACGCCACTGGCTGCGGTAGCAGCGTGTGCACAGCCCGTGGGCCTGGTGCGGAGCGAGCTCACCGCAGACTCGACACACACGCTCCTTGCGAGGATGGGCGCGGCCGTAGCAGGCCCTGCAGACGCCGGCCTGCACACCGGGCTTGTCCTGGCCGCAGACCTCGCAGTGCTTCACCGGCGAGAGACGGCGGGCGCGACGGGCGTAGCAGCGGCGACAGAGGCCGCGACCATGGATGATGCGGATCTCGCCGCACTCGATGCAGGTCTTCTCGGTGGCCATCGCTCAGATCCCCGTCTTCGGCGGCCCAGGCGCTCGCCGTTTCTTCCGGCCGCCGCGGACGTTGCGAGGGGCGCGCGCGAGGTTCACCCGCGTGATCTCGTCGACGAGCTTCTTGGCCGATCGCCGCGTGTGGCGCGTGTCGACGATGAGCAGATCGTCGGGCGTGCACTCCAGCGTGACGCACAGGGCCAGCAGCATGTTGAGCGACAGCGACTTCGGCGTGCCGGTCATCAGATTCGACAGCGTCTGAAGGCTGAGCTCGAGACCCAGCTTGTCGCGGAGCTGCCGACCCAGCTCGGCACCAGACCAGATGCCCTTCTCGGCGCAGAGCATGCGCAGGTTCCAGGTGATCTTCATGGTCTACCTCCTCGCCTGGCGCAGCGTGCGTTGGACCATGGCCTTGTGCGCCTGGGCCACGAAGGTCGCGTCCACGTGCACGTAGCGTTGGGTGGTGGTGATGAACTCGTGCCCGAGCAGCTTCTGGATCGCGACGAGGTTCATGCCGTCGGCGAACAGGTGCGACGCTCGGGCGTGGCGCAGGCGGTGCAGGGTGAAACGCTTGTCCTTGCGGATCTTGGCCTCGGTGAGGCAGCGCTCGAGGATGCCGCCCGCGCCTTTGTAGGTCAGGCGCTTTCCATCGGTGCTGACGAACAGGGCGTGTTGGCGCCGGCTGGGCCCGAGCTTCGGCCGGACCTGGTGCACGTACCAGCCCAGCAGCTCGTCGAGGCCATCGAGCATGGGCACCCAGCGGCTGCGAGGGCCGCTGCCCCGGCTGCCTTTGCCGATGCGAACGTGGATCTGCCCAGCCGCTCCCTTGCCGAAATGCAGGTCCTCGACGTCGAGGTGGATGAGCTCGTTGGTGCGCATCGCCGTGAGGTACAGCGTCTCGAAGACCACCAGGTTGCGGGCGGCGACCTCGTAGGTACGCCCGAGGTGGAGCCGCTTCCGCAGCAGCCGCGAGACCTTGCGAACCTGCCCCCTGCTTGGCGGCGCTCCCCGGTCGAAGGATTCGCAGTAGCGGATCCTCGGGGTGTTCCTGCGCGTGACCGGCTGGCTGATGGTGAGGCCGGTCACCGTTGCGATCTCGGCCGCATGCTCCTCGACGAGGAACTCGAACAGGCTCTTGATGGCGGTGCAATACGAACGGCGGGTGCCGACGGTGAGGCCGCGCTCGACGAGCAGCAGGTTGTAGCGGCGTACCTCCTCGGCCGTCAGCTCCCAGACGTACGTCAGCTTGAGGTCGCGGAGCGCAGCGCGGACGTGAGCGGCATAACCGGTGACGGTCTTCGGCGAGAAGTTCATGCACTCGCAATACTCGGCGTACTGCCGGAGCAGGCGCTCCTGGAAGTCGAAGAGGGAGTCACCCTCACTGGGCAGATCCGGGGCTGCCGGGACGAGGGCCAGATTGCTGTGATCCATGGTCGCTTGACCTCCTTGTTCAAGAGAGAGCTGAAGCACTCAAGAGAGGGTGGATGCTCTCAACATCCTCTTGAGCTTCTCAACAGGAAGTCAGGAGGCCATGCAACTGGAAGTACTCACGATTCTTTCACCCCGAGGGTGGGCCTCCTGACGGCCCGTTTCCCCTCGAAGAAATGACAGCCGAAGGAGGAACTGAACGATGGAGACCCTGCTCGTCCGGCTCAGGCCCCACGACCCGCGGCGTGGGCACCTGCTTCGCCGGTTCACCTACCGCGGCATCAAGTTCCAGGAGGAGCGCGGCTGGTACCGCGTCGAGAAGAGCGTGGCCGACTACCTGCGCGACGTCCGGCAGACGCCGGGCGACGAGCACGCCCCGCTCGCCTTCGACGTGTGCACGCCCGAGGAGGCTCAGGCGCTCGACGCCAAGGAGAAGGAGGCCACGGTCACTCGCAAGGCGGCCACCGACGACATCAAGCTGTCGGCGGCCCGCGGCGAGGGCGCCGTGACCACCGAGGACCTGCCCGAAGCGGCCACCGCCTCGGCGCCCGCCGCCAAGGCCACGGGGCGCAGGGGACGGAAGTGAGATGCAGGCAGCCGCCGCCACCGCCTGGGAGGCCCCCGTGAGGCGCAAGAACCCGCTCGCCGGCTCGACCTCGCTCGGGCGCCTGGTCGTCCGCGAGGTGCGCCTCGGGGACGACGACGCGGTCCACGAGGTCCGCGGCCAGATGGTGCTCGACGGGGACGTGGACACCGTCGTCCTGCGCGTTCGCGAGAACGCCGAGGTCGAGCGCGTGCTGCTCGTGCGCCGCCTCGAGGTGGGTGCCTCGGGTGGCGATCCCTACGGCAGCGGCGGCTACCCCACGGGCGGCCACCCGTCGAACGGCAGCCCGCCGGGACGGGGCGCCACCATCGACGAGGACGGCGTGCTGCGCACGGACGGCTGGGCGGTCATCGGCGACACCGACAAGGGCCTCGTCCTGCGCTCGCCCGAGGGCAAGTACTTCGGCTTCACCGTGGACGACGATGGGCAGCTCGTCTCGCCGGGGAGGTTTCTCGGCCTGACGGAGCCCTGAGGAGGCGCGGCGTGCAGATCTTCATCCACGACATGGTCCTCACCGGGCCGCTCCGGGACACGGACGCGGCCATGCAGCAGACCGCCTCGGACGTGGCCCAGGGCTTCGCGGCTCTCCCCGGGCTCACCTTCTCCGGCGTGCGCCTGTTCATCGAGCGCATCGACGGCCAGGACAAGGGCCTCGTCGTCGTCGAGGACGCCGCCTACAACGGCAAGGAGTTCCCGACCGACGCCGAGATGGACCAGCTCGAGGCGGACCTGCGCAGCGGCATGCTGGCCGACCCGGGCGTCGTCTCGATCGGCTCGGTGCGCTTCCACAGCCTGACCGACCCGGCGACCTGAGGCGTGGTGGATGGCGCGGCGACACTGGCAGAACTGGGACGCTCCGGGCGTGGTCGACTGGCTCGACGCCGACTGGCCTGGCCTGCCCGTGGACCCGACCCTGTCGTCGCTCGTGGACCTGGTGGAGATCCACCACGGCTCGGGCCCGATCCTCGAGGTCGGCTGCGGCACGGGCCGGACTCACGAGGCGCTGATGCGCCGCCTGGTCCTGCGGCCGCACGGCTACGTCGGCATCGACGTGACGCCGGCGATGGTCGAGCGGGCGCGGGCCCGCTATCCGCAGGCGGACTTCCGCACCGGCGACCTGCTGGCGCTGCCCTTCGCGGACGGCTCCTTCGGCAGCGTCGTGTGCACCGACGTGCTCCAGCACCTGCCCGAGCTCGAGGCGCCGCTTGCGGAGATGCTGCGGGTGGCGCGCGAGCACGTCTTCCTGCTGCTCTGGCTGCGCAAGGCGGACGCCCCGCGCCGGCCGCCCGAGCTCGTGCCCATCGAGGTGCCCGAGCACGGCGTGCGCACGAGCTTCCTCGAGGTCACCTGGTCGGACGAGGAGGTGATCGCCGCCTGCCGCGCCGGCGGGGGCGAGGTCCTCGACTTCCAGGTCGTCGACGGCGCCGGGCACGACCTCGGGCTCGTGCGCGTGGGGGTGGCGCGGTGAAGATCCTCTCCTTCTGCCCCCGCTACCTGCCCGTGCTCTCGGGCGGCGAGACCGCGGCCCACGGGCTGCACCGGGCGCTAGCGGCCCGCGGCCACCGCGTCTCGGTCGTCACCTCGACCCAGGCCCCCGACCGCCGCGTGCGCAGGACCATCGACGGCGTCGAGGTCTTCCACGGCCGCATCCGGCCGACGCACGCCCGCTACGTCGAGGAGCGCCGGCCCGACGTGCTCTTCGCCCAGTTCGAGATGTCCATCCCGACGATCCGCTTCGCGATCGAGGCGGGGCTTCCGGTCGTCATCCTGTGCCACGGCCCCTACGGCTACACCGAGCTCGCCGAGGCGGGGCTCGCCCAGGCGGTGGACCTGTTCGTCTTCAACAGCGTCTTCCTGCTGAACGCCGCCAACCGCAACGTCCACCATGTCGTGGTCAGCCCGCCGGTGGACCGCGAGCGGGTGAAGGCGCCCGCCGGCCTCGAGCGGCGCTTCGTCACGCTGGTGAGTCTCTTCGTCAACAAGGGCCCGCACGTGCTCTACGCCCTCGCGCGGGCCATGCCCGAGCGCGCCTTCCTCGCGGTCAAGGGGGCCTACGGCGAGCAGGAGATCGAGGACCTGCCCAACGTCGAGATCCGGGACACCACGCCCGACATCCGGCGCGTCTACGGCGAGTCGCGCGTGGTGCTCATGCCCTCGGCCGAGGAGTCCTTCGGGCTGGTCGCGGTCGAGGCGCAGTGCAACGGCGTCCCCGTCGTCGCCACGGACCTGCCGAGCCTGCGGGAGTCGCTCGGCGACGGCGCGCTCTTCGTGCCCCGCGAGGACGTCGCCGCCTGGGCGGACGCCCTGCGCCGCCTCGACGACCCCGGCTTCTACGCCGAGATGAGCCGGCGGGCGAAGGCCAACGCCGACCGCTACGACACCGGCCGCGACGTCGACGTGCTGGTCACGGTGCTCGAGGCGATGGTCCGCCGCTGGCGGTGGCGGCGCCGGCCCGCCCTGGCCCGGCTCGCCGAGGAGCGGGCCGAGCGCGAGCGGCGCATCCGCGAGATCTTCTGGCGCGCCTTCCGGCGCCAGCCCGCCTACTCCGAGCTGCTCACCTTGCTCGACGGCAGCCACAGCCTCCGCGAGCTCGAGCACGTCATCCCCCGCATGGAGGCGTGCGCATGAGGACCGTGAGCGCGCGCACCGAGGTCGTCGATCACTTCCCGGTCTACGGGGAGGATGGCTTCACCAAGGTCCCCGATCTGGGCCCCGATGCCTTTGCCCTTGTGGTGTTCCACGACGGCGAGGTGGCCGAGGTGCAAGTCGACATCGCACAGATCCCCGGGAGCCCGGGCGAGTACCGGCTGGCGTTCACGCCGCCGCGGGCGGGCTTCTACGAGGTGGAGGTGGCCTACGCGGCGGGCAAGCAGGTCTACGCCGAGCAGTACCAGGTGACCGAGGCGGTGGTCACGGGCGGCAGCCGGCCGCCGGGGTGGGTGGCGTGATGGCAGGGCTCGCACGGGGACAGACCAGCGGCTGCGCGCTCCCGGCGCTCGACCTCTACACGAGCGTCGCCGGCCAGCTCGTGGACGTCGAGGTGCTGGAGTTCCAGATCTTCGACGTCTCGACGCCCGCCAGGCGGGACGCGCCCGTCCAGGTCTTCCCGCCGGCGGGGCGTGCGGCGGTGGACGTGGCCCAGGACTGCCCGGCGGGCGGCCGGCTCGGTCTCGGCCACTACGTCGCCGCGTGGACCGTCCCCGAGGACGAGCCGCTGGGCGCCCACGAGATCCGCTGGTTCTTCCGGCTCACCGCCGAGGCGCCCGAGCAGAGCTTCGTCGAGGAGTTCGAGGTCTCGGCGGTGGTCGCCGGCGGCGTGGCCCACGGCTACTGCGAGGTGGCGGACCTGCGCGCCGAGGGCGTGACCGAGGCCCAGGCCACCGACGATCGGCTCGCCGCGCTCATCGACGAGGCGAGCCGCACCATCGACCGGATCACCGGCTGGTTCTTCGAGCCGCGCCTGCGGACCTTCCGCCTCGACGGACGCGGCGCGCCCAGCATCGAGCCACCGGCACCCCCGATCCGGCTCGACCGCCTCGCGATCGGAGGCAGCGACGTCTCGCTCGACCCCGACGACCTGGTCGTCGTGGGCGCGCCCATCCAGCCCGGCTTCGACGGGCCGCGGCTGACGCTTCGCCACGGCCGCCGC
>JALSIN010000032.1 GCA_026989935.1 Polyangiaceae bacterium | reverse complement strand
GCAGCGCATCGGGCGGGGTCGGGACGATGGGCAGCGCATCGGGCGGGTCGGGGACGGCGGGCACGACGGGCGGGGTCGGAACGAGCGGCAGCACGGGCGGTGGAGGCAACTGCGACGGCCTCCTGCCGGTGACGATCCGGGACTTCCACGCCTCGCACCCGGACTTCGAGTCCTACATCGGATCGGATCCGGGCATCGTCGAAGTGGACCTGGGGGTGGACAAGAAGCCGGTCTACGCCGGCCAGGCGGGCAACCCGAGCACGACCGGCAAGGACAACTTCGACCAGTGGTACCGCGACGTGCCCGGCGTCAACGTGGCGATCCCCTCCACCCTGCAGCTCGTGGAGACGATGCCGGGCATCTGGGTGTTCGACGACCAGGCGTTCTTCCCGATCGACGGCCAGGGGTTCGGCAACGAGGGCAACGCCCACAACTATCACTTCACGCTCGAGCTGCACACGAAGTTTACGTACCTGGGCGGTGAGCAGTTTACCTTCCGGGGAGACGACGATGTCTTCGTCTTCATGAACGGAAAGCTCGCGATCGACCTGGGAGGCGTGCATCCGCCCCAGATGGCGACCATCGATCTGGATGCCCAGGCCGCAAGCCTCGGGCTCGTCGTCGGCAACACCTACGATCTCGACCTCTTCTTCGCCGAGCGTCACACGGTGCAGTCGAGCTTTCGCATCGAGACGACGATCGCCTGTTTCCTGCCGCAGTAGGCCGGTCGAGCGCCGGGCGTTGCGAGGGGGTCGGTCGTCGCGCCTCGTGGTGTGGCGTGTGGCCGAAACGCACCCGCGAAAGGTCCCTAAAGGTCCACTGTGTCCCGGCGATGGGAGCAGGCGTGAGGCGAGCCATGAACACGATCCCCAAAGTCCTTCCCCTCTTCGTCGCTCTCGCGGGTCTTTCGGCCACTGGGTGTGACATGTACGACCCCTTCCCGATCACGGCCAAGGAGGCAGGGATGCCCACGGCGAAGCTCAAGGTCGCGACTGGTACGCTTGGGCTGGAGCTCCTTCCCGATAACGTGGCCGACGTGAAGGTCCAGATCTCCGACATCTGGATGCGTCGCGCCACCGACGGCGCATGGGTCGCGCTGCACAGCGGCCCCGTGACGATGTCCCTGGCCGATGCCGGCGGCAGCGTCGATCTGGGCATGGTGTACGTGCCCGAAGGGACCTACGACTATGTATCGGTCCAGTTGGATTCGATGAAGGTCATGCGCAACGCCGGATGGATGGGTGTCTACGTCGAGGAGCCGGAGCTTACGTGGCAGCGGCAGTTCGACGTGACGAACGACGGGCATCTTCGCCTGGACGTGGTCGTCTCGCGCGATCTGGAGGAGACGGCGGCGGGGTGGGTCGGGCGGCCGTCGCTGTCCTTCGATCTGCAGGATTGACCGGCCCCCCGATGCCGCTGGGGCCCGGGTCGCGCAGGACCGGCTCGGGCCCTTGCGCGTGCAGGTGCGCGAGAGGGCGCCTCAGGGCGGTGGCGCGGCGTCCCCGTCGAGGATCGCCCGCACTTCGGCCTCGATGCGCTCGGCGAGGCGGTCGGACACCACGAGGGGAAAGGGGCGGGCGTGGCCGGTGGAGACGCCGCGCAGGTGCTCGGGCAGGCGCTCGATCCCGCCGCGGGCCCGCGCCCGGGCCGCCTCCGGCGGTTCGCACGCGATGGCGGTGGGGGTTCGGCCGCGCCACAGCGGCACGAGCAGCGCGGCGCCGCCGGCCGGCGGCGGTTCCTCCCAGGTGGAGACCAGATCGTGGTCGTCGAAGCGATAGACCTGCACGCGCCCGGGCAGGGAGATCTTACCGGGCGCAAGCTTCATCGTGTCGCGGCCATGGCCGTTGCGGACGATCTTCGCCACCGCCCCGATGCCCGCCGGGGCGTCGGGGGCGCACACGATCCGCTCCCCGACCCCGAAGGCGTCCGCGCCGGCCCTGGCCAGCGGTTCGACGCGCGTCTCGTCGAGGCGGTCGGACACGAAGATCTTGGCCTCGCGGGCGCCGAGGGCGTCGAGCCGCGCCCGGGCCGCGCGCACCCGCTCGGGGGCCACGTCCGAGTCGAGGCGGATCCCCGAAAGCCGCCCGCCCGTGGCGGCGACCGCGTTTTCGATGCCACGGTCCGTGTCGTAGGTGTCCACGAGCAAGATGGCGTGGTCTGGAAAGGCGCGAAAGTAGGCTTCGAAGGCCTCGCGCTCGGTCCGGGCCGGCGGGACGCCGTCGCGCTCGGCGGACTGGACGAAGAAGTGGTCCATGGTCCCCGTGGCGGGGATTCCGTAGCGCCGGGCGGCCAGCAGGTTCGAGGTGGCCGCACAGCCCCCGACGAAGGCGGCGTAGGATGCATCGACGGCGGCGGCCGGGTGCGTCCTTCGTTGACCGAACTCCACGACGGGTTTGCCCTGCGCCGCGAGGACCACGCGCGCCGCCTTGGAGGCCACCATCGACAGGTGGTTGAGGCGTGAGAGCCAAGGGGTCTCGATGAGCTTGGCCCGGACCATGTCGGTGTGCACCTGGAGGATCGGCTCGACCAGGTGCACGGGCCGGCCGGCGATCTCGAAACGGGTGCCGTCGGTGCGGTGGGCGGGGCCGGCGAAGGCGAGGCTGCCTTCGGCCATGCCGTCGATATCGCCCTCGAAGGCGCGGATCTCGAGCAGGCGCCGGCGCAGCGCCGGGCGGGCGGCGAGCGCGGGGCCGAGGACCGGGTGGTGGTCGAGGAACGCCAGGTCGTCCTCGGACAGGGCCATGGCCCGCGCATGGGCCACGATCTGCGGCAGGCCGCAGACGACCACGAAGTTGCGCTGCGGCGGCAGCCGGCGGAAGAAGAAGGCCATGTCCACCCGGTGGTCGAGGCGCCCGGCGTCGAAGTGGGCGCACAAGGTCGTGACCTGGTAGGCGTCGATGCCCAGGGTGCAGGCGGTCGGCTCGAGGTCGGTCATGGCGCGCTACAGAAGATCGTCCGAGGCGACGAGGGTCACGCCCGCCTCGGCGAAGGCGCGGTCCGTCTCGGCGCGGCGTTGGGGGTGCACGGCGCGGGTGGCGTCGTCGATCACGAACGTGGCAAAGTCGGCCGCCGCGGCGTCGAGGGCCGAAAATCGCACACAAACGTCGCGCGCCAGGCCGCACAGGAACACGCGCCGGACGTTGCGTTCGCGCAGGAACCCGGCCAGGCCCGTGGGGTGGCGGTGCCCGTCGGGCCCGACGTTCTCGCGGAAGGCGCTGTAGCTGTCCGAGTCGAGGCGGGTCCCCTTGCGCAAGATGAGGTCGAGGTCCGCCTTGGGCAGCCCGTCGCACAGGCGTGCGCCGGGTGTGCCCTGCACGCAGTGGTCCGGCCAGAGCGTCTGGGGGGCGCCGTACAGGTCGATGGTGTCGAACGGCTTTCGGCCGGGGTGGGACGAGGCGAACGAGACGTGGCCGGGGGGGTGCCAGTCCTGGGTGGCGACGACGGTGTCGAAGCGCGCGACCACGCGGGCGATCGGCGCGATCACCTCGTCGCCGCGCGGTACGGGCAGGGGCCCGTCCGGCAGGAAGTCGGGCTGGACGTCGATGATCACGAGGGCGTCGCCGGCGCCGATCGGAAACGTGGACATCGCCCCATGGTGGCCCCTGGCGCCGGAGGCGGTCAACGGACGCCTCCGCTGCGTTTGGGGCGTGCGCTGTGCGCGCGGACGTGCGGCCCTTGCCAGCGCCCGAAGGCCGCCCCATATTGAAGGGGCCGGCACGGTCGGCGCGACATCTTGCAACCGAAGAGTCTTGGGGGCGTACCGGTTTCGACGGGAGGAACCGAGGAGGCGGTGGCGTGTCGCGGGGCCCAATCCGCCGCGTCAAAAACGGACTGGGAAACACCAGCTGCCAACGACAGCAACTACGGCCGTATGGCCTTGGCCGCCTAAGGTGCGGTCACGTCCTTGCGCGAGGAGCCCGAGTAGCGCAGGGGCGCCATGACACGGGCTGGCCGCGCGGGCGGCACCGACCGCGTGGTGAGATCTCGGTGCTCGGGGGTTCGATCGCCTGTCCGTGGGCGTGCGAACCTCGACGTTCAAATCCACGAGACTACGCACGTAGAGGCCGCCTTCGAGGCCTGCCGGACCCGGGTTCGACTCCCGGCGCCTCCACCAACCCGCCCCCCGGGCCACCGGGGGGCGTTTTTTTATTGGGGCCGGTCGGGGCGCCTTCGAGGCTCGCCGGGTCCGGCGCCGCCGGCCGGCGCCGTCGTCCCCGTTTCGCCCGGTGTCGCGCGGGGTCTTTCCCGTCGCGGGGGTCGTCGTCGATCGCTTTCGGCACGCCGGTGGGCGTGCCAAAATTGCCGGCGGCCGTGCCGTCGCCCCGCGTCGAGATCGAGTACTGCACCCGGTGCCGCTTCGTGCTGCGCGCCGGCTGGCTCGCGCAGGAGCTTCTCTTCACGTTTCCCGACGAACTCGGGGAGGTGGCCCTCGTCCCCGGCGCGTCCGGGGCGTTCGTCGTGCGCCTCGACGGTGAGGTGCTGTTCGACCGGCGCACCTGCGGGCGCTTCCCGCAACCGAAGGAACTCAAGCAGGCGATCCGCGACCGCCTGGCACCCGGCCGCGACCTCGGCCACACCGATCGCGGCGGATGATGTGCGTGCCGCTTCCTCCCGTCCCAGGGGACGTGCCGTGTGGACGCGGTGATGTTGCGCACCGTGGTGCGGCCTCGGGGGGGCCGCGTTCCACGGAAGACCGCACCGGCATTCGACTCCGGTGTGCGGTCTGGCGTGACGGGGGGCGGGGGTCAGCGCAGGTCGCGGCAGGGCAGGCCGCCGCCCACGTCGTCGCCGTCGTGGATCTCGCTCATGGTGCGTGAGACGAGACCCGCGGCCTCGGCGGTGTCGAGAAGGGCGACGATCTGTTCGCGTGCGTTGCCCTGGAACATGCCGGACGGGCCGTCCACGTAGGAGACGGGGTGGACGACGAGCCCGATGAAGTCGTCCGGTCCGGCCATGGCGAAGGCGGCCTCGGCGACGTCGAGCCGGACGGCCAGGCCGCCCGCCTCCGTCTCGAAGGGCGCGATGGGCAGGCTGTAGACGTCCTCCGTCGCGTCGCCGAAGCGGTCGCAAAACGACGAACCGAGCACGCTCGCCGGGTTGCCTGCATCCTGTTCGGTCACCCCCGGATACTCCGTGGCCTGGTAGTTGATCGCCTCGTTGACGAGCCCGGTCCATTCGCCGTCGATGCAGCCGTGCTCGTCCGCCACGGGTGGGTTCTGGCCCGGTGGACAGTTGTTCATGCCCCCGGGGACCGGCCCCTGGTTGCCCTGTGGCCCGATCGTGGCGAAGCGCAGGTCGTAGGGCCGACCGAGGGCCGCCTCGACCGCCGAGATTACGGCCGAAAGGCCCGCGTCGAGCGTGCATTCGCCGGCCTGCGGGGCCCCCATGCACATCGACGTGTCGTCCGGGCCGAACCGGGCCTCGGCGTTCGTGTAGCCGTCGGGAAAGGCGTGGTTGTGCGTGTGGGAGTGGAAGGCGATCTCGTGCCCGGCGTCGATCCACGACGCGATGCGGGCGGTCTTTTCCGGATCGGCCGCCGCGATCTTGCCCCAGTTCGGGGTCATCATGATCGTGACGTGGTGGGGCACGGGGCGCGCGGCGAGGTCGTCCATGAACGCGACGAGCCGCGTCCACCGCGTCTGAAGGCCGCCGGCGACGGCGGGATCGGCGTGCAGTACGAAGTAGAAGCGCGGTGTGTCCGCCGCCCCGGTGGTGCCCGTCGAGGCGGCGGACGTGCCTGCGCCCGTCGTCGTCGAGGCCGTCGAGGCCGTCGTGGCACCCGGCGACCCGGTGTCCGTCGTATCTGCACCAGAGCCGCTCGCGGCGCTCGAAGCGCCGGTCGGCCCGCCGGCGGCCCCGCACGACGAAGGCGCCACCGCGAGCAGGATACAGAAGATCCTGCATTTTCGGCGCACCGAAGTGTTCGATGGGTTCACGGCCGAATCGTACCCGTTCCGACACGGTGCTGTTCGCCGGGGGGCATGTGCGGCCGCCTGGACCCGCCGCCCGCGCGTGCGGGACCACCCGCAGCGCCGATTGAAAACGCGCGCTCGCGGGGGGAAATGTGTGGAATTGTTTCAAGATAACAAGTAAGATGCACCTTCATGTTTTCTGAGAAAAGTCCTCTTGCCCCGGTCTCATCCGTTCCGATCGTGGCGTCCATGTTTCTGTTGTCCCTGTTCGCGGCGGGGGGGCCGGCCGGGTGCAGTGGGGCCGGCGGTGGCGGCGATGGCGGGACGGAGGGCTCGACGGGGGGGGCGAGCAGCGGTGGGTC
>JALSIN010000031.1 GCA_026989935.1 Polyangiaceae bacterium | reverse complement strand
TCGTGATCCGCGCGCCGGGGGACGGGGGTTCGCGGACGTGGACCTGGACTGCTACGGGCCCCTCGACGGCTGGCAGGCGGTGGGGCCCTACGAATGGACCCGCGTGGACCTGATGACCGGTAACTATCAGCCCGTCGGGGGATGTGCCACGGGCGTCCACACGATCACCAGCGAGGCGCCGTTCGGCCTGTGGGTGTGGGGCTGGGGGACGCCGGACACCTTCGAGTTTACCCAGAACCGGTCCTACGGGTACCCGGGCGGGATGAACGTGCGGCCGATCAACGACGTGGTGATCGATCCGGCGGGATGACCGAAAATGCATGACGCGGGCGGCTGGTCGCGCGCGACGGTCGCAAGGGGTGGAGGGAGGCTACGGGGTATCGGGGGCGGGCAGCGCCCTCGGTCCGTGGACCGCCGCTCCAGGCGGGGAGGTCCGGTTCGCTCGCGCTCAGGTGCTCAGGTAGCGCAGGATCGGGCGGGCGAAGGCGAGGGGGACGAGGAGCAGGCCGCCGGCGAGCAGGCCGGCCACCGGCCCGTAGATCGCGGGCAGGCCGGTGGGCGACAGCAGCAGGTAGCCGATGGTGGGTGCGCCGAAGGCTCCGAGACCGTCGAGCAGGGCGATCCCGCCGGCGGCCCCGAGGGCGAACACGCCGTAGGTACGGGCGCGCAGCAGGCCCCAGAGCCCCACGGCGCCGAGGGCGAGGGCCGCGAGGTTCAGGGCGTCGCCGCGGGGGCCCAGCGCGTAGAGGATGAGGAAGGGGATCGTGCTGCCGGCCGAGCGGACCGCGCGCCGCAGCAGGGCGAGCGACTCCTCCTGAAAGTGCCAGCGCTCGGCGGTGGCCTCGCTGTGCTCGTAGCGCGCCGCCATGCCCTCGCCGGCGAGCAGGACGCTCACCAGCAGGTGCGTGCCCCCCACGAAGGCCACCACGGGCTCGAAACCGATCTTGAGGATCACCAGGAGCATCAGGGCGCCGAAGTTCCCGACCCCCATGGCGAACCAGCGCGCCCAGAACCATTCGGCGGCCAGCCCCACGAAGGCCACTCCGTAGCAGATCGCAAGGCCCAGGTAGGCCGCGAAGATCTCGTCGGGGCCCAGCCAGGCCGTCATGCCGAACTGGGTCACGTAGAAACCGAGGATCAGGAGGGCGAGGGCGCGTCGAATTCCAACCATGGGCGGGTCCTTCCCAACCAGCGTACGTCCCCCGGGGCCTGCGCGCAACGCGGCGGACGTCGTGGACGTGCGTTCAGCGCGGCCGCGTCGCACACGGGGCAGGTGCGTGCAAGACTGCGAGGCGGCGGTCGTTGTTCGTGCGTCTTCGATCGACCGCTCCTTCCGCCATGGCGGCCTCCTCGTCTTCCAGACCGGCCAGGCTCGGTGCCGCGTGTTGGCTCGGGCTCACCGCGTGCGCCCACGCCGGGCCGCCGCCCGCCCGGCCCGATCCGCGCCCGCGAAGCCGTGTGTCGCGCATCGAGCCCCGCTGTCCCACCGCGCGGGTGTGCGTCCTCGGGCACGTCGTGGTGGCCGAGACCGCGGACCCGGTCCCGGGCGCGGCCGTCTTCTTCGACGGGCGCGACGAGCGGGGGCGCCGCGTCCGGCTCGTGACCCGTACGGACGACGACGGGGTCTTCACGGTCCTCGAGCCGCCCCCGGGTGTGTATCGCCTGGCGATCTACAAGGATGCGCGCCACGTCGAAGCCCGGGGACTCGCCCTCGGAGCGCCCGGTACCACCGTGATCCCCGTGCGCCTGGGCCGGCGGTAGGGCGCGCCGGGCCGCCGCCGCCGCGGCTTAGGTGCGGTCCCAGCGATAGAAGCCTTCGCCCGACTTCTTGCCCAGCTTCCCCGCGGCCACCATCTCACGCAGGAGCTTCGGCGGGCGGAAGTGGGCGCCCTCGGGCAGGTGCTCGGCCAGGTACTCGGCGATCGACAGGCGCACGTCGAGGCCCACCAGATCCGTGAGGCGCAAGGGACCCATCGGGAAGCCGTAGCCGAGTTCCATGGCCTTGTCGATGTCCTCGGGGGAGGCCACGCCCTCCTCCACCATGCGGATGGCCTCCAGGCCGATGACGAGGCCGAGGCGGCTGGTGGCGAAGCCGGGGCTGTTCTTGACCACGATGCAGGACTTGCCGAGCTTCGTGCCGAAGGTGACGGCGGCCTCGCGGACGCCGTCGCGCGTGTCCTTGCCGACCACGATCTCGAGCAGCTTCATGATGTGGACGGGGTTGAAGAAGTGCATCCCGAGGACGCGCCCGGGGTCGGGCAGCGGCGCGGCGATCTCGTCGATGGACAGCGAACTCGTGTTCGTGGCCAGGATGGCGCCTGCTGTGGCCGCGCCGGCCGCCTTCGCCAGCACCTCGTGCTTGAGATCGATCCGCTCGGGTACGGCTTCGATCACGAGATCGGCGCCGTCGGCCGCGGCTTCGAGCGAGGGCGTGGTGGAGAGGTTCGCGAGCGCCCGGTCGCGGTCCTCGGCCGAGACCTTGCCCCGATCGACGCCCTTTTGCAGGTTGCGCGCGACGGCTTGCCTTGCTGCGGCGAGCTGCGCTTCGGAGACGTCGAACAGGCGGGTGGGGAAGCCGGCCAGGGCGCTTACGTGGGCGATGCCGCGGCCCATGGTGCCGGCCCCGAGCACGCAGACGGGTCCTTGGATCTCGGTGACCATGGTGGGCTTATGCCAGAGGTCGGGCCGGTTGGGGTCCCTTGCGGCCGGGGTCGGGCTCGGCGTATGGTCGGTTGCGCGCTTTGCGGCGCGGCTCGGTCGATGTCGGACGCCGTCCTACTTTGTTGCTCCCTCGACACCGATGTCCGGCTGGCGCCGGTCCTGGTCGAACTGGACCGGGCAGGGATCTCCGCCGAGGTGGTCTCCGGCGTCGAGGAGGATGTGCTCGCCCTCGGACGGGCGATCGATCGCTTCGACGACCACGGGGTCGTGTTGCTCGTGGCGGAGCCGTCGTTGCCGGCCAGGGTGCTGCGGCGGGTCGAGGGGGTGTTCTCGGCGCGCCACCGGCCGGGGCAGACCTTCGGGGTGTTCGAACTCGACCCGGCGGCGACCCCCCAGGAGACCGCACGTCGCCTGCTGGATCGACTCCGCGGACGCGGGTCGGCGCCGCCGTTCGAGGAACCGCGGTCGCCGGCCGCCGCCCACCCTGCACCTGCCCCCCGGCCCACCCAGTCCCACGAACCCACCCCTCCGGCCCCGAACCGTGCG
Source organism: Polyangiaceae bacterium (assembly GCA_026989935.1). Taxonomy (GTDB): domain Bacteria; phylum Myxococcota_A; class Polyangia; order Nannocystales; family Nannocystaceae; genus J032. Next base: position 3,071 of record JALSIN010000031.1, on the reverse strand, counting down.
GCCGTGGAACTGGAGCAGGCGCTCGCCCAGGTCTCGGCGGCCGTGTCGCAGGCCGACGCGGTCCGCCCCGCGGCGTCGGGCCTGCGGTCGCCGCCGCCGCCCGAGGCACGGGTCCACGCCGCGGCACGCCGGACAGGGCCATGGGTCTGGATCGGGGCCGCCCTGGCCGTGGTGCTCGTCGCCGGTGCGGTATGGGTGCTGCACGGGCGGTCGTCGGAAGACGGCGTGGACGTCGGCGGACCCGTGGCCGCGGGTGCCGCGGTTTCGCACCCGGCCGAAGGCGCGGGGGCCTCGGCGGTCGTCTCCGAGGCGCGGTCGCCGGCCACGTCGCCGCCCGCCGCGGGCCATGGCGGCCGTGCTCCGTCTGCTGCGGACCGCACTGCGGTGCCCGCGGCGGTGGGCACCGGACGCGCCCCGGGGGCCGCGCCCGCGACCCGGCCGTCCCCCGCCGAACCCGCCGCGACGGGCATCGAGCGCCCGCACGGTGGCGAGCCTGCGCCGTCCGAGGCCGCGCCACCGGCGGCGCGGTCCCTGGCCTACCGCGAGCGCGAGGCCCTGGTCATCGCGCGGGCGCTCGCCAAGGGGCGGCTGCGGGCGATCGACGGCCTGGTCGTAGGGGTCGTGGACCCGACGCCGCGGACCCACGCGCAGGCCGAGGCCGACTGCCGCGAGGCGCTCGTGGCCGGGGTGGGCAACTTCGCGCTCGCCTCGGTGCGGTCGATCCGGGCGGTGCGCCGGGCCCGGATGCTCGCCCCCGGGCGCTACTGGACCGCCTCGCCGGGGGCGGCGCCGGGGACCTGGAAGGTGCTCGACACCGGTCGCATGGGGTTTGCGCAGGAAGGGGGCGAGGCGCGGGCGGGGGTGGTCTGCGTGCGCTCGCTGCCCAAGCCGGGGCCGGCCGTAGTAGTGCGCCAGGATCTTCGCGTGACTCCATCCGGCCCGCGCCATGCCCATGGCGCCGTGCTGGCACATCCCCACGCCGTGGCCGTGGCCGGCGCCGCGCAGGGCGACGGTTCCGTCTGTCGGTGGGCCCTCGATGTGAAAGAGGGAGCTTCGCAGGCCGCCGAGCAGGCGCCGGATCGCGAGCTCGCCTTGCACCGTGGTGCTTCCGGCGCGGCCGTGCACCCGCAGGCGGTTGGCGCGCCCGCTGCGGCCCCGGCGCAGGACCTCCAGGTGCTCGATGGGACCGACCCCGTCCCCGGCCGCGTCGAGCCGCCGGGCGACGGCGGTAAGATCGACCGTGGCCGTCCACCGGTAGCTGTCGCGGCGGGCAGTGCCCTCGGGGCGGCTGAAGGCCGGGCCGTCGTCGGCGAGGAACGCCGCCAGGTTGTCGTCGCGGATCCCGTCCGGATAGCGCCGTCGCAGCCGCGGGTCGGGGCGGCCGCGCAGCCGCGGGTCGGCCGGCGCGGGCCAGACGGCGTCGTTGTCCTCGGTGTGGCCGCCGCAGTTGGCGCTGTAGACCGTGTCCACGAGGACGTCTCGATCGGGCCGCAGGAGCAGGCGGCCGCGGGTCGCCCGTACGGCCCGCGTGGTGCGCGGATCCTCCCGTGCGATCCCGGCGTACACCTGGCAGTGCTGGTGCGCGCACAGCAGGAAGGGATCGCCCAGGTGGCGCGTGCCCACCTTCGCCACGAGCTGGCCGCGGGCCGCGACGGCCTGGGCGCACAGGGCCTCGAAGGGCGCCGAGGGGAAGATCTCCGCGGGCACGAGACCGGCGAGCAGGTCCGTCTCGCGTACGCGGTTGACGACCGCCAGCGCCCCGTCGCGGTCCAGCGCCACGTAGATCTCCCCGTGGTAGCGCCGGGTCTCGCGCCCACCCTCGCCGAAGATCCCGCCGTGGGCCACCTCCGCCACCTCGATGGGCGTACGCGGGTCGCGGGGGCGAAACCACAGCGCCCCGTCGGCCCGCAACACGATCCCGGCCTCCTCGTCGCGGCCCACCACGAGGCCGCTCGGGCGTTCTTCGAGCACCGGGTGCAGGCGGGGGGTGATCCCGTGCTCGCGGGCGATGGCCTTGGCGACCTCGCGCGCGGCCCGCTCGGAGCCGAACGTGCCGGTCGTAAGCAACAGGCGCCGCGCGTCCAGGGAGCGGCCGCGCACGCCGAAGGCTGCGCCGACCTCGCGAAAGTCCACGTCGAGGCCGGCCGCCCGCAGCGCGCGGGCCCGTTGCTCTGCGGTGGCCGCGTCGAAGGCCGGCAGGGAGGCGAGGACGAGGCAGTAGCGGGTTCGCCCCGGGCGGGACCGGCCGACCGTGACGTGCCATCGCCCGCCGGCCTCGAGGACCGAGGTGTCCTCGCCGGACAGCGCGACGAGCAGCCCCGAGGGGCTCGAAAGCCGCACCGTCCGGCGTCCCTGCATCAGCCCGACGGAGATCCGTGGCTCGCCGTCGGCGCCGAACGCAAAACGCTTGCTGTAGAGGCGCCGGACCCGCTCGGCGGAGCTTGCGTCCGATGCGACGGCCAGTCGCGGGGCGAGCCACGCCGCTGCGACGCAGCCGGCGCCCGAAAGCACGTGCCGGCGGCTGAGCCTGGGACCTTCGGCCACGGCGTCACGGTGGCGGACCCGGCGGCGGCTCGGCAAATTTCCGGCACAAGGGGCCGGCGGGACACGGGGCCCGCCGTCAGGCGTCCGTAGGGGCCGGCGCCGCGTCGGACGGCGCCGCCGGCGGCGCGGTGGAGGCGATGTAGCCCAGGTTGCGCCAGTTGACGACGAAGTGGGCCAGTACCGGGCCCGCGAGCGACCCCGACCAGAGGGCGAGCAGTGCGAAGCAAAGGCCCATGACGAAGGCGCTGGCCGTCCACGGCCACAGGGATCGCCGCGGCGGCACGTGCAAGAGGGCGAAGATCACCGTCGCGGGCAGCACGCCCCACGCGTCCATCATCGCGCCGCGGAAGAACAGTTCTTCGCCGATGGCCGAGCAGGCTGCCAGGACGAGCACCTCGGCGCGCGACGGCGCTCCCAAAAGGGCCCGCACCTCCCGGTGCAGGGTTTGCAGCCACGCCATGTGCGGATACAGGCGCCGAAACGCCACCACCGTGGCCGCGCCGAGCGCCAGGCCCGTAAGGGCGCCC
>JALSIN010000030.1 GCA_026989935.1 Polyangiaceae bacterium | reverse complement strand
TTTCGCGTGTTCGTGTGGATGGTCAAGATCGGGCAGGTGGGATTTGCGCTCGTGATCCTGGGCCTGGTGCTGCGGTGGGTCCGCTACCAGCCGCCGCTTTCGAGGCCGCGGGTGTGGGGGCTGCGGGCGGCTTTCGCGACCCTCGTGCTGGTCTCGTCGGCCATCGTCTACATCACCTATCCCGTGCACTTTACGCCGCCGATCCCGCGCGAAGCCTTCGTCGGCGGATGGGTGGCCCTGTGGGCCGTCGTCTGGGCCCTGCTGTGGAAGCTCACCCACCGGCCCTTCGTGGTGCGCCGCCTGTTCGGCCGGCCGCTGGCACGGGCCCACGTCCTCGACCGGGATTGGTTCTGCCGCTGGGTGCTGGGCCGGCGCGTGTGGCTGTTGTGGCACATCGGGTTCCACAGCCACATCTTCAGCCTGATGAACGTGGGGCAGTTCCAGACGGCGATGCTGTCGGCGACGATCCCCTTCTTCGAGGGGCTCGAGGTGGCGCGGTTCGGGCGGCTCATCGGGCGCAGACTCGCCCGGCTGGGGATCCCCTGGATCCCACCCGACGTGGCCGCCGGCAAGCCGCCGATCCCCACCGAGTCCCTGGACCTGCCCCACCACCGGCGCGACGCGGTGAAGGTCCCGGACGCCGCCCTGTTCGCGGCGCTGGGCCTCATCGTCGCGGCGATCGTCGGCAAGGTCTACGGGCCGGCCACGTTCAAGGTCGCCTGGGGGATCGACGCCGCGGTCGCCGTGGCGGCGCTTTGGACCTTCGTGGCGGCCCGGCGGGCGCGGCGCGGCGGGGGCGAGGGCGGGCCCGGCGTCGTGTGGGCCTACGGGCCGGTCGGTCGCTTCGTCGCCGGGGCCCTCCTCGCCTGGCACCTGGCGGCCGTGGCGATCTGGCTGTCCCCCAACAAGGACGTGACGAAGGCGTTTCGGCCGGAGGCGGTGCGCCTGGTCCGCAAGTGGCTGACGGTCACCACCACGGACCAGGGCTGGGGCATGTTCGCCCCGAACCCGCCGCGGGCCAACATCTTCATGAAGGTCCTCGTGACCGACCCGCGCGGCGAGGTATGGGACATGCGCACCGACGTCTACGCCGAGGAGCAAAAGCCGATCCCGTGGATCTGGAACACGCGCCTTCGCAAGATGAACCGCCGGATCATCGGCGGCGAGTCGGGGCCGACCCAGTGGTACCGCAAGTGGCACGCGCGCTACTACTGCCGCAAGTGGCAGCTCGACCACGGCGGCGAGATCCCCGAGAAGGTCGAGCTGGTCAAGATCTGGTACACGATCCCCACGCCCGAGCAGGTGCGCGACAAGGGCTACTACATCCCCGAGGACCTGTTGAAGCGCGCGGGCCGCGAGCGGGTGGTCTACACGGAGCACTGCAAGCACGCGATCATGGGCCAGCTTCCCAACTGGATCCGAGCCCGCCACGGCTTGCCCCCGCTGCCCGAGGACGCGCCCTACCGCCCCTGGATCAAGCACAAGAAGCGCAAGTGGGAACAGCGCAAGAAGGCCCGGCTGCGCAGGAAAGAGGCCGAGAAGGCGTCGTAGGGGCCGGTTTGCGCCCCGCGTGCGCTCCGTGTGCGCCGCCGGCGCCGCCGGGCGTCGGCCCGCCTGGACAAATACGATAGGGGGGGTATAGTATCGGGCGGACATGCCCACGCACGCCGCCCGCACGCGTCTTGCCCGCCGGTTGGCCCGCATCGAGGGCCAGGTCCGGGGGCTTCGGAGGATGATCGAGGAGGACCGCTACTGCATCGACGTGCTCGTGCAGATCGCTGCCGTCCGCGGCGCGCTCGGGCGCCTTGCGCGGATCCTGCTCGAAGACCACGTACGGACCTGCGTCACCGCCGCCTTCGAATCGGATGACGCGGCGAACCGTGAACGCAAGATCGAGGAACTCCTGGAGGTCTTCGATCGCTACGTCGAGCCATGACCGGTTCGAAGGAGAGACGTCCCCCATGACCGACCACGCCTGTCCCAGCTGCCATACCGGACCCGACGAGGGCGACCGGACGGAGGTGGATCCCGTCTGCGGGATGCAGGTCTCCGCCGCGACCGAGCGGACGTACCGGTACGAGGGCCGCACGTACTACTTCTGCAGCGACCATTGCCTGCACAAGTTCCAGGCGGACCCGGTGGCCTACCTCGACGGAGGCCCCGGTGCGGCGGCGCACGCCGAGGCGCCTGCGGGCACGCGCTACGTGTGTCCGATGTGTCCCGGCGTCGAGGCCGACCACCCGAGCCCCTGCCCCAAGTGCGGAATGGCCCTCGAGCCCGCCACGCCGGCCGCACCCGCGACGCGGACGGAGTGGACCTGTCCCATGCACCCGGAGGTGGTGCAGGACGGCCCGGGTACCTGCCCCAAGTGCGGGATGGCCCTCGAACCGCGGACCGTCGAGGTGCAGGCCGACGAGGAGAACCCGGAGCTTCGGGACATGCGGCGGCGCTTTTGGTTCGCGGCGGTCCTTACGGTGCCGTTGCTCGTGCTGGCGATGGGGGACATGCTGCCCGGTCGCCCCATCTCGCAGCTCGTCGCCCCGCGGACCCGCACCCTGCTGGAGCTGGTCCTCGCCACGCCCGTGTGCCTGTGGTCCGCCTGGCCGTTCTACGTGCGGGCGGTGCAGTCCGTTCGCCACCGCAGCCTCAACATGTTCACCCTCATCGGGCTCGGGGTGGCCGTCGCCTACGTCTACAGCGTGGTGGCCGCCCTGGCGCCCTCGATCTTCCCTCCCTCTTTCCGGACCGACGGCGAGGTCGGGGTCTACTTCGAGGCCGCAGGCGTCATCGTCACGCTGATCCTCCTGGGGCAGGTGCTCGAGTTGAAGGCCCGCCACCACACGAGCCAGGCGATCCGCCAGCTCCTCGGGATGCAGGCGAAGACGGCGCGCAAGATCCTCGACGACGGCACGGAGATCGACGTCCCGCTGGCCGAGGTGGCGGTCGGCGACCGCCTGCGGGTGCGTCCGGGGGAGAAGATCCCCGTCGATGGCGTGGTGCTCGAAGGCGTAAGCTCGGTGGACGAGTCCATGGTCACCGGCGAGCCGATCCCGGTGGAGAAACGGGCCGGAGACGCCGTCATTGGATCGACGATCAACGGCACCGGCGCCCTCGTCATGCGCGCCGAGAAGGTTGGCGCCGCCACGCTGCTGGCCCGGATCGTCGCCATGGTGGCCGAGGCGCAGCGCAGCCGGGCCCCGATCCAGCGGCTCGCCGACGTGGTGTCCTCGTACTTCGTGCCCGCCGTGATCGGCGTGTCCGTGACCACCTTCGTCGTGTGGGGGCTCGTCGGGCCCGAGCCGCGCATGGCCCACGCTCTCGTCAACGCCGTGGCCGTCCTCATCATCGCCTGTCCCTGCGCCCTGGGCCTTGCGACGCCCATGTCGATCATGGTCGCCACGGGCCGCGGCGCCACCATGGGGATCTTGTTCAAGAACGCCGAGGCCATCGAGATCATGCACCGGGTGGACACCCTCGTCGTGGACAAGACGGGCACGCTGACCGAGGGGCGTCCGAAGCTGGTGGAGGTCGTGGCGGCCGACGGCTTCGACGAGGCGCGGGTGCTTCGCTTGGCGGCGGGGCTCGAGCGGCCGAGCGAGCACCCGTTGGCGGCCGCGATCCTCGAAGGCGCGCAGACTCGCGGGGTCGAGATCGGTGCCGTGGAGGGCTTCGAGTCCGTTCCGGGCAAGGGGGTTCGCGGCCGCGTGGGCGGTCAGGCGGTGGCCCTGGGCAACCGGGCGCTGATGGCGTCCCTTGGCGTCCCACTCGAAGCGGCGGGCGAGCGGGCCGACGCGCTGCGAAGCCAGGGGCGGACGGTCATGTTCGTCGCCGTCGAGGGGCGGATCGCGGGGCTCGTGGCGGTGGCGGATCCGGTCAAGGAGACGACCCCTGCGGCCATCGAGGACCTGCACCGCGAGGGCTTGCGTGTGGTCATGCTCACCGGCGACAACGCGACCACGGCCCGCGCGGTGGCAACGCGGCTGCACATCGACGAGGTGATCGCCGACGTGTTGCCCGACGAGAAGGCGGACGTCGTGGAGCGGCTGCAGAAGGAGGGGCGAGTCGTCGCCATGGCCGGGGACGGGGTGAACGACGCGCCGGCCCTGGCCCGCGCGAACGTGGGGATCGCCATGGGCACGGGCACCGACGTGGCGATGGAGAGCGCCGACGTGACCCTGGTCAAGGGGGATCTGCGCGGGATCGTGCGCGCGCGCCGGCTCAGCCGCGCCACCATGCGCAACATCAAGCAGAACCTGTTCTTCGCCTTCGCGTACAACACGCTGGGGGTGCCCCTGGCCGCCGGCGTGCTCTACCCGGCCTTCGGCCTGCTGCTCAGCCCCGTGTTCGCCGCCGCGGCCATGAGCCTCAGCTCGGTGTCGGTCATCGGCAACGCGCTGCGCCTGCGCCTGGCCCGCCTGTGACCGGCACGGGGTCCGAAGGGCCGGGGCCGCGCCGCCGCTGCGCGCACGTTTTTCGCGCTCGGGTGGCGCCGCTCCGTGCCACCTTGGAGGGGAAAGGAAGCCTGCCATGCTCGTAGCCGTCCGACTGGTCGATCTCGGAACGCTCGTGACCCTCGTGGTCCTCGACGCGGCCCTCGCCGCCTTCGCGTTCTTCCTGTATCGCTACCTGCTGCGGACCGGCGCCGGCTACGTGCCCCCCGAGGCCGAGCAGGCCGCGGCGGAGAATCGGGTGTCCGAGGCCGACCGGCCGGCGCCCCATCGGCCCGAGACGAAGGGCGCCGGCGAGGATGCCTCGACCGTGGCCGGCTCGGGTGCGCACGTGCTCGGCCCGGCGTAGCCGCGCGGTGCGCGGGCCTACGCGGGTGTGGCGAGGGCTTCGAGGAGGAAGCGGTTCGTGCGGGCCGGGGCGTCGGCCAGGACCCAGTGGCTCGCGCCCGGGAGCCGTTCGAGGACGACGGCGCGGACCAGCCGGGCGGGCGGGGCGGCCAGGTTGCGGCCGAGGTAGCGGTCCTGCTCGCCCCAAAGGACCCACACGGGCACCGCGAGCGGACCCAGGCGGGCGATGTGGGCGAGGGCCGAGGGGCGCAGCAGGGCGCGATAGTAGGCGATCGATCCGAACCGGGCTTCGGGCGAGGCGACGGCCTCGATGGTGCGCGCGATGTCCTCGTCGGTGAACGCGCCGGCGCGCCGCGGGTCCGAGCGGAAGATCGACCGCATCCGGGCGTGGTCGAAGGCCTTCGAGTACCACTCCGGCAGCGCCGGGAGCTGGAAGAAGAACACGTACCAGCTTCGCCGAAGCTGCGCCGGGTCGGAAAGGCCGGCGAAGAAGTGCGCCGGATGGGGGGCGTTCGCCACGACGAGCCGTTCGAGGCGTTCGGGGTGGGCGTGGGCGAACAGGTAGGCGACGACCCCGCCCCAGTCGTGCCCCACCACGGCGGCGGCGCGGCCCCCGAAGGCGTCCACGAGGGCCCGCACGTCCTCCACCAGGCGCATCGGGGCATAGGCCGACACGCGCCGCGGCTTGTCCGAGCCGCCGTAGCCGCGAAGGTCGGGGGCCACCACGCGGTAGCCGGCGGCCGCCAGCGGGCCGATCTGGTGGCGGTAGGCATACCAGGACTCGGGGAACCCGTGCAGGAGCAGCACGAGGGGGCCCTCGCCGGCCGACACGTAGTGCAGCCGCACGTCGCCGGCGGAGACGAAGCCGTGGGACAGGCCGGGGATCTCCACGGCCCGGACGGTACAACACCGGCGCCCCCCATGCGGCCGTGCAGGGCGCCCTAGATCTGCGGCATGAAGCGGGCCTGCGGGTGTGCCGTTCCCGCGGGCCTGCGTGGGATCTCGTCGCAGTCGGGGAAGGCCCGATGGGTGCAGGTGTTCGTGCAGTAGGTGCGATCGATGCGCCGCATCCACACGGGGGCGGCCTCGAGGATCGTGCGGTGGATCCGGGTGGGTCCGATGACGTCCCACAGCCCCGAGCGCGCGAGGATGTCGCGCACCGGCCCGATGGGCCCCACGAGGTCCAGCGCCACGCCGCGCTCGCGCAGCATGACGACCAGCCGTTCGAGCGCCTCGACGGCGGTGGCGTCCATGTCGCCGACGCTGCTGCACTCGAGGGCGACGATCTTGACGTTCGGGCGGGCCGACACGAGCCGCTCGATCCGATCTTCGAGGAAGCGGGCGTTGGCGAAGTACAGCGGGGCGTCGATCCGCAAGATCGCCACCTGCGGGCAGGTCTCCACCGCGAACCGTTGGACGTTGCGGTAGACCGTCGAGCCGGGGATCCGGCCCAGCTCCGCGGAGTGCGGCCGGGCGCTGCGGGCGATGAACACCACCAGGGCGAGGGCGATCCCGGCGGCCAGCCCCTCGACCAGCCCCAA
>JALSIN010000029.1 GCA_026989935.1 Polyangiaceae bacterium | reverse complement strand
CGGGGCAGCCGGGTGCGCCGCCGGCGGGTGGAGGGTATGCCCCAGGCACCCCGCCGTCGGCCGCGCCCGCGCCGGCCGCCGGTGGCGGTTGGGGTGGGTCCGCCCCCCCTGCGGGGCAGCCGGGTGCACCGCCGGCGGGTGGGCCCGCCCCGGTTGCGCCGCCGCCGGCCGCCGCACCGCCGTCGAGCGGTCCGCCTGCACCCGTCGCCGCACCCGGCGGCGCCCCTGCGCCAGCCGCCGCCGGGCCGATCGAGACGTGGGGCCAGGGCCCGGTCGCCTACCTCAAGTTCGCGTGGGAGGGTTACCGAGCCAACCTCGTGGACGGTGCGATGACGCTCGGGCTGGTGGCGATCCCGGCGGCCCTCATCAATGCGGCGTTTGGATGGATCCCGATCGTGGGGCTGCTCGTGGCGGTCCTCGTCGGACTCGCGGAGGCTGCCTTTGCGCCGCTTTCCATGGGTGCGCTCGGACGCTGGGCCGTGTCCGTGGCGGCCGGTCGCTCTCTGTCGTGGAAAGACGCCTGGCGGGCCGTTTTCTCGAACACGATCCAGGAATGGTTCAACCTCCTGGTGATCAGCCTGGTCATGGCAATCGGGTTCTTGCTGCTCATCGTGCCGGGGATCCTTCTCGGGGTGTTCGCGGTGCCCGCCTATCTGGTCGAGCGCAAGTCGCTCATCAACGCCAACATGCGTTCCCTGGAACTCGTGCAAAAGGACATGGGGCCCATCCTCGTGGTCGCCTTCACAGTCCTCATCGTGCTCGTTCCATTGGTGATCGCCAATGCGATCGTCGGCTTCGTGCTGGGGCTCATCCCCCTCATCGGGACCCCGCTCGCGCAGGTCCTCGCCGTGGCGATGTCCTGCGTGGTCACGCCCATGGCGGCCCTGGTCTGGGCGCGCCTGTACGTGGACGTGCGCGCCCGGGTCGAGGGCGCGGACGTCGAGGGTGAGATCGCCGCGTGCCACGCCCAGTGGGCGAAGACGCCGGCGGTCGAGGGGGCCTGACCCGCGCAGTCCGGCCCGGCCGTCGTCCGGCGGGCTGAAGCAGGCCGGGCCGCCCGTGCAGCCTGCTTCGCGGTTTACCGTGGACGGGGTTTCCCCTACCCTCCGGCTGGCCCCGCCGCCGTAGGCGCATGGTGCGCGTGCCGGCCGGCGTGTGGCGTGAAAGGCAGCCTGCCCCATGCCCGACGGACCGAACGGACCGATCGCCCGCCCCCGGTACGACCTCGCGCGTCTCGACGCCTTCCCGGAGCTTACGCCGGACAAGCTCGTGGCGGCCTACAAAGAGGCGTGCCTGGCGCGCATGCACGTCGAGCGGGTGGTGCAGGAGTGCCAGAAGGGGCGCGTCAAGTTCGCGATCTGGGGATCGGGGGAGGAGATCCACGGCACGGCGACGGCGCTGGCCCTCGACGCGACGGTCGATCCGGCGGCCTTCGCGGTGGCGCCCCACTACCGGTCGGCGTCGCTGCTGGCCATGTGGGTGCGATTGCGGGGCTATTCGGACTTCCACCTCGACCACATGCGCCAGCAGATGAGCCGCGCCACCGACCCGTGGAGCGGCGGCCGTCAGATGACGGCGCACTTCAACGATCTTCCCCACGGGATCCTCCCCACGCAGTCGGCGCTGGGGATGCAGATCTCCAAGTCGGTCGGGTACGCCCACGGCCTGCGGCGCAAGCGGGACGACGGCCTGGTCTACTGCGTGATCGGGGACGGCACGTGCGCCGAGGGCGACCTGCACGAGGGGATGACCGGCGCGAGCATCCTGTCCGTGCCGTGGTTGCTGGCGATCACGGACAACAACATCGCGATCAGCGTGCGCCCCGAGGACGGGCGGGGGATCCGTGACTTCGAAAGCTACGCCAAGGCCTTCGACTTCGCCTACTTCACCTGCGACGGCAACGACTTCCTGGACGTCTACGAGGTCACCAAGGAGGCCGCCGCCTACTGCCGAAGCCGGCAGCGCCCGGCGTTGCTGTGGGTGCGCAACCTCTCGCGCCTCAACGACCACAGCTCCGCGGCGGACTTCGCCTTCAAGTTCGACCAGCACGACCCGCTGACCGACTTCGGCGCGGCGCTGGTCGAGCGCGGCATCTTGCGCCCCGAGGACGTCGTGCGGCGCCTCGACGGTGACGCGAAGGACTACTTCGCGCGCCACGACCTGGGGCGGATCGGCAAGGAGGCCGACGACTACGTGGTCCATACCCTCGAGGTGGCCCTGTCGGAGCCCGAGCCCACCTACGAGTCGGTCTTCGAGCACATCCGGGACCCCTTCCCCGCGGTGGAGGAGCCGCCGCCGGTGGGCCGCCAGACCGTGATCTCCTTGAACGGGGCCATCCGCGCCGCACAAGCCCGCATCTTGGAGCAAAACCCGATGACCTGGGTCTACGGTCAGGACGTCGGGCGCAAGGGCGGGGTCATGCAGGCCACGAAGGGGCTCATCGAGCGCTTCCCCGACCAGGTGCGCGACGCCCCGATCAACGAGCCGTACATCGTCGGCAGCGCCCTGGGGTTTGCGCTGCACGAGGGCGCGACGGCCCTGCCGGAGATCCAGTTCTCGGACTACAGCCTCAACACGCTGCACTGGCTCGTCTACCTCGGCAACCTGCTGTGGACGTCGAACGGCACCGCGCGGGCGAACGTGATCCTGCGCTTACCCGTCGAACCCCTGCACGGCGGCGCCGTCTATCACTCCATGTGCATGGAAGGGTTCTACGGCGCGATCCCCGGTCTTACCATCGTCGCGCCGACCACCTCCCGCGACTTCTACGGCCTGCTGCGCACGGCCGCGGACTACACGGGGCCGGTGCTCGTGTTCGAATCCAAGGGCCTCTATCGCATGGCCCTCGGCGATGCGTTCCCGGGCGAGCCGGACGATCCCAAAGCGGTCGCCGCGCTCAAGCGGGCCATCGGCTTCCAGGGCCACATTCCGCTGGACGTGATCCCCGACGACTTCCGCGTGCCGCTGGGGCGCGCGGCCGTGCGCCGCGAGGGCCAGGACGTGACGATCGCCACCTGGGGACGTTGCACGCTCTTTTGCGCCCAGGCGGCGCAGCAGCTCGCCGAGCGCGGCGTCGAGTGCGAGATCCTGGACATGCGCACCCTCGTGCCGCCGGACCTCGACGCGGTCGCCCGCAGCGTCGAGAAGACCGGGCGGCTGCTCGTGGTGCACGAAGACCGCGTGTTCGCAAGTCTCGGGCGCGAGATCCAGGGGGCGATCGTCGAGCGCTTCGGCGACCGCACGGTGCCCACGAAGGTGCTGGGCCAGGATCCCGTCCCGGGGATCCCCCAAAACGTCCACCTGGAGGATCAACTCGTGGTCTCGCCCGAGAAGGTGGTCCGCGCCGTCGAGGAGGTGCTGGCCCGCAAGGTGGGCACGACCGCCGAACAGGTCCGTGCCGCGGCGCCGGCCGGTCCGGCGCCCGTGCTGTGGACGCCGAACCGGCACTTCGTGGCGTAGGCCCCGTGCACGACGGGTACGACGAGCTTGCCGTCGGCGGTCTGACCCTGCGCGGGTCCGCCCAGGGCGGCGTTCGGACGTGCCTTACGGTGCCGGAGATCGGCGTCATGTTCGACGTGGGGCCCATGTTCCGCGGGGTGCTGCGCTACGATCGGATCCTCGTCTCCCACGGCCACCAGGACCACCTGGGCATGTTGCCGTACCTGGTGTCGCAGCGGCAGCTCATGCGCAAGCCGCCGCCGGAGGTGCACGTGCCGCGCGAGATCGTCGAACCCCTGCGGCGGATCTTCGACGCCTGGGCCGCCATCGAGGACTTCGACCTGGCCGTCCACTTGCACGGCCACGACCCGGAGGACACCGTGGACCTGGGCAACGGCCGCGTGGCGCGGGCGATCCGCAGCCACCACCGCGTGCCGTCGCTGTGCTGGCTCATCGAACGCCACACCCGGCGGCTGCGGGCGGATCTGGTGGGCCGTCCGGGACCGGAGCTGCGGCGTCTGAAGGCCGAGGGGGTGGAGATCACCGAGCCGCACGTCGAGCCGTGGCTGGCCGTCACCGGAGACACGCGGATCGACCTTTTCGTCCAGGACCGTCGCCTGCAGGAAGTCCGGGTCCTCGTCCACGAGGTGACCGCCTGGGACGATCGGCGCAGCGTGGAGGAGATGCGGGCCTGGGGCCACACCCACTTCGAGGAATTCGTCCAGGTGGCCGACCGTTTTCGTGGCGAAGCACTGGTGCTCGTACACCGAAGCCTTCGCCACAGCAAGCGCGACGCCCAGGCGATGGTCGCCTCGCGCCTGCCGGCCTCCGTCCAGGATCGGGTGCATGTCTTCGGCACCTGACGCCGACCTGTTGGTCCTCGGGGCCAGCTTCGCCGGGCTCGGGGTGGTGCGGCGGCTGCTGCGCCGCCGGCCCCGGTTTCCCGGTTCGATCGCGGTGGTGGATCGCTTTCCCCGGCAGGTCTATCTGCCGCTGGTGCACGAGTGGCTCGTCGGGCGCATCGCGGAGCCGGCGTGCCGGGTCGAGGCGGCAGGGTACCTTACGCGCCACGCGGGGGTTCGGTTCGTGCGCGGCGAGGTGACGGGATTCGATCCGGCGCGGGGCGAGGTCCGGCTCGAAGACGGCCGGCGGCTGCGGGCGCCCATCGTGGTGGTCGCGCTGGGGTCGGTCCTGGCACCGCCGCCCGGCCTGCCCGGCCGGGCGCTCGTGCATCGCTACAAGGCCTGGGACGAGGCCCACGCCAGCCGGACGGTGCTCGGGCGGCTGCTCGCGCGGCCGCGGGCGCGGATCGTCGTGGCCGGGGGAGGCCTTTCCGGGGTGGAGCTCGCGGCGGAGCTTGCCCATGCCGCCCGGCGGGCCGGACGTGCGGGCCACGAGGTGTGGCTCGTGACCCGGTCGCAGGCGATCCTGCCGTCGTTCGCCCCGCCGGTGGCCGCCCGCTGCCGGCACGTGCTCGAACGGATCGGCGTGCGGGTCGAGGTGGACACCGCGGTGGCCGGTGTGTCGGAGGGGGCCGTGTCCCTCGACGGTCCGGGCGGGCGCCGGGCCCCGGCCTGTGACGCCGTCTTCTGGGCGGGCGGCGTGCGGCCGTCGCCCGTGTTGCAGCGCCTGGGCCTTGCGACCGACGACGACGGGGCGATCCTGTGCGACGCGGGCCTGCAAGCCCGGACGGCCGCGGGCGAGGCGGGGGCGCTGGTGTTCGCCTGCGGAGACGGGGTGTCGGTCCTAGACCCCGCGGGTGCGCGTCTGCCCACCACGCGTCGCGCCATCGAGTGCCTTTGGCAGGCGCGGGTCGTGGCCGACAACGTGGCCGCGTCCATCGAGGCGGGCGAGGCCGTCACGCCCGCGCGTCACCGGGCGCGGGGCCCCTTTCCCTACGGGATCAGCCTTGGGCCGCGGTCGCTCGTGGTGTGGCGCGAGGCCTTCCTCGACGTCCCGGCGGTGGGGATCGGCCTGCGACGCCTGCTGATGCGCCTGTACCACCGGCGCTTCGCACCCGGGACGTAGCGCCTGCGCCGCCCGGGGAGATCAGCCGAACAGCCGGGCCCAAAAGCCCTTGCCCTCGGCCTTGTCCAGCAGCCACCGGGTCTTGCGGGCGAGGGCCGGCGCCGGCATCGCGCCCACCACCACGTCGAGCACCTCGCCGCGGTGCGCGAACACGAGGGTCGGCACGGCGCGGATCTTGAAGGGGGCGGCCAGTTCCGGGTGGCGGTCCGTCTGGATCTTCGCGAAGGTCACCGGGGCGTCGGCGAAGGAGGCCGCCACCTCGGCAAAGTGCGGCGCCATGGCCTTGCACGGGCCGCAGGTGGACGACCAGAAGTCGAAGATCACGGGCCCGGCGTCCTCGGCCATGAGGGCCTCGACCTCGTCGGGGGTGGTCAGCTCGGAAACGGCGGTCACGAATGCAAGGTAGCACCGGTGCGGGGCCTCCGCCCGTGCGCGGCGGTCGGCGCGCGTGTGGCGGCACGCCGCGGCAGCAAGGCGGCGGGCGCTGGGCGGCCGGGCAGCCGGTCCGGGCCGCTGCCGGGGCGGCTCACGTGCGCTCGGGCCGCGGCGCGCCGTCGAGGGCGACGGCGACGGCGAGGTCGGCCACGTTCGTCCCGGTCGGAGGAAGGGCGATCGCCGCGCCTGCAGCCGCCAGGGCGGGGTAGCTGTCGTGGTTCGAAAGGGCCGCCGCTGGATCGATCCCCCGGCGGCGGATCGCCGCGCACAGGCCCGGATCGGCCACGCCGCCGGCCGACGGGGCGACGCCGTCCTCGCCGTCCGTGGCGAAGGCGACGACCCCCCGCACGGGCCCCGGGCCGTCCAGGGCGAGGGCCGCGGCGAGGGCCAGTTCGGTGTTGCGCCCGCCGATGCCGCCGCCGGTCACGCGGACCGTGGTCTCGCCGCCGAGGACGCGCGCGCCGG
>JALSIN010000028.1 GCA_026989935.1 Polyangiaceae bacterium | reverse complement strand
GCCGAAGCTCGCGGAGGCGGCGACCTCGCGGATCGCGGCCATCTCCTCCGCGGACAGTTCGACGCCCTCGCCGGCTGCGGCCGCGCTCTCCCCGCCGGTCGCCGGCTTGCGCTGGCCCTCACCGAACCCGGACGCCGGCAACACCCACACGACGGGGCCGGTCGCCAGGTCGCCGACGGCGAGTTCGGCCCGCCAGCGCACCACGTCCCGGTCCGGCACGTCGAGGTCGAACCCGCCCTCGGCGAACCCGAACTCGTGCTGCTCCCCGATGGCCTCCGCGACGGCCTCGTCGAACACGGTGGAGATGTGGCTTATGCACTCCTCCAGGGACTCGAGGTCCTCGTCGGTGATCTCGCCCTGCTCGACCTTCTCCCGCACCACCTTCTCCTGCATCATGACGAGCAGCCCCGCGAGGGCCACCGCCACGGGACGTGCGATCCCGAGCCAGGTGGCGACCGGCTCGGGCCGCTCGAGGTCGAGGCGGGCCCAGTACAGGTCCTCGTCGCCGGGCGCCTGCGCGCCCAGAAAGGCCGAGCGCACCTCGACCTGCGTGCGCGTCACCTGGCGCAGACTCTCGGGCAGCGCCGCCTCGACGGCCCGAACGATCGCCTCGACCGATGGGGGTGGGGCCACGGCACGATCATCGACCGGCCGGCGAGCCCCCTTGACGGCGGCCCGATCCGGTCCGGGCCGAAGTGCGCATGGTGCGGGATCAGGGCGGGGGAAAGATCACGAGGTCGTCCAGGGCGTTGGGCACTTCCCCAGGCGCGACCCCATAGTCCTTCGTACTCCCCAGGCCGAGCTGCCCCCGGTTGTTCTTCCCCCAGCACCGCACGCCGCCCCACTGGGTCAGCATGCAGCGATGGTAGCCGCCCACGCTGCGCAGCGCCGGCGGCGCCTCCAACGGGCCCTTGTCATTGGCGAGCTCGTTGTCCCCGATGTTCTCGTTCCCGATGCCGTATCCAAGTTGCCCTTCTCCATTGACCCCCCAGCACTGCATCGCGCCGTCCTCGAAGACCACGCAGGTATGTTGTGAACCGCACGCGAGATCCACGATGTTCTCGCTGGACGCCAGCGCCACCCCCGGGTCCACGGGTCCGTCGGAAGCCGGTTCAAAGTCCCCGAGGTTGTCATCGAACGTCACGCCCGGTCCATATCCCAGCTTGCCGCCCGTGTTGCGCCCCCAACAGGCCACCCGGGTCGGATCCCCGTTTCCGTCCTGGAGCACCGCGCAGTTGTAGACCTCGCCCGCACACAGGTCCACCGCCTTGGCAGAAATCATGTCGAACGGGCCGGGGGGGACCGCCGGCTGCGGGAACTCGTTGTCCCCGATCACCGTCGGGGGATCCGGTGGATCCGGATTGTCGCCCGAGCCGAGCTGCCCCACGTCGTTCGTCCCCCAACAGATAACCTCGCCGCCTTCCAGCAACGCGCAGGTGTGCCGCAGACCCAGGGCGACCTTCCAGATCTCCAACCCTCCGAGATTGAGCGGCATCACGGGCGCAAGGCCGTCCGGGGCGGTGCTCATCTGGCCGAGCTGGGCCGCGTCGTTCGCCCCCCAGCACTTGACGCCGTCCGGCACGACGGCGCACGTGTGGTTGGCCCCGGGCCCGGAGAAGATCGCCGTCGCCCCGGACACGTTCTGGACGGGCTTGCCAAAGTCCGGTTGGGTCAGGCCGTTGCCCGCGAACCCGAGCTGCTTGCTCGTGTTCGCGCCCCAGCACGCCACGTCCCCGGAGTCGAACAGGGCGCACGTGTGACTCTTGCCGAGGGCGAGCTGCACCACCTTCTCGCCCTGCAGGTCCACGTCCGTGCCATCCGCGACCTTCTCGTCGTCCCCGATGTTGTTCCCCGTGCCGGTGCCGAGCTGACCCGCCGAGTTCTTGCCCCAGCAGCGCACCCGGCCCGACTTCGCCAGGGCGCACGTGTGCGCCTCCCCGGCCTCGATGGCAGCGACCCCGTCGGGCTCGCAGCTTCCGCTCAGGCAGACGTCCCCGGGCATGCACGCGGTCCCACAGTCCCCGCAGTGCATCGGATCGATGTTCGTGTCCACGCACTGGCCGTCGCACACCGTAAGCCCCGGCATGCATCCCGGCCCCATGTCGCCCCCGGGTCCGGACGACGTGGACGTGCCCGTGCCCGTGCCCGTGGCGGTTCCGGACGACGTGGACGAAGCGGTGGTGGTCGAGCCGGCCGTCCCGCCGGTGGCCCCCGTCGTACCGCCACCCTCGGTGTCCCCCGGCAGGGGCTCGGCGTCGAAACAGGCCGTCGGTGCCGCGGACAGCCCCAGGACGGCGCCCAGGGTCAGGATCCGCTTCGTCGAATCAGCGTGGTCGTGTGGCATGGCGTGACCTCTCGGACAGAACGGGGGCGTTCGAGCGCCGCCACCCACGCGCGAACGCGCCGGTTGCGTCACGCCGCGAACGCATGTGTGGTACCATCCGAAAGGATGGCGCGCAAGCGACGCGGCGCGGCGGATGGAGGCGGCCCGGACGGTTGTCTCCAGCCCGCCGGCCGCCCAGGCAACGGCCGCCGCCCGGTCACGCCTCCGCCACGTCGCGGGCCGTGGTCCGGGGCACCCCGAACTGCCGCATCCCCTCGACCGACCGCGCGTAGCCGTACCCGGACATCTTCCAGCCCACCCACGGCGCCCCCGCGGCGGCAGAAAGCCCTCGGTTGATCCCCACCATGCCGGCCTCGAGACGGCGGGCGACGGCCGCGGCCTCCTCGTCGGGCCCGAAGACGCTCGCCCCCAGCCCGTACCGGGTCGCGTTCGCGCGCGCCACGGCCTCGTCGGCCGAGGCCACCGTCTCCACCGTGACCACGGGTCCGAACGTCTCCTCCTGTACGATACCCATGGACGGTTCCACCCGGTCGAGCACCAGCGGCGCCATGTAGAAGCCCGGCCCCCAGCAGCGCACGGCGGTGCAGGCCCGCGCGCCCGCGGCGACGGCCGCCTCCACCTGGGCGAGCACGTGGTCGCGCTGCGCGGCGGTGGCAAGCGGCCCCAGGTCGGTGTCCGCCTCGCGCGGGTCCCCCACCCGCAGCGCTTCGGCGGCGGCCACGAGCCGATCCCGGAACGCGTCCGCCACGTCCCGGTGCACGATGGCGCGCTCGACCGCCACGCAGACCTGCCCCGAGTTGCCGAACCCCTGCGCCGCCGCAAAGGCCGCCGCGCGGTCGAGGTCGGCCCCCGGCAGTACGACGAGCGGATCCTTGCCCCCGAGCTCGAGGACCAGGCGGGTCATGCGGTCGGCCGCCGCGCGCATGATCGCCTGCCCGGTGCGGATCGACCCGGTGAACGCCACCAGGTCCACCCCGCGCCGCAGGATCTCGGCGCCCACCTCGCCGCCGCCCACCACCACCGACAGCACGCCCGCCGGCAGGGCCTCGGCCAGCCGCTCGGCGTAGGCGAGCCCGGTCCGCGGGGTCACCTCCGACGGCTTGAAGACCACCGTGTTGCCCATCAGCAGGCTGGAGAGCACCAGGTTGTTGGGGGTGGCCACGGGGAAGTTCCACGGCCCGATGACCGCCGCGACCCCCAGCGGGCAGACCCGCACCTCGACCTCCACACCGCCCTCGCGGGCGACGGTGGGCCGTGCGGCCGCCTCGGCCCGCTCCGCGTACGGTGCGAACCGGCTGCGGGCCACGGCCACCTCCCCGCGCGCCTTCGCGAGGGGCTTGCCCATCTCCGACGTGATCGAGGCCGCCAGGGCCTCGGCCGTCTCGGGGTGCCCGAGGGCCGCGATCCCCCGCTCGATCAGGGTCGCCCGCTCGCGCACCCCCGCGCGGGCCCAGGCCGGGGCGGCCCGGCGTGCGCGCTCGACCGCGGCGGCCACGTCCTCGGCCGACGAGCACGGCAGCGGGGGGTGCGGGCGACCGGTGGCCGGATCGACGGGCGTGAGCACGGAGACGTCGGGCGTCATGGCGCCGGGCAAGATAGCCGACGGCGGCCCGGACGGCACGCCCGGACACGATTGCCAGGTACGGCCCGGTTTGCGACGCTGCCCGCGTGGGCCCCGTCCCATCCCTCGACCTCGGCGCGGTCTTCGACGGCTTTCCCCGCTGGGCCTACGAGGTCGCCTTCGCCGCCTACGCGGTCCTCGTCGCCGCCCTCGTCCTGTCGGAGCGCAGGCGCCCGACGGCCACCCTCGCGTGGATCCTCGCGCTGGTCTTCTTGCCGCTGCTGGGCCTTTTGTTCTACCTCGTGTTCGGGCGCAACCGGATCCATCGGCGGCGGCGCAGGCGGCGGCGCAGGGCGTGCCACCCGTTCGACGAGACCGCCGAGCTGGCGGCGGTGGAGACCCTGTCGCCGAACCTCTCGCCCGTCCAGGCCGGCCTCGTCCGCCTGGGTCTGTCCGTGGGCGCCGCCCCCCTTCGGCGCTGTGAGACCCTCGAGGTCCTCGACACGGCCGAGCGCCTGCGCGCGGCGCTGTTCGACGCCGTCGAGGCGGCCGAACGCAACATCCACCTCGAATACTACATCTGGAAGGACGATGCGAGCGGCCGTGCCCTGACCGAGCGCCTGGTCCGCAAGGCCCGTGCCGGGGTCCGCGTGCGGGTGCTGTTCGACTTCGTGGGAAGCCTCGGCCTGCCCGCCGCGCACTTTCGTGCGCTCGTGGAGGCCGGCGGCGAGGTGCGCGCCTTCGCCCCCGTCCGGGTTCCCCTGCCCACGCGGCTGCACCACCTGAACTTCCGCAACCACCGCAAGATCGCGGTGATCGACGGCCACACCGGCTTCGTCGGCGGCGCCAACGTCGGCGACGAGTACCTGGGCGGCACGGACGATCGCGGCGCCTGGCACGACCTGGCCCTTCGCATGACGGGCGACGCGGTCCTGTCCCTCGACGCGATCTTCCTCGAAGACTGGCTCGAGGCCACCGGCGAGCTGCTCGACCTGGAGGCCCGGCCGGCCCCCGCCCCCGACCGGGCGGCGGGCCCCCTGCGGGGGCTCATCCTCGGCAGCCGCCTGCGCCGGCCGGCCGGGCCGGCCAGGAGCCCGTTCCCGGCGGCGGCGGACCGCCCCGCGCGCTCGGCCGGCACCCTCGTCCAGATCATTCCGAGCGGACCGGACACGGAGGTGGCCGACAGCATCGCCCTCCAGACGGTCGCGGCCGTGACCGCGGCGCGACGGCGGATCCTCGTGGCCACCGCCTACTTCGTGCCGGACGAGCCCACCATGGCCGCCCTGCGCACGGCCGCCCTGCGCGGCGTGGACGTGCGGATCCTCGTGCCGTCGCCCCAGGCGAGCGACCAGCGCCTCGTGGCCTACGCCGGCCGCAGCTACTACGACGACCTGCTCGCCGCCGGATGTCGCATCTTCGAGTTCCAGGACGGCATGTTGCACGCAAAGTGTATCATCGTGGACGAAGACGTGTGCCTCGTGGGGTCGGCAAACATGGACATCCGCAGCTTCTACCTGAACTACGAGGTCACGGCCCTCGTCTACGGCGCCGAGACGACGGCCGCGCTGGCGCGCGTGTTCGCCGACTACGAGCGGCGGGCCGAGGCGGTCACACGATCGGCGCGCGAGGGCTCCTCCGGGCCGTCACGCATGATCGAGAACCTCGCCCGCACGCTCTCCCCCCTCCTGTGACCCTTGCTTCGCCCCCGGAGGCGGCAGGTCGCCCGGGCGCACGAGGCACACGACCGCCAGGGCGGCCAGCCACAGCATGGCGCCCGCCGGCACGAGCAGGATCGCCGGTCCCGGGTCGGTCGGCCCGTGCACCGCCCCGCCGGCGGCGAAGCCACCCCCGACGAGGGCGGCGCCGGCCAGGCACGCGACGCGGACCAGCCGCGCCCAGGCCTCCGGGGTGCGAAGGCGCACCATGATGTAGGCGACGGCGACGTTCGCCAGGGCCAGCAGGCCCCCGTGGGCGTGGCCGAGGCGCAGGAACGAGCGCCGGATCTCGTCGTCGGCCACGAACGGCGCCCGCAGGCCGAGGGCCGCCTCGATCCACAGGCCGCCCGCGAGGAACAGGGCCAGCAGGGCGGCCGAGGCGCGCAGGTGGGCCCGCTCGTGCACGGCCGGACTCTACCAACCGCCGCCCACCCCCGGCGCGCGGCCTACTCCCCGATCCAGATCGAGGCGCGGCCGCGCAGCTCGGCCAGGGCCGCCTCGGCCGGGGCGTCGGACGCGAGGGCGTCGGGGCCGAGGCGCCGGCGCAGGGCGGTGACGATGGGGGCGCGGGCCCCCGGGTCGGCCATGGGGTCGAACACCGCCAGCAGGGCCGTGGCGGTCCGGTCGCCGCGGGCCCGCAGGCGCCGCCGCAGGGCGCGCGCCGCCATGGAGCGGATCGCAGGGTACGGGTCGTCCAGCACCGCCGCCAGCGTGGCGTCGGCCTCGGGCGCGCGCCCCCCTTCGAGAAACCCCACGGCCACCGCCCGCTCGATGGGATCGCCC
>JALSIN010000027.1 GCA_026989935.1 Polyangiaceae bacterium | reverse complement strand
GATCCACGCAGGGTCGGCCTTCGCGAGCTCGCCGACGTTCGCGGCGAAGACCTCGTCCGCGACGTGGTGTACCCACGGCGACTCGAGCGCGGACCAGGCCAGCTGCGCGCCTGCCAGGGTCTCGGCCGGGATCGCGTTGGCGCGGGTCACGGGGCCCTCGACGGGCCCTCCAAAGCTGTCCGAGCTGAAGTAGGCGTCGAGCTTGCTGTCGAAGAAGCCCGTCGTCGCGGGGCTGTCGAAGATCGGCGGCCGGTTGACCGTGAGCGTGCGGTCGCCGAGATCGAGGGTCTCCCCGTGGTTGAGGAAGTAGACCTGGGGCGGCGCAAGCGGCGTCGCGCTCAGGCTCATCCTGCCCATGCCGGTAAAGGTCGTGATCACCCGCGCGTTCGGTGCCCGCTCGAGGAGCGCTGCCATGGCCCCCACGTGGTCCCGGTCGTCGTGGGTGAGGTAGATCCAGCGCAGGTCGGCCAGGTCGATGAGCGAGCCGAGCTGCTCGATGAAGGCGTCCTGGCAGGCCGCCAGGCCGGTGTCAACCAGGTAGGGTTGCGCTCCCTGGACGAGATAGGCCTGCACCGGCATCAAACCGAAGCCGGGAACGGGCATGTACTGATGCAGGCAAAAGACGCCGGGCATCACCTCATAGGGGTCTTGAACGATGGGTTCCATGTGCTTTCTCCTGGATGGACCGGCGAAGGCCGGCAGGTGTCGTGAGTCAAGTAGTCCTATATTGAATCATGGGTACCTCACAACCACCCGGCGTCACGCACCGTCGCCCCCGAGGACGGAGGCGACGCGCAGACATGCGTTCGTGCCAGCCTGGAATCGAGCCGCGCAAGAAGCGCCCAGCCGGTCGCAGTTGGAGTTCTCCCGAAGTCTTGGACCGGTCTGGATACGTGACGTGTGAGCCTTGCGCGTGGGTGGGTGGACTGGGCTTGGTGCCAGGTTCGGCGACCGAGGCACGAGCAACCGACCGATGCTAGCGTAACACGATGCGAGGTCGAGGGACAGGCTCTTTGCGGGTGCCCGCGCACGACCCACCGCCGCGCCGGGCGCGGGCCGCGACCTGACCCCGGCCCGCGCGGCGAAGACGGCAGGATGGCCCCACCCCTGCGCCCGGACCGAGCCCTCCGGCGCTTCGAGTGCGCCGAAGGAAGGTGGGCCCCGCCGGCGCCCCGACCCACCCCTGCGCCCGGACCGAGCCCTGCGGCGCTTCGAGTGCGCCGCAGGAAGGAGGGCCCCGCCGGCGCCCCGACCCGCCCCTGCTAGGCTAGGGAGCGTCGGCGTGCACGACCGAAGCGACCCGATCCAGCCCCCCGGAGCCTCCTGGCAGGTCGATCTGCTCGCGTTCGGGCGGGCCCGGCTCGAGCGGCTGTCGGCCCGCCTGCGTTTTCGGCACCTGTACCCCGACGGACCGAACTTCGCGCTGCTGTTCGCCGCCTACCAGGCGATCGAGCGCCAGGTGGCGACGGGCCGGATCCGGGCCTCGCCTCGCATCCTGCGCCGCCGGCTGGCCCGGGAGCTTTCGCGCAGGCTCGAAGACGACGCGGCGTGCCGCGAGGCCCACGTGGCCCACCAAATCCCGCCGCCGGTTCGGCACCCGATCCGGGCCCACCTCCCCGACGCCGTGGCACGCGCACTCGCCCAGGTGGACGCCGACGTGCGGCAGGACGTGGCGCGCTGGGTGGCGAGCGCCCGGCTGCGGCCGCCGCCCGGATCCGACCAGAGCCTCATCGACCCGCGCCACACCCAGGCCCGCTTCGACCGGGGGCGCGCCCAGTTCCGCACGGCTCTCTTGTACGAGCTTCTCAAGGAGCCGGCGGTCGTGCCGCGCCTTCACCCCGAGCTCCTGGCCGCCCTCGATCCCCCCTACCCTCCGCGCCTTACCCACCCGGTGGCCGTTGCGGTCCTGCTCAAGGCCCCCCTGTACCTGTGGATGACGCTCGTCGTCCTGTTCAACGTGGCCTACCTCGCCGCCTTCGTGTTCTTCAACGACGCGGTCCTCGGGCGATTCGTGAGCACCCAGGTCAGCTCGATCCTGCAAGGGGAACTGGAGATCCGGGAGATCCACTGGCGCCCGCGGCTCATCGTGGACTTCCTGCTCGGGCACCCGACCCCGCTCGTCGCGCGGGGGGTGTCCATCTACGAGCCCTTCAAGGACTTCGTGGACGAACGCGGGCGCAAGGCGGTCGTGGCCGACGAGGTGCACCTTTCCATGACGCTCCACGAGATCATCCCGTGGACCCGTCTGGGCGTGCCGACCTTCTTCGACGTACCGTGGATCCTGCATTTTGGGGACGTCCGCATCGACGATCCGGTCACCTTCTGGATCCGCCGCTACCCCACGAAGACGACCGACGGCCGCGACGCCGTCGTCCTCGGCCTGCGCGACGCCTTCCTGCTCCACGATCTGACCCCCGATCCGACTGCCAAGGGACTGTCCGTCGCGCTCGACGACGCAGCCCTTTCGCGCATCTTCGTGGAGATCGATGACACGCCGCTCGGCGGCTGGCGCGCCGCCTTCGACGCGAAAGACGCGAACGTGTGGATCGACTTCGAAGCCCCCGAACCGGGCACCGACGACGCAGGCCCGATCCCGTTTCGGTTCCACGTGGGGGCCGTCCCGGCGCGCGGGCTGATCGAGATCGCCGGCCGACGTTTCCAGATCGGGCGCGGCACGACCCTCGCCCTCGACGCAGGCCACGGTCCCATCGCCGACGGCGACGTGGGCGTGCACCTTTCGGCCCCCATCGAACGCTCCCCGGCAACGGTCGTGGGCCGCCTGCGCGACGTGTTCCGCTACGACGACGCGATCACGAAGGTCGAGGTCACCCTCGACACGCCCGACGCCGGCGGGCTCGTGGGCGCCGTACAGCGCCGGCTCGGGATCGACGATCGCACGGTCGATGCCACCGGGCGGCCGGCCCACGTGACCATCGTCGGACCGATGTCCGCGCCGGACTTCCTCATGGATCTCTCGGCCGAGACCGTGGACCTGTTCGACGAGCCGGCGTGGGTGGCCCGTACGGTGCGGGCGCGCGTGCTGGCCCACCGCCGCGGTGTGGCCCCCGACCTTCGCACCCCGGCCGTGGGGCCCGACGACACACGGTGGCAGTTTCTCTTCTCGGATCTCGACGCCGAGGTGCTCGGCGGACGGGTCACGCTCGTCGATCCACCCGGCACGATCGTCCTGCCCGACCTGCCGGACGAACCCTGGTACCTCGCGGCGCGATTCGCCCTCGACGAGGTGGATCCCGCCGGTCTGGTGGCCGGCTCGCAGCCCGACCTCGCCGCGAGCCTGGCCGGCACCGCTTCGGGTGGGCTCGGGGTGGAGTTGGAGATCCTGGCGTCCACGGGCCCCTCCCCGCCGGCAGCGAACCGGGGTGAGACGAACGAAGCCCCGCCCTCCACCTCCCTGGCCGCAGCACTCACGTTCGACAACGTACACCTGCGACGACGACGGGGCCCGTCGGAGGACGGCCTCCCGACCCGGATCGGGCTGTCCGGCCGCGTGGCGATCGATCACGACGGCTCGATCGCCACGGACGGTTTTCGGATCTCGGCCCCGGGCGGGCGCGCGGTCGTCTCCGGCGAGTGGGCCGCGCCGGCCGGGCGCATCCGCGGCGGCGACCTCGACGTGGAGGTGTCCGACGGCGCCCAGACGGCGCGCGCCTTCGGCTGGCCCCCGCTGTTCCAGCGCCTGCACGCCTCGTTGCGCTTTGCCGGACCGCCCGCGCGCCTTTCAGGGCCTGCGGGATCGCTGTCGGTCGCCGGGGTCGGTCTACCCGGCAGCCCCGGCGGCACGATCCCCAGCGCCCGCCTTTGGATCGAGGCCGGGACCCTCAAGCTTCGGGCCCCGCGCGGCGCCCTGCTCGGCGGTACCGGACGCGTGGACGTGGACCTGGTCCTTGCCTCGCGCGGCCGTTTTCTGGAAACCCCGCGCGTGCGCGCCACCGTGGACCTCGACGGCATCGACCTGTCGAGCTTGTTCGGCGCAGACGTTCGTGGCGCGGCCGATCTGCGCATCGACGTGGCAAACGATCACGGCAAACCGGTGCCCATCGACGCCATCGAGGCCCGCGCCGCCCTGTACGCGCGAAGCGTGACGGTGCGTGGCCACACCTTCGCGGGGGCCCAGGCGCAGTTGCGCGTGACCCCCGAGACGGTGGACATCGAGCGCCTGTCCCTGCCGTTTCACCGCCAACCGAGCCCCTTCCACGCCCCGTCCGTGAGCATTCCGATCGGGCGCGTGGATCTGTCCGGATCCGTGGGCCTTTCGACCCCACACCCCCTCGACCTCGACGTGCAGGCCGGCGGGGTGCCGTTGGGGCTGTTGACCTCGATGTTCGTGGATGAAAGCCCAATCTTTGCCCAGATCGCCCCCGGGACCCGGCTACGGGTCGGGGGCACGGCAGTTCGTCCGAGCGCACACGGCACGGTACGGGTGGTCGGGGTGCACGTCGGCGGCCTCGACCTGGGGGCGGGAGAGCTTCGGATCGACAGCGCCGACATCGACCGCGCAGGCCCCCTGGCCGCACACCGGGAGCTGCGCATCGAGGGCGACCTGGCAACCCCGAACGGAGACCTGCAAGCCCGCCTCGATGCGCTGCTTGCCATCGGACAGGATGGTACGGTCGATGCCCAGGGCACGGTGTACGTGCCCACGATCACGCTCGACCACCTCTTGCGGAGCCTCGAAGGACCGCAGACCGGCCTTCCGCAGGTCGTCGCCGGCATCGAGGGGCTCGGCGCCTCCTTGCTGGCCTGCGGCGGCACCCGACCGATGATCTCGGACTGCGCCGCACGGCGGTCCCACGAGGCGACACTTGGCGCCCAGGTCTCGGCGGAACGGCTGTTCGTGGTCTCGCGCGCGTCCTACGATGCGGCCCGTGGGCCCGCCTGCGACGGCGCCGTTGCCCTCTGCTCCGTGCAATCGGTACGAGCAAACGTCACCGGGACGAAAATCCAACTCGAACGCCCCGTGGAACTACGCACCCGGGCGGGCCGCGCGGTGACCGTGGCGGGATCGTTCGACCTCGCGCCACCGCGGGCGACAGGTGACCAGTGCCTAGAGCCCGGCTCGCAGAGGCCGTCGGCACCCGGTGGCGGACATGCGACCGTACGGGGTGTACTCGACCTTGCCCCCGTCGCACCGCTGTGGACCGAGGCCGTCCGCGCCCGCGGGGCGGTCGCCATCGACCTGTCCGTGGACGGTCCTCTGCTCGCCCCGACCTTGTCCGGATCGGTGCGCCGGACCGGCGGCAGCGAGCCCATCGAGATCCATGCCGCCGACCTTCCCCCCGTCGAGCTCGACCGCCTCGAACTGCGCCCGGTGGGGGACGACCTACTCCTGGAGGCCGACGGTCGCTTCGGCGACGACCCGCTGCGGATCCTCAGCCGACCCGACGTCCCCACCTTTCTGACCTACCGGGGCCCGTGCGCCGGCCGGTACGCGGTGCATGTCGAGGGCGCGCTGCCCGCCGACGTGGCGGGCGACCCGCTGCCGGGCGGCTGGCGCGTCGAGGGCAGCGCACGGGTGGCGCAGGCCTTCGTCGCGGGCCGCCTCGGAGGCAAGGCCCCGGTGCACCGGGCCGAAGTGGACATCCGCTTCGGCGGCCGGCATCACCTGCGCATCGCGGCCCCGGTTGGGATCGAACCCGTGGAGATCCGCCGAGGAATGCTCGTGGTCCGCTACTGCCGCAAGGCCCCCTGTCCATCGGGCCTGAGCGAGGGTGAGGCCGACGCTCTCGTGGCCGGAGCGATCGGCGTCGAAGCGGAGCGCCCACCACCCACGGCCCTCGAGGCCACCGTCGGCAGCCGAGGTCGCGCCGTACTGTGGGGGCGAGCAGCCTACGATCTCGACGCCGGCGCCTTCACCGATGCCCGGATCCGCACCACCTTACGCGACATCTCCGTACGAACCTACGACGGGCGCGGGCGGGCCGAACTCGTCGCCACGATCTCCTCACCGGACATGCGATTGCTGGGAGCCACGCCGTCGCTGCTGCGAGGGACGATCTCGGTGGAGGATGCGCGGTGGGTGAAAAACGCTCTCGAGAGCGTGGGACTGCTGTCGTTCTTCGACAACGCCGTCGAGGCGCCCTCCCCTCCCCCCGGGGCCCTGCGCGATCTCTCCCTCGACCTGGACGTGGCCACCGTCGCCCCGCTGCGAGTGGACAACAACATCGCCGAGGGTGTCGAGGCGCGATTCGAGGTCCACGTGGGCGGGACGTACGATCGCCCAGAGTTTCGAGGGCGGCTCGACCTGGAGCCCGGCGGGGTGGTCCGCCTGCCCTTCGTGGGCGGATCGTTCGAGATCCAACAAGGACGGGTGGATCTCGAGCGGGTCCTCGAAGAGGCGTTCGTGGACGTGCTTGCCGAACGACAGGAACCGATCTACGTGGACGGGCAGCCCCGGCGCTTCACGATCCGGCTCCGCGGCCCCCTTCGG
>JALSIN010000026.1 GCA_026989935.1 Polyangiaceae bacterium | reverse complement strand
CCTAGGGGAGCGATGCGTGCTGCAGCCGTCGCTGAGCCGGCTCATCAACGAGATCTACCGCCTGCCGCCCGCCGAGCGGGCGGCGGCGATGCGGCGGGTGCCGCCGGAATGGCGGGAGCTCGTGCGCTATCACGTCGAGGAGTATTACCCGCTGCTCGAGCGTTTCGCGCGAAACCGGCGCGAGGCCTGGCGGCGGTGGGAGGAGGCGCAGCGTGCTGCTGATCGGGCTTGCGGGTAGGGCGCGCAGCGGCAAGGACACGGCCGCGGCCTATCTCGCGGAGCGCTACGGCCTCGTGTCCATGGCCTTCGCGGCGCCGATCAAGGAGATGGTGGGCGTGCTGCTCGGCGTGCCGGCGCAGGCGCTCGACGGCGTGCTGAAGGAGGAGCCCCTCGAGGGGCTCGGGGTGTCGCCGCGGGCGCTGTACCAGACGCTCGGCACGGAGTGGGGGCGCGAGCTGGTGCATCCGGATCTCTGGCAGTGGGTGGCCGAGCGCCGGCTGCTGATGCTCGAGCTGGCCGGCGGCACGCGCTATGCCGGAGTGGTGTTCTCGGACGTGCGCTTCCCGAACGAGGCGGCCTGGATCCGGGCCCGCGGCGGGACCGTGGTGCACATCGTGCGCCCTGAGGCGCCGGCCGTGCGCGCGCACGTTTCGGAGCTGGGGCTCGAGGTTGAGCCCGGCGACCTGGTCGTGCGCAACGACGACACGCTCGAGACGCTGCACGCGCGGCTCGACGGGGTGATGGCGCTGCTGCGCGAGCGGCGGGAGGCGACGGCATGACGGTCGACGAGGTCCTCGAGCAGCTCCGCAGCGCCGGCCTGCTGGTCGAGCGCCTCGACCTGAGCGGGACGCTGCAGCGCGTGCCGGTCGAGGACGACAAGCCTGGCCGCAAGTCGGGCTGGTACGTTGCCCGCGAGCTCGTCACGCCCTCGGGCAGGACGCTCATCGTCGGCGCCTACGGCAACTGGAAGCAGGGCGACGAGGTGCACAAGTTGCGCCTCGGGCGTGACCTCGACAAGGCGGACCGCGCCGAGGTCCGCCGGCGCCAGGCCGAACAGCAGCGCCAGATCGAGCGCGAGCGCGAAGCGGTGGCGCGCGAGGCGGCCGCGCGTGCGGCCGAGATCTGGGAGAAGCTCCCGGAGAGCGGCCGCTGCGAGTACCTCGACCGCAAGAAGGTCAAGGCCTGGGGCGTGCGCTTCTCGCGCGGCAGCCTCGTCGTGCCGGTGCGGGGGCCGGAGGGCGCCCTGCGCGGCCTGCAGTTCATCGCGCCGGACGGCACCAAGCGGTTTCTGACGGGCACCGCCAAGCGCGGGGCCTTCCACCTCATCGGCCGGGTGCAGGCCGGCGAGCCCGTCGCGGTGGCCGAGGGCTACGCCACCGCGGCCAGCGTGCACGAGGCGACGGGATGGCCGGTGGCGGTCGCCTTCGACGCCGGCAACCTGGAGCCCGTGGCGCGGGCGCTGAAGGACGCCTACCCGGACGCCGGCCCCATCGTGGTGTGTGGCGACGATGACCGGGCCACGCGCGGCAATCCGGGCCGGCGCAAGGCGCAGGCGGCGGCCAGGGCCGTGGACGGCGTCGCCGCGCTGCCCGACTTCGGCGAGGACGGCGCCGGCACCGACTGGAACGACCTGCACGTCGCCCGGGGCCTGGCGGCGGTGCGGGCCCAGCTCGACCAGGCGCTCGCCGCCTGGCGGGAGATGGCCTGGCAGCGCCGGCTGGTCCGCAACGGCCACGGGCAGCTCCGCCCGAGCCTCTACAACGTCATCACGATCCTCGAGCACCACCCGGCCTGGCGGGGCGTCTACCGCATGGACCGCTTCGCCAACCGCGTGCTCAAGGTGCGCCAGCCACCCTACGGGGGTGGCCTGGGCGAGGTCACCGACGTGGACGGCGCCGAGCTCGCCGCCTGGCTCGGGGATCCCGACCACTACGGGCTCTCGGTCGGCACGGGCACGGCGCTGGAGGCCATCGAGGTGGTGGCCTCGCGCCACGGCTTTCACCCCGTGCTCGCGTACCTGGACGGCCTCCAGTGGGACGGGGAGGAGCGGCTGCCGCATTTTCTCGCCGACCTGGCGGGTGCGCCGCGCAACGACTACACGCGCGCGGTCGGCATGAACTGGCTCATCTCGGCGGTCGCGCGTGTGCGCGAGCCGGGCTGCAAGGTGGACCACATGGTGATCCTCGAGGGCCCGCAGGGCGTGGGCAAGAGCACCTTCGTGCGCACCTTATGCGGCCCCGAGTGGTTCGCCGAGATGCTCGAGTCGCCGCAGAACAAGGACTTCTACCAGATCCTGGCGGGCCGCTGGATGGTGGAGATCGCCGAGCTGCAGGCCTTCTCCAAGGCGGACCGCAACCGCATCAAACAGGCGCTGTCGGCGCAGGAAGACACCTACCGACCGAGCTATGGCCGCTACGCACGCCAGTTCCCGCGCCAGTGCGTCTTCGTCGGCACCACCAACGACGACACCTACCTCAAGGACGAGACCGGGGCACGGCGGTTCTATCCCGTGCGCTGCACGGAGATCAACCTCGAGGCGCTGCGTGACCTGCGTGATCAGCTCTGGGCGGAGGCTGACGCGCGCTACCGGCGCGGCGAGCCGTGGTGGGAGTTCCCGCCGGAGGCGGCCGCCGAGCAGGACGCCCGCTACGACGTGGACGTCTGGGAGGAGCCGATCCTCGCCTGGCTCGATGGCCACCTTGAGCGCTATCCCGACCGGATGGGACAGGTGACGCCGAGCTGGCCGGTGAGCGAGGTCACCACGGCCGAGATCATGCGCTGGGCGCTCGGGATCGAGACCGCCAAGCAGTCGCGCCAGGAGCAGATGCGGGTCGGCGCCATCATGCGCCGCCTGGGCTGGCGCCGCGTGCGGCGGCGAGTCGAGGGGGTGCTGTGCTGGGTCTACGAGCGGCCGGCGTAATCGGTTTCGCGAGAAACCGCCGGAAGTGTGGCGCCGCCGCCACAACATGGGCCGCCATGACAACAAGGCCTGTGGATAAATGTTCCTACCGTTCCTACCTGTTCCTACCTCGATTTCGCGAGGTAGGAACACTTAAGCGTATGAATGGAAAGGGATGTTCCTACCGTTCCTACCTTCCTCGCGCGCGCGCGTATAGCGCTGCGCGTGGCGTCTGGCGCTCGCGCTCCTGCACACCGCGCGCCGTGCTCTATATAGGGAAAGGTAGGAACGGTAGGAACGGTAGGAACAAAGCTTTCGAATCAATCATTTAAGTGTTCCTACCTGATGGGTCCAAGGTAGGAACAGGTAGGAACACCTGGATGATGCGCGACGATGGTTCAGTCACTTAGGACAACAGCCGCACCATTGTTGTGCATGCGCCAGTGCCGGCGGGTCCTGTGTCGGGTCGCCGCATGCGAGTCCGCGGAGCCGCGGTTTTGCGCCAGTTTCAGGCGGGGAGTGTTGGGCAAGTTGTTGATGGGCAAGGGGCTCGCTTGGGCAAGTCGGGGCCGGTGAGATGCCGAAGCCGTACATGACGCGCGCCGAATACGCCCGGTACCGCGGCGTGAACCAGGGCCAGATCACCAAGTACGGGCGCCAGGGCCTCCTAGTCGAGGGCCCGGACGGGCGGATCGATGTCGCGGCGACGGACGCGCGGCTCGACGCGGTGCTGAACCCGGTGCATGGCGGCGATCGGCGTGCCGAGCAGTCGGCGGAGGCCGCGCACGATGGCCCCGGCCGGATCGCCTATCTCGAGGCCAAGGCGGAGGAGACGCGCCTCAAGGCGCTCGCCCGCCGGCTGGAGCTCGAGGAACGCGCCGGGCGCCTGGTGCGCGCCGACGAGGTGGAGGCCGAGGCCTTCGCGCGGGCCAGGCAGGCCCAGGAGGCGATCCTCGCGCTGCCGGACCGGCTCGCCTCGCAGCTCGCGGCCGAGACCGACGAGGCGCGCGTCTACGCGCTGCTGGAGGCGGAGGTCCGCCGCATCGCGCGCGAGCTGGCGGCGAGCGCAGCCGTGGAGCCGGCCGAGACCTCGGCGCCGGCGGCGACGGGGGAGGGCGGATGAGCGCCGTGCTGGAAGCGGATCCCGCGCGCCTCGAGCTGCCCTGGCTCGCGGACGGGCGCCGCGCCTTCCGCCGCGGCTGGGCGCGCGGCTGGGCGTTGCCCGAGGCGCTGCCCGTGGACGAGTGGGCCGACCGCTACCGGGTGCTGCCGCGCGAGGCCTCGAGCGAGCCGGGGCGGTGGCGCACCGACCGCACACCCTACCTGCGGGAGATCATGCGCTGCCTCAGCGTCGAGCACCCTGCGCGGCGCGTGGTGCTCATGGCCGGCACGCAGATCGGCAAGACCGAGTGCGGGAACAACTGGGTGGGGTCGATCATCCACCAGACGCCCGGGCCCATGATGGTGGTGGTGCCAACGCAGATGCTGGCGAAGCGCTGGAGCCGGCAACGGCTGACGCCGATGATCGAGGCGACCCCCGTGCTGCGCGAGCGCATCCGGCCGGCCCGATCCCGCGACAGCGGCAACACCACCCTGCTCAAGGAGTTCCCGGGTGGGCTGCTGGTGATCGCCGGCGCGAACAGCGCCGTGGACCTGCGCTCGATGCCGGTGCGGTTCCTGTTCGCCGACGAGGTGGACGGCTACCCCGAGGACGTGGACGGTGAAGGCAGCCCGCTCACGCTCGCCGAGCGCCGCACGGCCACCTTTCCGCGGCGCAAGATCTTCATCGTGAGCTCGCCGACGATCAAGGACGCCTCTGTGATCGAGGCCGAGTTCAAGGCCGGCGACCAGCGCCACTACCACGTGCCCTGTCCGCACTGCGAGCACATGCAGGTGCTGCGCGACGAGGGCCTCCAGGACGACGGCACCTACCTGTGCGAGGCCTGCGGGCAGGCGATCGCCCATCACCACAAGACCTGGATGCTCGAGCGCGGCGCGTGGCGTCCGGCCAACCCGGACGGCGCCTACCCGAGCTTCCACCTCTCGGCGCTCTACGCGCCCATCGGCCTCGGCTACACCTGGGCCGAGATCGCCGAGGAGCGTCGCAAGGCGCGCGAGAGCGGCGAGCGCGAGCTCCTCCAGACCTACCACAACACGCTGCTGGGGCTCCCGTACGAGGACGAGTCCGGCAAGGTGGACTGGCAGGAGCTGCGTGCCCGCGCCGGCGGCTACGCGAGCCGCACCATCCCCGACGGCTGCCTCATCCTCACCGCCGGCGTGGACGTCCAGGACGACCGTTTCGCGGTGCTGATCCTCGGCTGGGGGCGCGGCGAGCGCTGCTGGGTGATCGACTGGTTCGAGCTGCCGGGCGATCCGGGCACGGAGGAGGCCTGGCAGGCGCTCGATGAGCGGCTGCAGGCGCGCATCCGCAACCGCTACGGCGTCGCGATGGGGCTGACGGCGGTCGCGGTCGACACCGGCGGTCACCACACCCACATGGCCTACAACTTCTGCCGCGTGCGCCAGCACCGCCTGGTGCTGGCCGTCAAGGGTGACCGCTTCCCCAACCGCCCGATCATCGCCGGGCGCCCCAGCAAGCAGGACGTCAACACGCGCGGCGGCGTGCTGCGCGGCGGCGTCGAGCTGTGGCGGGTGGGCGCGGACACCGCCAAGGGCGCGCTGTTCGCCAAGCTCCACGCCGACGCCGGCGAGCCCGATCCCGCGCGGCACCGGATCCGCTTCCCGCGCGACCTGCCCGACGACTTCTATCTGCAGCTCACCGCGGAGCGCTTCGACGCGACCGCGAACCGCTGGCGCCGGCTCAGCGGCCGGCGCAACGAGGCGCTCGACTGCTTCGTCTACGCCTACGCGGCCGCCTGCCACCCGGCGGTGCGCGTGCATATGCTGCGCGACAGCGACTGGGACCGCATCGAGGCGCGCGTGCAGCCGCCCACGGCCGACCTGTTCAGCGGCGGGGCCGGCGACGACGAGCCGGGCGAGGCGGCACCGGGCGGGGCGGCGCGCGCGGCGCAGACTGGATCGGAGGACCGTCAGGGCACGGACCGTCCGCGGCGCGCACGGAGCCGACGCCGCGGCGGTGGTTTCGTCGGAGGCTGGAGGTGAGGGCGATGGCGACATTTCAGATCCCGGGGCGCATCGTCGCCGGCGACACGCTGCGCTGGACCGACCAGGTGCCGGAGTACCCGGCGAGCGACGGCTGGACGCTGCACTACGCGATCTTCAGCGATCAGGGGATCTACCACGTCGACGCCACGGCGTCGGGGGCCGACCACGCCTTCAACGTCCCGGCGTCGCAGACGGCGAAATGGCAGCCGGGGCGCTACGAGTGGACCGCCTACGTCGACAACGCGGCGGGCGAGCGCCACACGCTGGGGGCGGGCTTCCTGCAGGTGCTGCCGGACCCGGCCGCCACCACGCCGCAGGACCGGCGCTCGCACGCGCGCCGCATGCTGGACGCGATCGAGGCGGCCCTCGAGCAGCGCGCCACGGAGCAGGACCTGGACCTGCTGCGGGCCCAGTTCGGCGACCAGCGC
>JALSIN010000025.1 GCA_026989935.1 Polyangiaceae bacterium | reverse complement strand
AGGAATGGATCACCTCGACGCCCAAGCATGTGCTGCTGTATCGCGCCTTCGGGTGGGAACTGCCCGCCTTCTACCACCTGGGGCTGCTGCGCAATCCGGACCGCTCGAAGCTGTCGAAGCGCAAGAACCCGGTCTCCGTGGACTACTACCGCGCGATGGGGTATCTGCCTGCGACGTTCTTGAACTACCTGGCCACCCTGGGGTTTTCGATGCCGGACGGGCGGGAGCGCTTTACGCTCGACGAGATGATCGAGGCGTTCGACTGGTCCCGGGTGCAGGCGGGCGGCCCGGTGTTCGACCGCGCGAAGCTCGACGCCTGGAACGGAGACGACCTGCGGGCGATGGAGGCCGATGCGTTCGATGCGCGGGTGTTCGAGGAGGTGCTCGGGCCGCGACGCTGGAAGGCGATCTTGCGACTGGTCCAGCCCCGTGTCACCCGGCTCGACGAGATCGTGCCGTACGCGACCATGTTCTTCGGGGAGCACGTGGACTACCGGCCGGTGGCCGAGGCATTCCGTCTGAAGAAGCGGAGCCTGGCCGAGTCTGCGGCGATCCTGGACGTCTACCGCAAGGCCCTCGAGACCGACCCCGAGGCGCGGACCTTCGAGCCGGCCGCCCTGGAGGCGTTTTCCCGGCGGTTTTGCGCCGAGCACGGCTGGAAGCCGCGCGAACTGTTCACGTTGCTGCGCCTGGCGGTGGCTGGGCGCAAGGCGGCACCGCCGCTGTTCGACACCATGGTCGTGTGCGGCAAGGACCGATGCCGGTCGCGTCTGGCGGCCGCGGTGGCCTTTCTGCAGCGCGAGACCGAGGCGGGGGCGGGCGGCGTGTCCTAGGCCTCGGGGGGGTGGGGCACGGCGCGAAGGCCGGAAAACGAGAGGGTTTCCGGGGTGTGCCGGGGCCTTCGAGGGCGGTCTTGGGCGGGGGGGCGGCGCGCCAGGCGACCCATATAGACGCGCAGGGACGGCTCGACCACGACGGCGCCGTCGTGGCGCAGGGGGAGGCGGTAGACCGTGGGCGTCCCCAAGGGGCCGGGCCGCGCGGGAAGGGCCCGGCCGCTCTTGCCGTCATAGAGGGCGCCGATCCAGGCACGGGCCCGTTCGTCCCGGCGCGCGATCTCCACGAGCTTGCCGCGCCAACCGGCCGCGGGCAACCACCCCGGGGCGACGACGAAGGCCAGGCTGCCCCGCGCGACGGAAAGGCCGGTCGTGACGGCCTCTTCGAGCGAACTCTCGCGGGCCAGGTGGACGGCGCGGAAGGCGCCGCGAATGCTGCGCAGGAACCCGCTGGTGCCGTCCTCGGATCCGCGGTCCACGACCACCAACTCCCAGGGCGGGTGGACGGATTCGGCGGCGAGCACGGATACGAGGCGCGACAGGGCGGGGAGATCGTCTTGGGTCGGGACGACGAGGGAGATCGGGTCCTCGCTCGCCACCCGGGGTCGAGGCACGCACAGGCGAAAGACGCCCTCTTGGGTGCGTACGGTGCCGCGCACGTCCACCGGGGCGTCGGGGGCGAGCAGGTGGGCATCCTCGCCATCGGGGGCAAACGACAGCACGAGACCGTCCGCCCGCACGTGCCGAAGGGCGCCTTCGATGTCGCTGGCGTCCGCCAGGACCAGGTCGGCCGCCTCTTTTGGGTCCGCGGTGCCGCCGGCCGGCAGCAAGCCGCGACCGAGCCGTTCCCGCGTGCGGTCGAGGCACGAAAGGCGCCCCAGGTCGGGCGCGACGGACGCGAGGAGGGCCGAAAGGATGCGCCGTTTCGTGGCCATGATCCTTCCATGGGGGGGGCGGGCAGCGCGTGCAGGCCCCAGGAAGGGACGGTGCTCCGGTAGCCTCACCGCGTGGTCGCCGTGGGCGTCCCGCATCGGGCCGGCTTATACTGGCTGGGATGCCCGAGGCCACTTCGGCGCAGGATGGGGCGGCCATGTCCCCTCGGGGGCGGGCGGCCACCGTCCTCGAGACCTTCGAGGACCTTCTTTCGCACCTTGGCGCCGCGTACGCCGGGCGGGGGATCCTTGCGGAGGTCGCGGGCGGCGCCCTTTTGGATACCGGGCCGACGGAGGTCTTCCTCGATCGAGGCGAGGGGACGGAGTCGGTCGCGGTGCCCGGCGGCGGCGCCGTGATCTTCGTGGGGCGGGAGCCGTCGCCGGCGCGCCTTGCCGCGTGCGCGGGGCGGTGCGTTTCGTTCTTGCCCCTGCCAATCACCGCGGCCACGGCCGAGGCCGTCGTCGCGACCGCGCTCGGGGCCGCCGACCGGGCGCGCGCGGTGCAGACCACATCCCGGCTACTCGACATCGGGCTTGCCCTCAACGCGGAGCGCGATCCGGGGCGGGTGCTCGATCTCATCTTGACCCATGCCCGCCGGATCACCGGCGCGGACGCCGGCAGCATCTACCTGGTCGAGAACGACGGCAGGCGGCTGCGCTTCAAGGTGGCGCAAAACGATTCCGTGGACGCGGACTTCTCCGAGTTTACCGTGCCGGTGACCGAGGAGAGCATCGTGGGGGCGTGTGTGGTGCACGAGATGGCGATCAACATCGCCGACCTGTACGAGGACCCGACGGCGCTCGGCCGCCGCTTCCACCACGACCGCCGCTTCGACGAACGGTTCGGTTACCAGACGCGCTCGATGCTCACCACACCGTTGCGGCCCCCGGACGGGAAGGTCGTGGGGGTCTTGCAACTCATCAACGCCAAGGACGGTGCCGATCCCCTTTCGTCCGGTGACTTCGCCACCCGGGTCCACCCGTTCTCCCTGGCCGACGAGCGCCTGTGCGACGCGCTGGCGGCCCAGGCGGCCGTGGCCCTGGAGAACGCCCGGCTGTACGAGGAGATCCGCGGCCTGTTCGAGGGCTTCGTGCGGGCGAGCGTGCACGCCATCGAGCAACGCGACCCGACGACCAGCGGGCATAGCCAGCGGGTGGCGGACCTTACGGTGGCGCTGGCGCAGGCGGTGGACCGCGTGGACGACGGGCCGCTGGCGGTGCTGCGCTTCGACCGACAGGCTCTCAAGCAGATCGAGTACGCCGGGTTGCTACACGATTTCGGCAAGGTGGGGGTGCGCGAGGACGTGCTGGTCAAGGCGAAGAAGCTGCACCCCGTCCAGCTCGACCGGATCCTCGGACGCATCGCCCACATGCGTACGGCGATCCACCTCGAGATCGCTCGCACGACCCTCGAACAGATCCGGGCCGGGCACACCCCGGACGGGGAGACGCTCGCCCGGCAACTTTCCGAGCGGCTGGCGGGTGCGTCGGCCATGGCCGAGGCGGTGCTCGAAGCGAACGAGCCCACGGTGCTCGCGGCGGAGCCGGCCGCGCGGGTTCAGGAGCTTTCGCGCATGGAGTTTCGCGACGGCGACGGCCGGCGCATCCGGATCCTCGAAGACGACGAGGTCCGGGCCCTGCTCGTGCGCAAGGGGAGCCTTACGGACGACGAGCGCGCACAGATCCAAAGCCACGTCACGCATACCTACAACTTCCTCGTTCGGATCCCTTGGGGTGAGCAGTTTTCGCGCGTTCCGGACATCGCCGCCAAGCACCACGAGTACCTCGACGGCACCGGATATCCGAACCGCCTGCCGGCCGAGGAGATTCCACCCGAGGCGCGCATGATGACGATCGCCGACATCTTCGACGCCCTGACGGCGGCCGATCGGCCCTACAAGAAGGCCGTGCCCGTCCCCCATGCCCTCGACATCCTTGCCGCGGAGGCCGAGGCCGGGCGCATCGATCGGGCGCTGTTCGACCTGTTCGTGGAACAGAAGGTCTACCGGGCGATCGGCCTCGACGTTTCGGGAGGGGGGCGTTGAGGGCACGCCCGCACGTGTTCGTGGCGTGCCCGTCCCCCCCCTTCGACGCGACGGTGTTGCGGCGCCGCCTCGAGCGCATCGTCCGGCGCGGGGCGCCCGTGCTGCGCCTGGATCCCGGGGACGTGCGCGTGCGCGTCGTGGACGCGGGCACGATGCTCGAACTGGGCCGCCGCCACCTGGGCAAGACCTACGCCACGGACGTCCTGGCGTTTCCGGACGACGCCCGGGGCGGCGACGTCGCACTGTGCTGGCCCGTGCTGCGCGCGCAGGCCGAAGACGGACCCCTGCAGGAGGCGCTTCGCCTTTGCGTCCACGGGCTCTGCCACCTGGCGGGGTACGATCACGACGAGCCGAGGCGAGCCCGCGCCATGCTCCGGCTGGAGCGGACGATTCTGCGGCGCGGGGGCGTACCCGACGTCGTACGGCCCTACGATCCGGCTGCACGGGGCCGTGCCGATGCCGGCCGCTTGCGAGGAGGATAGGGGCCGTCTATAAGCAAGGCAGCGTGCCCGTACGCCGTCCCATCGCCACGATCGCGTGCGCGGCTTGTTTGGTGGCGCCGTTGCACGTGGCGCGTGCGGCGGTGGCTCCGGAGCACGTAGAGGAGGAGGTCGCACCCGGTGGTGCGGCTGCAAAGGCCCCCGGGGCCGGCCGAGCGAAGAAGGGCGGTGGACGGGCGTCGGCCTCGTCCGATGCGGCCGCCGGCCCCGTCCTGGAACTGCCGCCGCTGGCACACCCCATCGAGATCCGGGCGGACGGCGGGGCGCGCGTGGCCGTCGTCGGTCCGAGCGTTCGGCCCGTGCGCGTGGCTCTGGCCCCGGGGCGCTACGAACTCCTGGGGCCGGGGGGGGGGCGCATCGTCTGGGAAACTGGGGCGAGCCCGCCTGCGTTGCCCGAAGCCTGGCGGGCGCCGCCGCCCCCGGTTTCGGACGAGCCGGCCCGCGTGCGTTCTTCCGACCGGCCGCCGCCCGATTCGCCTGGGCGGGATTCCGATCGGGCGGAGCCGACCCCGGCCGAGTTGGCCTCGATCTGGCGTTGGTACGTCTTTCCCGCCGCCTCCGCCATCATCCCCGGGACGGGCCAGATGCTCAACGGCGAGCCCGGCAAGGGGGCCGCGATTCTCCTGTCCACGGCGGGCCTGCTGACCGCCACGATCATGCTCTGGCCGCGGACCGACCCGCGCGAGGGCACCGGGGGCCGGGCGGACGACACCATCCCGGCCACCCAGGAGGTCGCGCGTCTTGCGGGGTTCGGGGTGGCCAGCGGCGCCCTCGGCCTGCTGTACGCCGGACAGATCCTCGACGCTCACCAGGTCGCCCGGGGCCAGCCCGTTCGTCCCAACAAGGATTTTGTTCTCCGGATCGAGCTGGCGGGCCTCTACACCATCGCCACGCGCCCGGGGCAGCCCTCGCACCAGCTCCTGCGTGACTTCAACGTCTCGTTCATGTTCGAGCCGGTGCCCCGCTTCAACCTCGGGTTTTCCGACATCGGTGGGGGGCGCGATCGACAGACCGGGCGCAGGATGTCGCAGGCCGGGGTGCGTTTCGGCTACCGCGTGTTCGACCGCCGGCGGACATGGATTACCTTGTCCGTTGGCGGTGTCTTCCAGTCCGCCGGAAGGGACGGCGGTGCGGGGGCGCGGGGAGCCGTCTCGGGGTTCGTCTACGGCCAGCTCGGCCTGCGGATCTTCGTGACCGATGCGATCTCCTTGGGGTTGTTCCCGCGCCTTTCGGTGCCGCTCGCCACGCGGTTTTATGCCTTTGGGGGCTCGTTGCCCCGTTACGCCCCTACGCTCGAACTCGGCGGCGGGATCGGAGTGCACTTTTAGACCATGCGACG
Organism: Polyangiaceae bacterium; assembly: GCA_026989935.1. Taxonomy (GTDB): domain Bacteria; phylum Myxococcota_A; class Polyangia; order Nannocystales; family Nannocystaceae; genus J032. The sequence continues at coordinate 814 of JALSIN010000025.1, read as the reverse complement.
ATCGTTGTTCCTCGGGTTGATGCCGTGTGTCGCCTGTGTCTTCGGGGCGAAGGTCGAGCGCCCCGTATCGGGCAGCTTCGACCTTTCGGGGGTGGACACGGTGCGGGTCGAAATGGCCGACTCGCCGATGACCGTGGTGGCCTGTTCGGCCGGCGACGCCCAGTGTCCGCGCACCCTGACTTTCGATGGGGTGTTCCTGGCCTTCGGGGGCACGCGGCGCGAGGCCGAGAACCTCACGGAACGGGCGGAGATCGTCTTCGACGTGGCCGACGGGTTCGGCGTCTTGTCGGTCATCGAAGACCTGGACTTCGAGGAGCAGGTGCGACTCGAACTGGGCGAGGTCCGTTTGCCCGATGACGTCGATTTGGAGCTCGACACGGACGTGGGAGACATCGACGTGTCGGGGACGCGGGCCAACGTGCGGGCGTTTACGGGCGCGGGCGACGTGGTGGTGTTCGGGGCGGACGAAGGGGTCGTCGTGCGCACGGACGTAGGCGACGTGGATGTGCACACACCGGGTATCGTGGACCTGTGGACGGGCGACGGTCGCTTGCACCTGGCCCAGACCGGCGGTGCGCGAGACGTCTACGTGGCCGTGGACCGTGGTTCGATCGCGGTGGAACTCGCCTCCGACGCGAACCTCGACCTGTTCATCGATGCCCGGGGCGACTTCGACGTCAAGACGGACCGGATCAACACCGTGGGGTCCGGATCGATCCGGCGGGTCACGGGCAACGGCACGACCCGCGTCGTCCTGGAGAACGGTGGGGGACCGGTCGTGGTGCGGATGCTCGGGGATCTTCCGTAGCGCCGC
>JALSIN010000024.1 GCA_026989935.1 Polyangiaceae bacterium | reverse complement strand
GGACGCATCGAGCCACCGGGAGGCCGGCCCGGGGGCCGGCGGGTTGCTCCGAGGAACCTCCGAGGGCCGCGGGCGCAGCGCGTCGGACCGCGGGCCAATCCGCAGGCCGAGCTCCAACCTTCGAGACCTACGAGAAGCCAGCCGGCCGAGGACCGGCCCGCGGGGCGGCGCGCGAAAGCCCAAGAGGCCCGGGGCCCGGGGGCTCCTCTGCCGCCCGCTCCACCGGCCGGCCGGGGCATCGGGACACCTCCAACGTTCGTGGGGCCGGGTACGGGTCCGGGCACGCGCACGGGCACGGGCACCGCAGCGGTTCGGTGCATCCAGCAATGGATCGTACGGGTACGCAAACGGACACGCGTACGGGCACCGGCACGGACTCAGGGACCGCGGCGGTGCGGTGCGTCCAGCGATGGCGGGGATGGGCGCAAGGGCCGCGGCGGGCCTTGCGACGGACGGCGCGGGCGGCGTTCATCGGCCCGAGCGCCGGATGCGCTGCGCCGCGTCCTGGAGTTCCAGGGCGCCGACCGCGGTCGCGAGGGTCAGACAGACGAGGGCGGCGAGGGTCAGGAACGTGGTCATGGGGGACTCCTTTCGTGGCCCACGCTCCAAGCGAGATCCGTGCCAGGACGGCTCGGTCCACGGCCATGACGGCCGGAGGGGGCACGTCGTCGCGGAGCCATCGGCCCCGGCCCGAGCCGAAGGAGCGAGGTGGTGCGCCCACGACATACCCGGGCGCCAGGAAGACCGGGCGTCGTTCGACGCCGGCAGGCGAGCGCGGGCGGCCCCACGGGCACCGGGAGGCCGTCGTCTTCCGGGGCAGACGCCGGCCACCCACGGTGGCAACGGCCCACGACCGGGTGGCAACCGTTGCCACCACGCGGCCCCGACCTGCCAGATCGACGCAGGCGGCGATGCGTTCGCGGCCGACCGGGTGGCAATCGTCGCCACCATGCGGCCCCGATCCCCCTCCACGAGGTCGCCCCACGGCGGCGGGCGGCCGGCCCTCGTGGCCCGGGCATACCTGCGCAGTTTGCGCAGAGTCGGCCCCCCGAGCCCTTGTGGCGCCCCGCGAGGCCGCTAGACTCCGGCGTCCGCGCCGCGCGGCCGGCCGCCGTCGTGCCCGCGCGCCCGGACCCGGACGATCATGAGCAAGACCCCCGCAACCTCCGACCGCGCCGCGTTCGTGCGGGCCGAGGGCGTCCTCGTGGACCGGGGCGTGCTGTCGGCCGTGGCGTACATGGCGGCGCACCGCCCGGGCTTTCGGGAACGCGGCCTGCGCCTGCTGCAGACGGCCGCCGCCGCGCCCCTGTTCGCGGCCCTGGGGCAGCGCGACCGCAGCCTGGGCAACCGCGTCGCCCACCTGCCCCTGCGCGACATGAGCGAGGACCGCATCGCGATCCTGGCCGAGGAGTACGTCGAAGACATCTTGCGGGACAAGGTGCTCGACACGGGCGTGGAGCTGCTCAAGGGGCTGCGGCGCGAGGGCTTTACGGTCGTCGTCCTCAGTGAGGGGATCGACGAGGTCATGGGGCGGCTCGTCCGCTCGCTCGGGGTGGCCGACGAGGTGCACACGAACCGCCTCGAATACCGGGCCGGGCGCGCCACGGGCAAGCTGCTCGACCCGGTGGTGGGCGGCTACGAAGGGGGGCGCTTCGTGCGCGACTGGGGCCGACGCCGCGGCCTGGACCTCTCGCGCTGCCGCGCCTACGCCTCGAAGGCGCCGGACGTGCTGCTGCTTTCGGCCGTGGGCGAACCCTGCGCCGTCAACCCCGACTTCACCCTGCGCAAGGCGGCCCGCGAGGCGAACTGGCCGATCCGAGACTATCCCGCCTAGGGACCCGCATGGCGACGTTCGACGTTCGATCCACGTTCGCGGGCCGGCACGTCCTGCTGTCCGGGGCGACGGGCTTCGTCGGCAAGGTGTGGCTCGCGATGCTGCTCGACCGGCTGCCGGAGATCGGACACCTCTACGTGCTGATCCGCAGCAAGAAACGCCCGGCGCACGAACGCTTCGAACGCGCGCTCAACACCTCGCCCGCGTTTCGACCGCTGCACGAGCGCTTCGGGGCCGACCTGTCCGACTACCTCGAACGACGTCTGACGGTCGTCGAGGGCGACGTGTCGTTGCCGGGCCTGGGCATCGACCCGGCGGTGGCCGCGCCCCTGCGCAAGAAGCTCGATCTGGTGGTCAACTTCGCCGGCCTGGTGGACTTCAACCCCGACCTGCGCGACGCGCTGGCCTCGAACGTCGAGGGCGCCGTCCATGCGGCGGACTTCGTCGCGGCCTGCGACCACGCGGCCCTGCTCCACGTCTCGACGTGCTACGTGGCGGGGACGCGGGAGGGACGGATCCCCGAATCCCTCGATCCGACCCGAACCCCCAACGGCACCCCCTTCGACGCCGAGCGCGAGCTCGAACACCTGCACGCCCTCGTGGCCGAGACGGTCACCGCCGCCGACGACCCCGCGGTGCACGACGAGATCCGTGAGCAGATCGTCGCCCGCCTGGAACGGCGGGGCCTTGCGCCCAAGGAGAGCCGGATCCGTGCCATGGCCGCCCGGCTGCACCGCCGGCGGGTCAAGGAGGCGCTCATCGAAGCCGGCACGCGCCGCGCCACCGAGTTGGGCTGGCCGAACACCTACACCTACACGAAGGCCCTGGCCGAAGCCCTGCTGGCCGCGCGCGCCGAGACGATCCCGGTGGCGCTGTTCCGGCCGGCGATCGTCGAGAGCGCCGAGTCGTTCCCGTTTCCGGGCTGGAACGAGGGGTTCAACACCTCCGGGCCCCTCGTGTACCTGGCCGGCACCTGGCTGCGGCACATCCCGGCCAAGCACTACAACAAGCTCGACGTCATCCCGGTCGATCACGTGGCGCGCGGCCTGACGACCGCGGCGGTGGCGCTGCTGCACCGCGAGCACCGGCTCGTCTACCAGTGCGGCACATCGGACCTGCGGCCGCTTACGATGGACCGGATCTTCGACCTGTCCGCGCTGGCACACCGCAAACACCTTCGCACCCACGGGGCCACGAAGGCCCGGCGCGTCCTCCTTTCCCGCTGGGACATCACCGTGAGCACCCCCGAGGGGCTCTTGAGCGTGCGCAACATCCGGCGCGTGGTCCACCAGGCGAACCGTTTCCTGCGGCACGGTCTGCCCAGCAAGATCCCGCACGAGGTGCGCGAGAAGGCCGACGAACTGGCCCACACGGGGGAAAATGCCGAACGCCGGTTGCGCCAGATCGAGGACGTGATGGACCTGTTCCAGCCGTTCATCCACGACCACGACTTCACGTTCGAGTGCCGGGCGCTGCGCGAGGTCCCCATCCGCGACCCGGCGTTTCGCTTCGACCCGGCCTCCATCGACTGGCGCCGCTACTGGATGGACGTGCACATGCCGGGCCTGCGAAGGTGGTGCTTCCCCGAGTACGAGGGCAAGGAACGCGAGGCGTACCAGGCACCCCATCCCGTCACCGTCGTGCGCGCCGAGGAACGGTTCGGGATCGAGCCGGGCCGCGGGGCCGGGGAGGCGGCGCGGTCATGACGGTCTTCGTCACGGGGGCCACGGGCTACCTGGGCGGCTATGCCTGCGCCGAGATCCTGCGGCGCAGCGACGAGGACCTCGCGCTGCTGGTGCGCGCGCGCGACGAGCGGGCCGCCGTCGAGCGGCTGTGGAAGGGGTGGCAGCTCCACATGGACGCCGATCGCTTCGCCGAGGTCCTCGGGCGGGTGCACTTCGTCTTCGGGGATCTCACGGCCCCGGATCTCGGCCTGGATGCCGGCACGTGGCGCCGCGTGGCCCATGGGATCGACTCCGTGCTGCACATCGCGGCCTCCCTGAACCGCAAGTCCGCCAAGGCGTGCTTCAACGTGAACCTGCGCGGCACGTTGTCGGTGATCCGCCTTGCGCGGGATGCGGCGGACCACCACGGACTTCGGCGTTTCTCCGACGTGTCCACGGCCGCCGTGGCCGGCACTCGCCAGGGGGAGGTGGTCACCGAGGACGAGACCATCGACTGGGACCGCAGCGACTACGACCCATACGCCCGCACCAAGAAGTTCTGCGAGCACATGGTGCACGAGCTGCTGCCGGACGTGCCCAGGACGATCTTCCGGCCGACGACGGTGCTGGGGGACAGCCGCTTCCCCGAGACGACGCAGTTCGACATGGTCTACGCCTTCGCGGTGCTGGCCTACGCCCCGGTCGTGCCGCTCGACCCCGACTGGCGCATGGACATCGTACCCGCCGACTACGTGGGGGAGGCCATCGCCACGTTGCACCTGGGCGAGCCCGCCCACGACGCCTACAGCCTCTCCAGCGGCGTCGCCTCCCCCACGTTCGGCGAGATCACACGGGCCCTGCGCCGGGCCGGCCACCCCATGCGCCCGCTGTTCGTGCCCCGTCTGTCCCGCCCGGTGGACCGGCTCGTGGATCGGCTCATGGCCACCCCGAAGAAGCTCGGCATCGCCCGCCCGGCCTCCCTGCTCAAGGTCTTCCTGCCCTACCTGACGTACGACACCGTCTTCGACAACCGGCGGGTGGTCGAGGCCCTCGGGCACGCCCCGCGGTCGTTTACCGAGTACTGCTACCCGCTGCTGCGGTTCGCCGTCTCCTCCGGCTTCACCTACCCCCACCGCCCGCTGCCCGACGGGTTCGTCCCGGCCCGGCCGACCCGGCCGCTCGGCGCCGCCGTGAAGGCCGCGCGTCCCCGCGGGCCCGCCCAGGAGCCACGATGCCCGGACTGATCCGCCGCCTGCTCGACCGCATGGATCCGGACCGCCTGCTGCAGGACACGGTCCGCGGGTTCATCGAGGCGCAGGCCACGCGCCACGCCCTCGACCTGGACCGCACCACGTGGGCGCCGGGGACGCCGCTCAAGCTGCTGCTGGCCGGCTACGTGGGCAGCCGCAACACGGGCGCGGACGTGCGCGTCGAGGAGATGATCCGGCAGTTCCGGCACGTGCTGGGCGACGAGAACCTCGAGCTTACGATCATGACCACCGACCCCGCCGGGTCGGCGGGGTACTTTCGCACGGTGCGGCAGGTGGAGGTGCCGCTTTTGTTCCCCAAGTTCCTGTTCGACGAATGCCCCCGGCACCACGGCGTGGTCGCGTGCGAGGGATCGATGTTCAAGAGCAAGTTCTCGAGCGCGCTGACCTGCATGATGGCCGGCGCCCTCGGCATGGCGAACGCCGAGAACAAGCTCAGCGTGGGCTACGGCGCCGAGGCCGGCGCCATGACGGACAGCCTGGCGGACTTCGTGCGGGACGTGTGCCGGGACTCGCTCGTCATCTGCCGCAACGAACCGTCGCGCGAGGTGCTCGGTCGCCTCGGGATCCGCACGACGAGCGGCACCGACACGGCCTGGACCTTCGAGCCGGCCCCCGCCGAGGTGGGGCGGCGGATCCTGGTCGAGCACGGCTGGGACGGAACGAAGCCGATCCTGGTGCTGTGCCCGATCAACCCCTTCTGGTGGCCGGTGCGCCCGGACGTGGTCAAGGCGCTGGCCCACCGGCTCGGCGGGCAGTACCGCCGCGAGCACTACCGATCGATCTACTTCCACGATCTCGGCCCGGAGGACGAGGAGGCCTACGCGCGCTACATCGACGCCTACGCCGCGGGCGCCCGCGCCTTCGCCGAGCGACACGGCGCCTTCGTCGTGTGCGTGGGCATGGAGAAGCTCGACCGCACCGCCTGCGAGGACGTGGCCGCCCGCCTGCCCGGCGGCGCACCGGTCCTCGTCAGCGACACCTTCGACATGTACGAGCTCGTCAGCGTCCTTCGCCGCTGTACGACCATGCTAAGCTCGCGTTTCCACGCCATCGTCACCTCCATGCCGGGGCTCGTGGCCTCGGCCGGGGTCACGATGGACGAGCGGATCCGCAACCTGATGAACGACCGCGGCACCCCCGCGCTGTTCCTCGAAGTGGACGAAGACGACCTCGAAGACAAGGTGGTCGAAGTCCTCGAGACCCTCGCGCGCGAGCGGGAAGCCGTCGCCGACGCCATCGGGCGCACGATCCCCGTGCAGTTCGAGAAGATGGGCCGGATGGGCATCGAGTTCGTGGACGAGGTGCGGCGCGTGTACCCGGCCTTCGAGCCCCCCGCCCGACCGCGGGATCCGATGGCCCATCTGCCGCCGCTTTCGCCCCACCTTCGCGCCCTCTTGGAGCAGTACGCATGAGCTTCTTGGACCGCATCTTCGACCACTTCACCACACAACCGGCGCGCGCGGTCATCGAGGAGGTGCACGGCCGGCGCATCGAGCGGTTCGACGGCGCGGCGCTGGCCGACCTGGCCGCCCGCACGCGGGCCTACCTGGCGGGGATCGGCGTCGGCCCCGGGGACGTGGTGGGGCTGTTGGCGCCGAACTCGGCGCAGTGGGTGGGCACGGACCTGGGCATCGTGTCGTCGGGCGCGACCGTCGTGCCCCTGTACGACCGGCAGGACCCCAGGGAGCTGGCGAAGATGCTGGACAACGCGCACCCGA
>JALSIN010000023.1 GCA_026989935.1 Polyangiaceae bacterium | reverse complement strand
AGCTCGTCCGCGTGCGCGAGGTGCGAAACTCCCGCATCCTGGAGATCCGCGCCATCTACCCCGACCCCGAGGTCGCCGCGGCCCTCGCCAACGCGGTCGTGGACGCCTACCTCGAGCACGTCCGAGCCACGCGCACGCGCCTTGGGACCGAGGCCCGCAAGAGCCTGTCGAAGGAGCGCGAGAGCGCCCTCGAGGCCCTGCGCGCGGCCGAGAAGGCCCTGGCGGACTTCAAGAAGGCCCACGAGATCACGAGCGTCTCCCTGGCGGACCGGCAAAACGTCATCACGCAGAGCATCCTGGCCCTGTCCACCCGCCTCAAAGAGACCGAGGCCGAGCGCATCGAGCTCGAAGCGACCTACGCCCAGGCCCGGCGTCTGGCCAAGGAAGGCAACCTCGCCGGCGCGACCATGCTCCCCGAGCATGAGCGCTCCCTGTTCGAGCGACTGCGGCGCGAGCAGATCGAGGCCGAACGGGACCTGGAACAGATCGCCGTGGAGTACGGCCCGAAGGCACCCGCCTACCGCAAGGCCAAGGCCCGCCACGACGTGATCACCGCGCGCCTGGCCCGGGAAGCCGACGACCTCATCGAGTCCCTCGAAGCGCGCCTGCGTGCGGCCCGCGAAGCCGAGCGCAAGCTCGCCGCGTCCCTGGCCGCCGAGCAGAAGAAGGCCCTGGCGCTGTCGGAGCTCGAACGGGAGTACCGTGAGCTCGAACGCAACGCCAACACCACCGCCGAAGCCTACGGCATGGTTGCCAAGCGAGAGACGGAGGTGGGAATCACGAACCGCGTCGAGGCCGAGAACATCGAGGTCCTCGACCGGGCCACCGTCCCATCCGAGCCGATAAGCCCCCGCGTGGAGCTGCTTGCGGTCATCGGGCTGCTGTCCGGCACCGGCTTCGGCATGCTCCTGGCCCTCGGGCTCGACCTGCGGGACCTGCGGATCCGCAGCCTGCCCGACCTCGAGCGGATCCTCGAGGGCACCGGCCTGCCCGTGCTGGGCGTGCTGCCGCTGTTGCCACCCGACGAGCGGCTCGGCGTGGGCAACGTCCGTGCCCAGCGAAGGCGCCGGGACCTGCACGCCCTGTTGTTCCCCCGGTCGCTGATGGCCGAGCGCTGCCGCGGCCTGCGTACGGCCCTGGCCTTCGCCCAGGGCGAGGTGCCGCTTCGCACCCTGATGATCACCTCCCCGAGCTCCGCCGAGGGCAAGAGCTCCACCGCGATGAACCTTGCGATCAGCTTCTGCCAGGCCAGCAAGGACGTGATCCTGGTGGACGCCGACATGCGCCGCCCCCGCATCCACCAGGTCTTCCCCGCGCCCGTCGAGCGCGAGCGCATCGGACTGGCCCAGGCCTTGCGCGGCGAGGCCGACCTCGACCAGGCCTGTTTCCACCCCGAGGAAGACGCCCCCGACCGCTTGTCGATCCTGCCGTGCGGTGAGATCCCCGACAACCCGGCCGAGTTGCTCGACGGCCCCGGCTTCCGGCGCGTGCTCGCGGAACTCACGGATCGGGCCGACGTGGTGATCCTCGACAGCCCACCGGTGCTGCCCGTGACCGACCCCGTCATCGTCGCGCGCCAGGTGGACGGCGTCCTGCTCGTCGTGCGTTGCGGGTCCACCACGCGGGCGGAGTTGTTGCGCGCCATCCACCTGCTGCGACAGGGGGACACGAATCTTCTCGGCGTCGTGCTCAACCAGGTGGACGCGCGGCAGGAGAGCTACGCCTATCGCTACAGCTACTATGTCTACGGGCCGAACGAAGCCGAGGCGGCGACGAACACCGGTTGAACCCGGCCTCGCCGCGGGCACGTTGGCCGTAGCCTGCAGCGCACCCCTGGCCGTCGGCGGCGTCCACGACGCCTTCGCCCTCGCCGCGGGCGCCGCGGTCGCCGCGTTGTGCATCGTGGCGGCCCTGCGCCGCCCCGCCCGCCCGGGCCTGTCCCTCGCGGCGCCGGTCTTCGTCGCGGCCGCGGCCTGGGCCCTCGTGCAGACGATCCCCGGCCTCGCCCGGATCGCGGCGCCGGACGCTTCCCTGTCGCAGGACGTGGCGGACGCCCTGGCGGGCACGGGGGTCGGCGCGGCCTGGGCGCTCGCCCCCACCTTGCCGGACGCCCGCACCGCGGCCCTACGCGCCTGCGTGCTGGCCGCCCTGTTCGCCCTCGGCCGCCGGTGCCGCCCACGCACCGTCGCGACGGCGCTGGCCGCCACCGCCGTGGTGGAGAGCCTCGTCGTCTACGCCCAGGCGGCCACCGACGCGGACACGCTCCTGGGCTTCTACCACGCGCGGCAGGTGGACCTTGCGCAGGTGCCCTATTGGTTCGGAACGTTCGTAAACGCCAACCACCAGGCGGCATTTTTGCTGCTGGGGCTCGGGTGCGCCCTGTCCCAGGTGGTCGAACGCGCCGTGCCGGGCACGGTCGAGCGCACGGACCGCCCCACCGACCGGCTCGTGCTGCACGCCGCCGCCGCGGTCGTGATCCTGCCCGCCCTGGCAGCCACCCTCTCGCGGGCCGGGATCGTCTTCGGCGCCGTGCTGTGCCTCGGCGCCGGCGCCCTCGCCCTTCCCTCGCTCGTGCGCGGGGACCGGCGCAACAAGGCGGTGCGACCGCAGCGCCTGGCCGCCGCCACCGCCGCCCTCGTGCTTGCCGTCGCCGCGGCGATCCCGATTGCGCGCCCCGCGATCGCCGACCTGGCCGCCTGGGGCGAGGACCCGAGCCTCATTCTCGAAGAGCCGAAGCTTCGCCTCATTCGCGAGGGCCTCCCGATGTTCCGTCTCGCACCGCTTGCGGGGATCGGCGGTGGCACGTTCGCCGACCTCTGGCCTCGCTTTGCAAGCGACCCGCGAGCGCTGCCTGCAACCCACCTCGAGTCGGCCCTGTTCGGCCCGGCGCTCGCCTTCGGGGCCCTGGGCGTGCTCGCAGTCGTCGCGGCGGCGGCCGTCCCCTTTGCCGCGCTGCTTCGCCGCCGCCGCAATCACTCGGTGAACGGACGACGGATACTCGCCCTTACCCTGATGGCCCTCGCCCTCGCAGGGCTGGCGGATCACTGGTGGGCGACCTTGGGGGTCTCCGCGCCCGCCGCCGTGTTGGCTGGCAGCCTCGCCGAAGGCCCCCTGCTTCGGCGGGGACCTCGCGCCCGTCGCCTGTACCGCCGGTTCTTCTTCGCCATCGCCGCCCTGTCCCTCGCCGCCCTCGCCGCGGACGCCCGCACGCGGGACGAGCGCTTCGAGGTCCGCGAGGCCCGCAACCGCGCCATCGCCGAGGGCGGCCCCTACGCGCGGGCCCTCGCCCTGCGGCCGCTCGACGGCCGGCTGCACCTGGTGCTCGGCCGCCGCTTCGCCCAGGCGGGACGTTGGGAGGCCGCCTGCCGGCGCGGCGCCGTCGCCGTGCGCTTCGCCCCCACCCTCGCCGGGGGCCACTTGCTCGAGACGGCCTGTCGGCGGCGGGCGGGCGACGCGGAAGGCGCCCAGGTGGCGCTCGCACGAGCCCTGCGCGTGCTGCCCGACCCGCCGACCCCGGATGTCGTGCGCTTCCTCGTCGCCGTGGCCCCGGACCCCACGGCGCTTGCCACGGCGCTGGGATCGGACGCCCCGTGGCGTGGGCTCGCCCACCGCCTGCGGGACGTCTCACCGATGCACGCCCTGGCCGCCCTCGACCGGGCCGCCGCCCTCCACCCCGACGACCCAACCCCGGCCGACCTCGCGGTGCGCCTGCGCCTTTCCATGGGGGACCTGGCCGGCGCGCGGGCCGCCGCGGCCCGCCTGCGCGAGCGCTTTCCGAATCGCCCGGAGGCCTACCGATCGAGCCTGGCGGTCCTGCGCGCCGAAGGACGCGGCGAGCCCGCCGTCCAGGCCCTGCTGCGCGCGGCGCTCGACCGCGACGACCTCGCCCCCGACACGCGCGACGAACTGCTCGAACACCTCGCCCGCTCGCTCGGAAAAGGCGACGATGGAGCCCGCCGCGAGGCCGCTGGGATCCTCACGGACCTGCTGGCCCGCCCCGCGCCGCCCGAGGTCCGGATCCGAAGGGCACGCCTGCGCGATCGCGTGACCCCGAAATGAAGACGGCGGCCGGCCGCCCCGCACCGGCCGCCGCGCCGGGCACGCCCGGCCGCGATCAGGTCACGCGCTCCTTGGCCCGGTCCGCGTACTTCTTCATGAGCTCCTCCTGCACGTTCTTCGGCACCGGCGCGTACTTCTCGAACTCCATGCTGTACTCTGCCTTGCCCTGCGTGTTGGAGCGAAGCTCCGTGGAGTAGCCGAACATCTCGGCCAGCGGCACGTGCGCGTCCACCACGACCATGCCGTGGTGCGACTCGGAGCCCACGATGGCTCCGCGCCGCCGGATGAGCGTGGTCTGGATCGCCCCCTGGAACTCCTCCGGCCCCTCCACCGACACCCGCATCAGCGGCTCGAGGACGATGGGCCCGGCCTTCTTCATGGCCTCCTTGAAGGCCGTGCGTGCAGCGATCTGGAAGGCCATGTCCGACGAGTCCACCGGGTGGAACCCGCCGTCGTTGAGTTCCACCTCCACGTCCGTGACGGGGAAGCCGATGAGCACCCCGCGCTCCATCGCCTGCTGGAACCCGTTGTCGCACGAGGGGATGAACTCCCGCGGAATGATCCCGCCGACGATCTTGTCCACGAAGCGGTAGTGGAGCTGCTCCTCGCCCTCGCCGCGCTCGAGCGGGCGGATCACGCCGCCGACCTTCGCGTACTGCCCGGCGCCGCCGGTCTGCTTCTTGTGCGTGTAGTCGAAGGGCGTCTCGCGGGTGATCGTCTCGCGGTAGGCCACCTGCGGCTCGCCGACGATGGTCTCGACCTTGTACTCACGCCGCATGCGCTCGATGTAGACTTCCAGGTGCAACTCCCCCATCCCGGCGATGATCGTCTCCCCGGACTCCTCGTCACGCGTGACGCGGAACGTCGGGTCCTCCTTGGCGAAGCGGTTGAGGGCCTTCGAGAAGTTCGTGATGGCGCTTTTGTCCTTGGGCTGGACCGCGTAGTAGATCACCGGCTCCGGCACGAACATCGAGCGCATTGAGTAGATGACCTCGCCGTTCGTGAAGGTATCGCCCGCGGCGCACTCGATCCCGAACAGCGCCACGATGTCACCCGCGTTGCACGCCTCGATGTCCTCCATCTTGTCGGCGTGCATCCGAACCAGACGGCCGACCTTCGTCTTCTTGCCGTCGCGCGTGTTGTAGATGAAGTCGCCCTTGCGCAACACGCCCTGGTAGACGCGAAGATACGTGAGCTGGCCGTACCGCCCGTCTTCGAGCTTGAACGCCAGCGCGCACAGCGGCCGGTCGTCCCGGCACTCGAGCACGACCTCCGTCTCCTTGCCGTCCTCACGCAAAAAGGCCTTGTTCTCCACCTCCGTGGGATCGGGCAAAAACGCCGTCACGCCGTCGAGCAGGGGCTGGACCCCCTTGTTCTTGTAGGCGCTGCCGCAGTAGACCGGCACGAGCTTGAGATCCAGCGTCGCCTTTCGGATGATCGGGATCATCTCCTCGGCCGACACCTCCTCGCCTTCGAGGAACTTCTCCATGATGCCATCGTCGAAGTCCGCCACCGCCTCCACGAGCTTGCTGCGATACTCCTCGACCTTGCCGGCGTAGCCGTCCGGCAGCTCCGTGGTGCGCCGGACCTTCTCCCCCGCCTGCCCCTCGAAGTAGACGGCCTCGCGGGTGAGCAGGTCGATGACGCCCTCGTGCCGGTCCTCCTCGCCGATGGGGATCGTCACCATCACGGCGTTCAGATGCAGCTTCTCCCGCAGTTGCTCCGTGACGCGGTAGGCGTCCGCCCCGGCGCGGTCCATCTTGTTGACGAACGCCAGGCGCGGCACATTGTACCGCCGCATCTGCCGGTCCACCGTGATCGACTGCGACTGGACCCCCGCCACACCGCACAGCACCAGGATCGCGCCGTCGAGGACGGCCAGGGCCCGCTCCACCTCCACGGTGAAATCCACGTGTCCGGGCGTGTCGATGATGTTGACGTGGAAATCCTTCCAGGTGACGTACGTGGCCGCCGACTGGATGGTGATCCCGCGCTCGCGCTCGAGCTCCATGAAGTCCATGGTGGCGCCGCCGCCGCTTTTGTCCTTGACCTCGACGATCTTGTGAATGCGGCCGGTGTAATAGAGGATCCGCTCCGTGAGCGTGGTCTTGCCGGAGTCGATGTGCGCGGAGATCCCGATGTTGCGGACTTTGGAAAGATCCATGTTCTTGCGTTCCTGTCGCGAAAGGGGGCGTCCCGGGCCGTGCGATTCGGCCCGCATCGCCTCGCCCGGTGGGCGTGCTTCGCCGGCCGCCCTCGGCCGGCATGTGGGGCGGGAGTGTACGAAGGATCGGGCGCGCGGCAAGGGGGGCCTTCCCGGCTGCGGCCCCCCGGCGGCAATTACCGCCCCGGGCCCCGGATCCGCCCCCTAGTACATCGGATCGGAAGTTCGGTCCGGGTTTCAGTCTATGGGAGCAAGGGTCCAGCCGAAGTCCTCGACGAGGGTTTGAAGGAGGTCGAGGCGGGG
>JALSIN010000022.1 GCA_026989935.1 Polyangiaceae bacterium | reverse complement strand
CCCTCGCCAAGATGTCCCCGCCGGCCCGGCGCATGGCGGCCCGAAGCCCCGCGATCCCCGAGGCCGTGCGTTCCCTCGTGCGGCGCGCCGCCGCCCCCGGGTTCATTCCCTAGAAACGCACCGTCAGCAGGGCGCCACCCGGCGTCCAGGCGATGGTCTTTTCCCGCAGGGCGCGCTTCTTCTCGAGCTCCTCCTCGAGCACACGGTCCTCCTTGTCGCGGATCCGCGCAGCCGCCACGAGGGTGATCCCGATGGGCAGGGTGACCGCCGTGGCGATGAGGGTGCCGAAGGCCACGCGCCCGCTGACGGCGTACCCGTTGCGCAGCCTGCGGTCGTCTTCCGGGGAGTTTTCGTTCGGGGCCCCGGGGCGACCGCCGCCCGACTGGTCGAGCATCCACTTCGTGGCGCCCCGGGCGATGAGGGCCCCGAGGGCGGTGGCGGCCAGCAGGGCGCCGGCCGTCACCAGCACCGCGCCCGAGACGTGCAGGGCCTTCGTGGTGGCCATGCGGCGCTCGAGGCGAAGCTCCGCGGGGGTCGGGCCCACGGGCTCGCCGGTCTTGGTCTGGGACGCGAGCTCGAGGTACTCGATCTTGGCGTCGAGGGCCGCGAGATTCGCCTGCAGGGCGGTCTCGTCGAAGTCTTCGCCGCGGGCCTCCATGGCGCGGCCGTAGGCGATGAACAACTCCCGGGCCTTGCGCAGGTCTTCGAGGGAGCGCTGCACTTCGCCGCGCTTCCAGTAGGCTTGCGCCAGGTTGAACTGCAACGACGGGGCGTGGCAGGTCTCCGACTCGAGGCAGTGCTCGTAGGCCTTCTGGAAGTTCTCGATGGCGGCGTCGTAGGCCCCTGTGTCGTAGGACATGCGCCCCTGGAAGTAGGCCTCGGCGGCCTTGCGCGCCGGGGCATCCAGGTCGCCTTCGCCCCCTTCGTCCGCCTCGTCCGGTGTCGCGGGGGCGTCCGTACTGGCCGGGGGTGCGGCGGGGGCGTCCGTACCGGCCGGGGGTGCGGCGGGGGCGTCCGTACCGGCCGGGGGTGGCTCGGCGGGCGCGTCGGTTGCCGGCGCCACGTCACGAGCCGCAACACGAGGGTGGAGGGGCAGACGAGGCGGCACGTTCGTGCCGGCCGCGAGGCTGCCGCACAGCGAGACGATGCAAAGGTGGGAGGCTAGAACGTGCATGTCATCGACTGGTTGAATTCGTCGAGCGCGGCCTGGCAGACCGTCTCCCCCTGGGCACACCCCTGGTCGCTCGACCACAAGACGCCGTCGTCGTCGAGGAACGCGTCGAAAATCGTGGCGGCCTCCGTGCCGTCGCCGGGGGCGCCCGGAGAGAAGCACACCTGCCCGAGCTGGTCGCAAACGTCCGGTTGGGTGCAGGTCTTGCAAGCGCCCGGTGGCAGGGCGTCCACACAGCTTTGAGACGAGCAGGTGGCGCACTGGAGCACCACATTGACCTCGATGGCCTCGGAGACGGCGAATCCGTCGCTGGTCGTCACCACGGCGAACTGCTCCGTCTCGATCACGTGGCACAGGTTCGGGAGTCCGTCGCAGGCGTCGCTGGGAAGCACGTACGCGAAGGAGAGTTCGCCCGTGGTCTTGCCCGCCACGTCGGCCAACAGGGTCCACTGGACCTCCTGCGAGCCCTTGATCCGGATCCCGCCGCCGACGACGTTCGCGGCGTCGGCGATGAACTGCAGGCGGACGGGAAACCCGGTGCCGGGCAGGGCCACGACACAGTCCTTCTTGGGATCGTCGGGACAGTCCTGATCGATGAGATTCGCAACGCTCACGTCTTCGTCCGTCGGGGGATCCACGAGCGGATCCTGGGGGTCGCCCCCCGACACACCCGCCCCCGGATCACCGAAGACGTCGAGCGGGTCGCCCCCGCCGGGGTAGGGCTCCAGCAGCATGCACGACGCCGCGAAGGAGGCGGCGATGGCTCCGGCCACGCGCAGGCCTGAAGAACATGACATGTTCGCATCATGGGCAGTTTTGCGCGGGCCCGCAAGCCTCGGCCCCCTGTGTCCTGCGGGCGTCTTTCGATCCGGGGGGCCGGGCGGCCGCCCGGGGCGCCGGGTCAATCCTTGCGCTGGCCGGCCCAATCCGCGCGCACGAGACCGTCGATGATCGCCTTGCCCCGGTGGCCCCAGATCGGGTGGACCTCGGCCGCCGCCTCGTCCGCGAGGTTGCAGGCCGCCTCGGCCGCGCCGAGCCCCTCGTCCCGGGCGCGAGCCAGGACTTTTTGCACCACCGCCTGGATCGAGGCGGGGTGTTCCGGATCGAAGTGGCGCCGGTAGTACGGGTCGTCGTCCACGTAGCCATATTGCTCGTTGGCGCAGTGGACGATGCCCATGCGGTTCGCCACGAAGTCCGGGACGTAGATGATCCCGCGATCGGCCAGCGCGCGGCCATCGCGGACGTCGTCGAGTAGCTGGTTGTTGGCGGCGCCGCACACGATGGGGGCGGCCACGCGGCCCGTGGTTTCGGGGCCCAGGACGCCGCCCAGGGCGTTGGGGGCCAGGATGTCCGCGGGCTCGGCCAGGATCGAGTCGTCGCCCGGGGCGACGAGGCGCAGCGTCACCGGCGCCGAGGCCCACCGCCGGGTGCCCCGGGCGATCCGGTCCTCGTCGATGTCCGTGGCGACGATCCGCGCCACCTTTCGTTCGAGGAGCCGGTCCACCATGTGGGAGGCCACGTTGCCGAGCCCCTGCATGACGACCGTCTTGCCCCGCAGATCACCCATCCCCGCGAACGCCAGCGCCGCCTCCATGGCGCAGACCACCCCGAGCGCGGTGGCCGGCGACGGGTTGCCCGACCCGCCCACGCGAGGCGGGATGCACGTGGTAAAGCGCGTGTGGGCGTGCACGACGGCCATGTCGTCCGCCGTCGTTCCGGCGTCCTCGGCGGTGACGTAGCAACCACGAAGGCTGGTCACGAACTCGGCGTAGTCCGTGTAGACCTCGGCACGGTGGCCGGGGTCCCGGTAGGCGTCGTTCGGGGCGCGTGCCACGATCCCCTTGCCGCCTCCCCACCACAGGCCCGCGAGGGCATTCTTGCGCGTCATCCCGCGGGACAGTCGCAGTCCGTCGCGGACGAGGGCGCCCACCGTCGGATAGGGCCAGTAGCGCAGGCCGCCCTGGGCCTGGCCGCGCCGGGTGTCGTGCACGAAGGCGGCGAGCAAAAGCCCCGTCGAGCGTCCCACCTCGAAGAAGATGCCCTCGTGGGCCGCGAAGTCCCGCCGGTCGCCCGCGATGGCCTCGGCCAGGGGGGCCAGCACCGGGTGCGAGGGCACCACGGTGGAACCGTCCGCGTCCACGTGGAAGCTCGCACGCACGAGACCGTGCCGTTCGAGCAGGGCGGAGAACGCGTCGAGGGGAGTGTCGTAGCCCAGGGTCATGGTGTCGTCCGTCGGCCGGCGTGGTACGTGCGCTCGACGAGACGGCCGGCGTCGTCCCGTTCCCGCCAAAGGCCCTCCTTGAGCCCTCGTTCATAGGATCCTTCGGATTCGATCGTCCCGTCCGGGGCGTAGTTTACACTCCGGCCGACTCGAAGATCCTCTCGGTAGGTGCTCTCGGCGGCCAGGCGCCCGTTCGGGTGGTAGAAGCGGGCGGGCCCGTGCTTCTTGCCGTCGCGGTAGCGTCCCTCGGCCTTGATCTGCCCATCGGGGTAGTAGGTGCGCCACGGCCCGTCGTAGACGCCGTCGCGGTAGCGAGCCTCGCTCTTTTTCGTGCCGTCGTCGTCGTATTCGACGAAGGTGCCGTGCTTCTTTCCCTCCCGGTAGCTGCCTTCGACGATCGGCACGCCGCGGCGGTTCCAGCGACGAAAGGGGCCGTGGAGCACGACGGACCCGTCGTCGTACCGCCGCACACAGGAGAACTCGTAGTCGTCGGGTGGCGTGCCTCCGCGGGGCTCGGTGCCGGCGGGGCAGGCCGGGGCCTCGGCCGGTCGTCGGGTGGCCCGTTCGGGGCGTGCCGTGCGGCCTTCGGGTTCGGTCCCCTCGTCCGTTGGCGGCGCTGGCGTCGCGCCGGCCACCTTTGGACCGCGGCCCCGGGCCATGGGTGGGTCCTCGCAGCCGGGCGCGATGAGGGCGCACAGCACGGCCACCGCGTGCACGATGGGGCCACGCGGTCGCGGGCGCGTGGGGCAGGGGGGCGGTGGCATTGGCGCGATGGTAGCAACCGCGCGGGCCGGTTGAATGTCCCGCGCGGCGCGCAAGGGGCGTACACTGGTCGGCATGGCGCTTCCGCCCGACACGCTCGTCGTCGGGGTCACGGGGTTGGCCCCGAGCCTCGACCCGCGCACGGCCCAGGACTATACGACCCACTTCATCCTGTCGCAGGTGCTCGAACCGCCCTTTTCATGGGATCGAAACGGGGCGTACGTGTCGCGGCTGCTTCGCGGAGGCTTTCGGTTCCAGACCGCGCACGGCGCGGGCCGAAGCCGGCGTGAGGCGCGGGTGGACACCACGATCGCCTTCTCGGACGGCGTCCCGCTGTCGGCCGAGGACGTCGCGCAGGCCATCGAACGGGTGGTGTTGCCGGACGTCGTGGTCGAGGCCCGCGGCGACCGCGTGACCGTCGAGGGGCCGGATTCCTTGGATCTCGAGCCGTTGCTTGCCGGGCCCCACGCCAACGTGTTTCGCGACGGGGCGCGCGGACCGGTGGGGACCGGCGCGTACCGGATCGAAGACGTGTCGCCGTCCTGCGTGCGCCTTCTCGCCTGGGACGGCGCCCGGTGCCCTCCGCGGACGCCTGCCGTGGAGTTTCGGGTCTTTCCACGCGACCCGGATGGGCGCCCCACGGCGTTGGTCGAGGCCCTCGAACGTGGCGAGGTGGATCTGTCCATGGAACTGGCGCGGGACGAGGCGAGGCTGCTCGGCCAGGCGCGCAAGGTGTTCGCGCCCGGAGGGGCGACGGCGCTCGTTTGGTTCAACACGAGAAGACCCCATTTCGCCGAGGGGGCCGTGCGCCGCTCGGTCGCGGCTGCCATCGATCCGTACGCGATCGCGGCGTCGTGCTACGGCAACCCGGCCGCCTTCGTGGCCGCGTCGGTGCTTCCCCGCAACATGACGGTGCCGGGGCTCGCTGGCCTGCGTCACGATCCCGACGCGGCGGCGGAGGCCCTCGCCGCGGCCCCCCGGTCCCTGCCGCCGCGCCTCCAACTGCTGACGGTCTGGGCGCCGCGCCCCTACCTGCCGCGCCCACCGGCGGCGGCCGCGGCGCTCGCCGGCCAACTCGAGCGGATCGGCGTGCAGGTGGACGTGGTGTTCGCCGCCGACGCGGCCGACTATCTGCAACGCATTCGCGAGGGGGCCTTCGACCTGGTCCTCGGCGGGTGGATCGCCGACAGCCCCGATCCCATCGAGTTCCTGCGTGCGATCGCCTCCCGCAGCCGGATCCCCGGGGCGCAGGCGGGGCCGGACGTGGCCTCGGCCAACTACGCAGCGTACGCGAGCGAGGCCTTCGAGGCGGCGATCTCCTCCGCGTCCGGGGCGGCGTACCAGGACCGGGTGCGGGCGGCCGTACGGATCCTGGCCGAGGAAGCCCCGGTCGTCGGCGTGATGTACAGCGCGCGGGTGGTCGCCCTGTCCCGGCGGGTCGAGGGCTTCGACGGGGACGCCGGACTCATCGTGCCCGACCTGTCCGCCCTACGGCTCGTGTGATCCGGGGGCGGGCGGGGCCGTGTCGGGGCGGCACCAGGGCGCGCGCTCCACGAGGCGCAGCACGGCGAGGGGAACGACCACGTAGGGGGCGTAGATCGCGGTGAGGATCGCCCAGGAGGCGGGCGGCCGGGGCCAGAGGATCTCCGCTGCGACGTGCACCACCATCGAGTACAGGATCGTGTGCGCCCAGACCCGGGCCGGGCCGACGATGGCCGGGTCGCGCCGGGCGAGGGCGCGGGCGAGCCACAGGTGCAGCGGGCCGTATACGAACCCCGAGATGAAGGACATGATCCGCAGGAACAGGGGGTTTTCCGCCACCAGTGGGTCGAAGCGTACGCCGTAGGCCCACAGCATGCGCCCGAAGGGGTCGGGGCTTTCGGGCCCCACCAGGTCGAGCCCCGCGGCGCGGTCGAACAGCAGGGAGGTGGCCCCGAAGGCGACCAGGGCCAGGACGAGCGCGCGGTCGCGAGCGAGGGCGGTCCAGGGGGGCGGGGGCGCGGGATCGGGCATCGGCCGGTACGGTACCGTCCACGATCCGGGGGGTTCAATGGGCGGCGCGCCGAACCGCTGCCGGCGGTGGGGTGGGGGGGCTTGCGCTGGCGCCCGGGAGGATCCACGATGGGCCGCCGCAGGCGGCGCAGTCGCCGCAGGACGAAAGGATGCCCATGGAAGCCACGACGGAACGAAGCGGCCAGCGGGCCATCGAATGCAGCGACCTGACGAAGTACTACGGGGACTTCGTGGCGCTCGGATCCGTGACGTTCGCGGTGCAGGAAAAGCGCGTCGCGGCGTTCCTGGGGCCCAACGGCGCCGGCAAGAGCACGACCATGCGGATCCTCACCGGGTATCTCGCGCCGTCGGGTGGGGCCGCGCGGGTGCTCGGGCTC
>JALSIN010000021.1 GCA_026989935.1 Polyangiaceae bacterium | reverse complement strand
CCACGGCGACCCCGGGCCGGTCCCGCCGGCCCCACACGCGGGTCCAGTTGCCCGCCCCCGCGTACAGTTCCAGCACGGGGCCCGCGGCCCCGACGAGTTCCCGAACCCGGTTCAGCATGGCGGCATTGACCGCCGCGTTGGCCTGCAGGAACGAAAACGGCCCCGCGCGCACGCCGACCCCGCGCTCGTTTCGGTCCACGATGAAGCGGACCGTCCCGACGCTCGCCCGGCGCCGGCCACCCCGCAACTCCACGCCGACGAGCACCTCGTCCAACGCCGCGCGGATCTTCGCCAGCAACGCCTCCGTCGGCCGAACGCCCGGAAGACCGAGGACCACCCCGCCGCCCACGTCGAGCCCGAGGACGTTGCCCTGCTGCGGCAGGTGTTCGGCCAGGGCGCGCACTCGCTGCACCGCGCGGTCGAGGGCCGGCGTGAGAACCGGGCAGGACGCCACGTCCACCAGCTCGTGTGCGCCGGCGCGGCGAAACCCGAGTGCGAAGGCATCGCCCCGGCGGCGATAGTGCATCTTCACGCGACGGCGGTATCCCACCTCCGGCGCGTCCGGCACCGGCAACGCCCCCACTTCGACACCGTGCACCCCCCCGATCGTCCGCAGCGCGTCCTCGACGATGCGCCGACGAAGCCGTCCCTGCGCCTGCGGCACCGCGTGCTGCAGGTCGCACCCACCGCATCGGCCCGCCAGCGGACACGGCGGCGCGCGACGGTCCGGGGACGCCTGCACCACGCGGGTCGTCCGCCCGAACGCGACCCCGCCGCGCGTGCGAATCGGCAGGGCCTCGACACGCTCCCCCGGCAATGCACCGGACACGAACCAGGTGGCAGGCACGCCAGCCGACGCGCCGAGCACAGGGTGCCCCACGGCCCAGCCGCCATGCGCCAGCGAGCGCAGCTCGATGAGGGTCGGGGTCCTGTCCATGGCCCCGGCACGGTACACGAGGCGGCCCGCCGCCAAAACCCACCGGCGCGCCCGCGCCCGTAGACGCCTACGGACAGGTCAGGTCGTGATCGACGAGGGCCATGCGCGCCTCGATGGTGGCGATGTCCACGCAATCGGATGCGTCGAGAGCGGTGCCCGTGACCACGAGGCGGTCGCCCGTCCGAAACGTCTCGTTTTGCACGATGGGAGCGAGATCCGAAACGAGGGTGTCGCTCGCGTCCAGCAACGACAACGCAGCCAGCGCCTCCGTCCCACCGAGATCCACGAGGGGATTGCCACGCACCCGGAGGGTCATCAGCACCGGGAAGTTGGCGACCACGTCGATCCTCGTCAGCGCCGCATCCTGAACCGACAGGTTTTCCAGGCCCACGAGGGCAGCAAGCGGCGACAGATCGGCCACCTCCGTATCGTCGAGGGTCAGGCGCGAAAGCCCTGTGACGGCCCCGAGTTCGGCCACCATGGCGGGCGTCACCTCCGAGCCCGAGGCATCCATCGATACCAGGTTCGGCAACGACGCAAGCGGTGCGAAGCTGGTGGCGGCGGAGTCGGTGTAGACGAGGGTCCGAAGCCGTTCGTGCCCCGCAAACGGCGACAGGTCGTAGGAGCGCTGCGATCCTCCGACCGCGAGCCACTGGAGGTTCGGCAGGGTGGCGGCGGGCGAAAGATCCGACAGGGCATCGTTCCACCGCACGTCGAGATCCCGCAGTTGGGCGAGGTCGGCGAGTGGCGCAAGGTCCGCAAGATCGTTCGAGGCCACGATCAGCCGCCGAAGGCCCCCGAGCGTCTCGAGGCCCACCACGGCGGTGATCGCGTTGTCACGCACGTCGAGGGTCGCGAGCGTCGGAATCGAGCACAACCCCGAAAGATCCGTCAGGTCGTTGTCTCGGGCCACCAGACGTAACAGGCGAAGGTTCCCGCACAGGCCATCGAGGGACGTAAGGGCGTTGCCCGACACCTGCAGGTCTTCGATGAGATAAAGGCCGGCCAGGGGCAACAGCGAGTCGATGCGGTTCGCGTCCGCATTCAGATAGCGCAAGGTGGCGGTCCCGGCCAGGGGCCCGAGATCGGCGATGGCATTGCCGCTTACCGACAGCGAGACGAGACGCTCGAATGCCTCGACGCCTTCGAGCGTCTCCATGTCGTTGCCTGCAACCAAGAGTGTCTCGAGGCGGGCCAGCGGCGCGATCGGACCAAGGTCCGAAAGCCCCGTGCGGCTAGCGTCGAGGTATCGCAAGCTGGCGAATTCGCCCAGTTCGGCGGGGTCCGCCAGCGGGTTGCCCGACACGCCGAGCTTTTCGAGGTTCGGGAGCCCGGCCAACGGGCCGAGGTCGGCGACGGCGTTGTCGGACAGTTCGATCTCTACGAGGCGACGCAGGGCGGCCAGCGGGGTCACGTCGGTGATGGCGTTGGCGGCGAGGCCGATGGACTCGAGCCCGAGCGCGCACTCCAACCCGGCAAGATCCTCGATCCCGAGCCCGGCCGCCGAAAAACCGGTCAAGGCGGCGAGGTCCTCGGCGTGGACGACCTCGTCCGGGACGCCGTCGTCGTCCTCGTCGTGCTCCGGCAGGACCGCCTGCAGCGCCTGCCGCAAGGCGGGATCGGGGACGTCGATGGGCCCCATGCACACCGTGGTGACGGTCTGGTCGAGCCGGCCGCCCCCCGGCTGCTGCCGACAGCCGGCCCCCAGCAGCCCGCAGGCCATGGCGAGCGAGACGGCCCGGCGCATCTACCCGGCGTCCCCTCCCTCGGCCCCGGTCCGTGCCCATCGCTCCAGGAGCTGGACGGTGGCGAGGAAGTCCTCGGCGCCGAGCCCCTCCGCGGCGGCCTGATCGTACAGCGTCGTCACCGTGCACGCCGCCGGCAGGGGGATCCGCCGCCGCGCAGCCTCGGCCAGGGCCAGATGAAGGTCCTTTTGCATGAGATCGAGCCGAAAGTGCGGCTCGAAGTCCCGGCGCAGCAGGTACGGCGCCTTGAAGGCCCCGATCCCGCTGCGCGCCGCGCTGTGCTCGAAGATCTCCAGCATCTTCTCGATGGGCACGTCGAGCCGCCGCGCGAGCACGAGCCCCTCCAGGATGCCCTCTAGCATGATCGCCTGCGTCATGTTCAGGCACGCCTTGGCCGCCTGTCCCGCCCCGGGAACGTCACCGACGTGCACGACGTGCGCCCCGAGGACGGAGAAGTAGGGCTCGAGGGCGGCCACGGTCTCGGGCGCCCCACCCACCATGAAGGTCAGAGTCCCCGCCTGGGCCCCGAGCTTGCTGCCCGTCACGGGCGCGTCCACGAAGCGGACCCCCGCGGACGCCGCCGCCTGGGCGAGCCGTCGCGTGGTGTCGAGGGAGGTCGTCCCGCAATCGACCACGATGGCCCCAGGGGCGACCGCGCCGAACACGGCCCCGTCTGCGAGCACCTCGTGCACGGCGCCATCGTCCGACACGCACACGAAGACCACCTCGGCGTCCCGGGCCGCCGACGCGGGGGTCTGGGCACGGACGAACCCGTCGAGCCCTTCGAGGGCGGCGGCGCGCCGGGCGGTTCGATTCCAACCCCGCACCCGGTGACCGGCACGGACGAGGTTCTCCACCATGGGCGCCCCCATGGTGCCGAGCCCAAGCATTGCGACGTCGGACATACCCGTGGATCGTACTTGCGGCAGGCGCCCGGCGGAAGGGCATGCCACGACGTCACGAACCGCGCTCCCCGGGGGCGATCGCCGCCGCGAACCCGGCGCTGGCCCCGCGCCGCCCCGGGCATCGGCGCGGCCCGCGGGGGCACGTCACGGACGCGGTGTCGTGTCGGCCGGCTCGACCGGCGCCCACACGAGCGTGGATCCGGTCAGTCGCTCGGCAAGCTCCCCCTTGACCTCGTCCGACACGCCATAGTCGCCGAACAGGACGATGTGCCCCTGGAAGCCATGCCGCTCGTGGAAGTCCACGAGGGTCTCCACCGCCGCCCGAAGCGTGTCCCGCACCTGGTTCGTGACCGGCGGCACGAGCGCCAGATAGACCTTGAGGTCGCCCGCCCCGAGTTGCGTAAGCTCCGTGAAGATCCGAACCGCGTTGCCCTCGATCCCCGAGGGGCGCAAGGAGTCCGGCGTGACACGGTAGACCACCTCCTTGCGCACGTTCTTGGTCATGTGGAACACGACGAGTTGGCGGTAGGGGATCCCGGTCGTGCGGGACTGGGCCTGCGCCAACGCCACGGCGTTGTGCAGCAGTTCGCCGATCCGCACGCCGCCGACCGCCACGACGATGGTCCGGTCCTCCGACTCGATCTCGGAAGTCTCCACGCTCTCCACCACGCGCCGGAAGTACTGGTAGGCCGCCCGCAAGATCTGCCGGTGGTTGTACCCCAGAAGCACCAGCACGACGACGCCCACCACGGTCGTAAGGAGGCTGCGAAGGTCGCTGATCTCCTCGGCGTACTGGATGTAGAGGCCGAGCAGTGCGAACGACAGGAAGAACAGCCCGACGACCGCCCCAATGGGCAGGCGCACGCCGGCGACGGTGACGTTCGGCCCCGCCACGTAGACGCGGCGGTCGTCAGCCTTGAATTTGCGCAGCAAAATGAAGGCAACGATCCCCGAGAACATGACGAGGCCGAAGGTCGCCCCGTACCAGCGCTCGAGTTTCTCGATGCTGGCCGCGCCCTGCCAGCAAAGGGCGAAGATCGCCACGAACATCAACCAGTGGATCCGGGTGCGGACGCCGTTTTGGGCCCTTCGCAGCAGGGACCGCGGCAAGAGTTCGTCCCGCGCCATCGTGACCCAAAGCCCCCGCGCCCCCGCAAAGCCCGTGTTCGTGGCTCCGATGAGCATCAACGCCGCGTTGGCGACGATCACCACGTGCCAGATCGTCCCCGCCGTCGGGCTTCCCGTCAGCCCCGCCACACTCGTCGATCCGAGCACGGCCAGGAGATACCCCGCGGACCCCACGAGCTTCTCCGGCGGCAAGACCGTGAACACGAGGATGCTGAGCGTGCCGCCGATGACGAGCAGGATCGACAGCATCCAGTAGTAGATTTTCCGGACGTCCCGGCGCGGGTTTCGCAGTTCCTCCGGGATGTTCATCACCGACTCGACGCCGGACGCCCCGAGAATCGACGACCCCAGCGCCGCCGGGATGAGGGCGGCCCCCAAGGTGGCGAACCCCGGCAGCGCGAACCACCCGTGCTCGAGATGGGCGGCTCCGGCGCTGTGCCCCTCGACGGCGCCCGGCGCGAGGGCGACCTTCGTCCCCTGGAGGAAGTGGGTGCCGGCCGGACCGTGGACGAGCAGGTAGGCGAGCCCGGCGACGATGGTGATCCCCATGACCACCAGGTTCACGAGGAAGATCGTGCGGCTGACGGCCACGCTCTCCTTGAGCCCCGCGTTGTTGAGCAGCAGCAGCATGACCACGGGGGCCATCATCACCACGACGCCGGTGGGAAAGACCGTCGAGAGGGCGAGCGCCAGCACCGAGGTGCCGAGTACGGCCCAGGTGACCTTGCGCCAGGCAGCCGGCATCACCCACACGCCAAAGCCCAGCGACGGCACGGCGCTCGCGGCGATCGCCACCGCCGTCCGCCCCTTCTCCACCCACGTGAACAACGAAACCAGGTAGTCGCTGTAGCTCAGCAGGCTGACGATGGCCGTCGCCACGTACGAAAACGAGATGATCACCCCGACCACGGCAGCGGCCACGGTGGCGAACTTCCCCAGGTGGCTGAGGGCGTACCGCGTCATCACGTACGTGCCGCCGTTCGACAGCGTCAGCAGCACGGCCTCGATGTAGAGGGGGGCCAGCAAGAACAGCAGCGCGTACAAGCCGAGCTGGAACGCCGGCGTGGCGTAGCCCACCCCCGCGACGATGAGGGCCCCCGATGAGTAGTAGGGCGAGGTGAGCGGGTCGGGCCCGACGAGGAACAGGCCGTCCTTCCAGGAAAGACTCGGCGCCTCGTGTTCGGTCTCGGACCCGCCGGCGTGGGATGCAGCCGTCATGACCTCCTGCGACGGGACATATGCGCCGATTCCGCGGCGTTCGCAAGCGCGGGTGCCCGATCCGGGGTGCCCCGCGGCCGCCCGCGGACAACCTCCGCCCCCCGAGCCTGCGAAGCCGGCTCAGTCGGCGTCCTTGAAGAAGGTGTCCCGGTCCTTGTGGATCTGCTGGAAGCTGGATTCCGAGATCACGAAGAACCACCGGCCGAAACGCTTGCGCAGCTTTTCGGCCCGCGCCTTGCCCTCGCCGGCGTCCCCGCCTTCGGCCACCTGGTTCGGATCGAAGCCCACGTCCACGAACAGGTAGCGGTTCCCGCCGCCCTCCTTGGCACCGGCCTCGTCCTTCGAATCGTCCGAATCGCCCCCGGTCCCGCCCCCGCTCGGCTTCGCCTCGTCCCCGCCTTCGCCTTCCTTCGCGTCCTTGCCGGCCGTCAGGGCGAGCCCCGAGTCGAACGTAACCTCGCCGAAGAACAACGAGAAGACGACGCCGTCCTTCTCGATGACCGACAACTCGCCCTCGTTTCCGAACAGGCGGCCCGTGCGCGGGTTGACGAAGAAGCCGTAGGCCTGCAGAAGCGGTAGGGTCAGCCGCTCGGGCCTCGGGCGCACCCCGACGATCTGCAGCCGGTCCACCGCGCCGAGCAGGCTGCGCACCTT
>JALSIN010000020.1 GCA_026989935.1 Polyangiaceae bacterium | reverse complement strand
GCCCCGGGCGGCCGCATCTGGCGGACATCGACGGCGACGGCAACCTCGACATCGTCGTCGCCCAGCGCATTCTGCCCGAGATCTGGATCCACCCCGGTGACGGAGCCGGGGGCTTCGGCACGCCCACGAAGGTCCCGGTGGACCCGGACGGCGATCCCAACACCCCGGCCTCGCCCCTGGACGTCGCCGTGGTGGACTACGACGGCGCCAACGGGCCCGACCTCGTCACCATCGACACGGCCGGCAAGGTGGTCGCCGTCTACGGCCAAAGTGCCGGCGGCACGTTCGCCTCCACCCCCGCCGTGCTCTTGACCGGGCCGAGCGACCACGAGCCCACCGCAATCCTCGGCGCCAATCTCCGCGCCGACGGGACCGAGGACGTGCTCGTGGCATACCGCGATCCGGCCGTGGACGACCCGAATGCGACGAGCGTCGAGCACGGCTTCCAGGCGTTCTTCGGGGAGGGTGGGTTCTCGACGAGCGCGGACAACGTCTTCGTCCCGTCGGCGGCGCAGTTCTCCGTGGACGACCTCGCGATCGCCTCCCTTGCGATCGACCAGACCCACGTCGTCACCCTCGACAGCCAGGCCTCGCGCTTCTACGTGCATCGCTGGGACCCGGCTTCCAAGACCTTCGCAGCCCTGCCGTCCTTCGACGACGACCTCGCACCCGGGACGTGGCCGCGCTGGGTGGACGCAGCCGACGTCAACGACGACGGCCTCGACGACCTCTTGTTTGCGAACTGGAATCAAACGGCGTGCAACTACGCCGTCTCCCCCGACGCCTGCCCCTACAACACGGTCACGTTGTTCTACAATGCGCAAGGCGATCCGGGGTTCGCCGGGCACATCGGATACGCGGTGGGCAAGGCGCCGACCTCCGCGGTCTTCGCCGACGTGGACGGCGACGGTGACCTCGACATCGTCTCCGCGAACGCCTTCTCCGGCACCCTCAGCGTCCTTCGCGGGGACGCCGGTGCCTTCGGCGCCCCCCAGAAGACTTCCATCGGTCCCACCGCGGACGTTCTCCTGCTCGCTTCGGCGGATCTCGACGGCAACGGCGCCGTGGACTTCGTCCTTAGCCGCACGCAGGCGAACCTACTCGTGATCCTGCTCTCCAATCCATGATGCGCCCCTGTCTTCGAAAGGAACCGCCGCCATGACGTCCCGCCGCCGCCCCCTTGTTCTTACCCTCGCGACTCTTTTGGGCTTGTCGGCCGCCTGCGCCGGCTCGTCTCCGTCGGGGGACGACACCCCGCTGGACAACCGGGTCTTCGCCGACGGGGCCTGCCTCGTGCACGCCGATTGCAGCCCCGGCAACGCCTGCCTGCTCGGCCGGTGTATCGCCACCTGCGACGACGAAAACCCCTGTGCGGACGGGCTGACGTGCACCGATCGGGGCATTTGCGCCGAGTCGAACGAACCGCTGCCCGCGGTGCCCGCCCTGCCGACCGGCGCCGGCATCACCCTTTCCGCCACGAAGACCGCCATCGTGGACGACATGGCCACCAACACGATCACGAACCAGACGGATCGGCCGGTTCGCGTACGCCTCGAGTCGTCCCACCCGGCGATCACGACGCCCCAAGGGGTGCTGGAGGTGCCGGCCGGGGGCACGTTGGACGTGACGGTCGAGATCGACCCAAGCGAGTTCGAAGACGGCCAGCGTCTCGCCGCCATCCGGGTCGTCACGGACGAGGCGCGGCTCGACTGGCTCGTCGAGCGCCCCGTGGACCCCACCGGCCACTGGACGGGGCGCATCTCGATGCCGGACGACACCCCCCTCGGTGAGCTCGCGCTCGGCCTGAACCTGACGTTCGCGGACGATGGCACCATCGAGGGGCAAACCTTCGCGGACGAGAGCCTGTTCTGGCCGCGCGACGCCCGAGTCGTCGGTACCTGGGACGCCGACTCGGGTGACGTGTCGATCACCATCGAGGACATCCTGCCGGCCGAATCCCCCGGGCTCGCCGAACCCGTCCGCAACCCCCTGGCGCGCGACGTCGGTCGGGCGTTCGAACTGACCGGTACGCTGGGAGCCGACCGCGACACCATCGAGGGCATGGTCGTACAGACGATCACGGGAGTCGGCGACGTCCCGATCACCATCGAGGCAGCCTTCTCCCTGGCGCGGGAAGGCGAGTCCCGCGACCCGTCCCCGACGGTCACCGACTTCACCGAGGACGTGCCCTTGTTCGCGCCCGCGGACGACTGGCCGGCCGCCGTCGATATGGACACCTGCACCGGTCTGGGCTCCGACTACGGCACGATTGACTCCGTGGCCGGCGCCGACCCTCAGGTGGTGGCGGCCTGCGCTGCCTGCACCTCGCAGCCGGTCGCATGCACCGCCGCCGAGGCGCAGCTTTGCGCCAACGCCCTGCTCGAAGCCGGCTTCAACCTGCCGACCGAGTCCAAGAACGGCGACAACCTCCAGCCCCCGGCCATGACCACGTGGGACACGTGCACCTCCGACGCCAAAGCGGTCTACGATCCCACGACGAAGACCACGTGCCTCGACCGGGCGGCCATCGCCTGCGCCGGCACGCTGTTGCGGCACGCGGTGGACGCCTCGGGTGCGGCACCGGACGTGGTCGAGGACGCCCTCGACCAGATCCTCATCGAGGGCCGCGCGGCGGCAGCCGTCGCCACCGAACGGCTCATCGACGCCTTCTTCGTCTACCGGGACACGAGCGGCACGGCCAAGTGGATGATCGAGGCCGACCTCATCGACCAGGCCCACGGGCTGCTGTCGGACGTGCTGACCGTGACGTACGCGCCCGGCTTCGCCAACCTGCTCGCCGCCGCGGGCCCGGACGTCGTGACGAACCAGCGCTTCGGCGCGGACGTGGGCCAGATGCTGGATCTCCAGAGTCGGGCGGTAGATGCGCTGGCGGCCGGCCTGCGCCTGGCGCAACGGGTCAACCCGGCGGACAACACGGACGCCCGCCTGAAGATCGCCTACACCGGCGCCTACCTCCAGGTGCAGGGGGCGCACGCCATGTCCCTGGTGGAGTTCTACGGGATCCCGGACACGTACAGTCAGATCCCTGTGATCTCCGAGGCCCTCGGGACGCTTCGCAACCTCTCCACGGAAGTGGGCGAGGACAAGAACCCCTTCGGCTTCTCGCCGGAGTTCGTGCCGATCACGCTCGCCACGGAAGGTCCGAACGGGGAGTTGCTGACGAACTTCGAGGTCATCCGCGACAACGCGAACCTCGCCGTGGACTTCTACAAGAACAAGCTCACCGCAGCCGAGGCCGTCCTCGACACGATCGCCCAGACCGAGTACGACATCGTGGCGCAGACGAACGAGATCCAAAGCTCCTACGACGAGCGTCTCGCGCGCCTTTGCGGTCTCCTGCCCGGCGGCGAACCCAACATCGAAGGATGCGGCCAGGAGACCGGCGAGGTGCGTGAGCTCATCTTGCGCATCCAGATCGCGGCGACGCGGCTGGAGACGGCGCAACTCGCCCTCGAAAACAACGAGGAGCGCATCCGCATCGAGGAGAACCGCATCCAGGATATCGTCAACAACGCGGCCGACCTCGAGGTCACCATCGACGCCAAGCAGCAGAAGATCTTTTCGATCGAAGACGAGGCTGGGGCCAAGATCTCGGCGCTCGAAGTGGCGAAGTTTCAAAACGAGCAGGCGAAGGTCTGGAAGGACGCAGCCTTCGACGCGGCCGAGGCTGCCGTGGACGCCGCCGCCGAAGCCGCGAACGCCGACAAGCCATGGGGCGCAGCGGCCTACGGGATCGCCGGCGCGGCAAAGGTGGGCCTCATCTTCGGAAAGGCCGGCGTCGAAGCCGACTTCATGAAGAAGCAGTTCGACCTGGACCAGGAGATCGGGGATCTGGAGAGCCAGATGCAGCGGGACATCGCCATCGTCAACAACGAAATCGACATGGCGATCCGGCAAAGCGCGATCAACGAGAAGGTGATCAACTCGAAGGCCGTGGTCCGCAACCTCACCCTCGACTCGCTGATGCTCGCGCGCGAGGTGGAGCAGGCTCGGATCGAGCTCGAGTTGGCCGCCGCACAGGTGGACACCGCGATGACCGAACTGGCCTCGCTGGTCGCCGGCAAGCAGCGGGCGCTCGACATCCTCTCGACGGATCCGCAAAACCCGTTCACGAACGCCCGTTTCCTCCGTCTTCGGATGGAGCTTGGCAAGAGCCTGCTCAAGTGGCGGGACCTCGCCCTTGCCGCGGGGTACCGTGCGGGGCGGGCTCTCGAGTTCGAGATCAACCGCGACGTCCCCTTCATCGAGTCCAAGCTCTACGCCGCGCGCGGCGCAGACGAGATCGACGAGTACCTGTTCTGCCTGGACACCGCCTTCCAGGACTACCAGGACAACTTCAGCGACATCGGCTCGCAGGCGGTGACCATGGAGATCTCGCTGCGAGACGACATCTTCGGTCTCACCGACCCCGTCCAGGACTACGTGACGGACGAGGCCGTCTCGCCGGCGGTGCAGTTCGCGAACCTGCTGACCGCGCCGGGCAACGTCAACACGAACGGTGCCGCCGAGTTGCGCTTTGCACTTCCATTGACGGGGAAGACGCTGTTCCCCGACGCGCAGTGCGACGCCCGCATCGAGTCCATCGAGGTCCAGCTCGTCGGCGAGAACCTCGGCGACGGCGAGGCCGGCGTGTTGATCCACCGAGACGGCGTATCCTCCCTGCGCCGCTGCGACAGCGCGAACCTCTCGGACGAGCAGGCCATCGTGCAGTACCACCTCGATCCAGAGTCCATCGGGATTCAGGCCACCACGAACACCTGGGCCGAGGATGACACCGGCAAGAGCTTCGGCTACGCCGGCTGGCCCGTCTCCGGCAGCCAGTGGTCCATCGAGGTCCCGACCGGGGAGCAGGATCCACGCAACGCGGACTTCGACGTTCGCTCGATCGGCGACATCGTGCTCCGGATCACCGTCCGCGCCGGCACCGTAAGCCCCAACGGCGACGGCTTCTCCCCGACCTGCGGCTAGGTCCCCATGCCGAGCGCCCTTCGCGGCTGTCGCCGTGGAGAGCGCCTTCGTCCTTCGGACCGACGCCGCCCCCCTGCCCCGAGGGGCGCCGAGACGCCCTCCGTACACCGTCACGAAGCGCCCTCGCGACGGCGTCCGCGACGGAACCGTTCAGCCGCCGATGCCTCGTGCGCGGTTGGGGGGTGGGGGTTGGCCGGGGCATGGGGAAGCAGCGCTCCCGTTCGGAGGGTCGGGCGGTGGTGCGACGCTTTCGAGGATCCGGGAGGGGTGTGCGGGCGTTCGCCGCGCAGGCGGGGCCGGCGGTGGGGGCGCGGAAGGGCTCCTTTGTGGAGTTCGTCAGCCCTGTGGGGGCGCCGGACCGCGGCGGTCCGGCGGGTGTGTGGCCCTCCCGGGAACCGTGCGGGTCTCGGTCGAGACCGTGGCCCCAGTTGCGTTCGTGGCGGGCCTGGCCGCCGCGTTGGCTGAGCGGAGGCTTCGGTGATCGGCCTGTCGGTCCATACGAGGGTGCTGCTGTTCGCGGAGCCCACCGATATGCGCAAAGGGCACGATGGCCTGGTGGCCCTGGTCCGCGCCCCCGGTGAGGACCCGCTGTCGGATGCCCCGTTCGTGTTCATCTCGCGCCACCAGGACCGCGCGAAGGTCTCGAGCTTCCAGCGAGGCGGCCTCGTACTCTGGTCCAAGCGCCTGAAGCGGGGTCGATTTCAGAACCCACGGCAAGGCGAGCACCGCGTGGAGTTCGACGCGACCGCCCTGCAGGCACGCCACCTCCGGCTCGAACTCCGGGGGCTGCATCGTGCTCGATCAGGCCTCGGACAACATCCGCATCGAGGGCAACCTCTGCGTGAACACGAACCAGTACGGAATCGGGTCGGCCAGCCGTGCCAACGTCCAGATCATCGACAACCAGGTGTTCCTGTCTTGGGAACACGATGCGGGGATCGACGATCATCCGTACAACAGCGGTGGAAGCCAGGTCGTGGGCATCTTGACCAGCACCTTCGGAAGCGGCACCTGTGCAAACGTCCAGATCGAGGGCAACTGGGCGGTGGCCCAGCGGGCGAACGGTGCGGGCGACGCCTATGCCTACGACTTCAACTTCTGGAACGGCGGCTGTAACAGCGCCGATCTTTCCATCGTCAACAACAACTTCACGGAAAACGACAGCAACGGCGGCCCGAACCCACCGCCGCCGGGCTTCGGCCCCGACATCCTCGCACAGGACATGTTCGCGGGGCTCGATGAGCGCTACTTCAGCGGCCGCCGCACCACCTGGTGAACCCGGAACCGGCCCGTGTCTACAGGAACCGCTCGGCGCGCACCGATCCCTCCACGTAGCGGATCGTCCCCGTGGTGGAGCGCAACGCGATGGAGTGCGTGGTGAGTCGGTCCCCGACCCGCCGCACGCCGCGAAGCAGCGACCCCGTGGTAACGCCGGTCGCGACGAAGATCACCTCGCCCCGCACGAGGTCCGAGAGGGTCAGGAGCCCGTCGGGGTCCGCCATGCCCATGCCGCGCGCGCGCTCTCTCTCCGCCTCGTTGCGGAACGCCAACCGCCCCTCGAAGTGCCCGCCGAGGCAGTGCAGCGCCGCGGCCGCGAGCACGCCCTCGGGGGCCCCGCCCTTGCCG
>JALSIN010000019.1 GCA_026989935.1 Polyangiaceae bacterium | reverse complement strand
ACGGCGGCACGATCCTCCCGCCGGGCCCAGCACCACGCCCACGCCAGCCGCGGCCCGTCTCCCGCGCGCACCACGGTCCGTACGGACAGCGTCCCCTCGGGCCGGACGACGGCGTCCAGGATCGGAACAGCCTCGCCGTCCGCCGCCCAGACACCCACGAACGATCCGCAGCGCACGAGCGCCCGGACCAGCGCCTCGCCGGGCACCTTCAGGACCTCCCGTGCGCCGACCGCCCCGCCCCCCTCCCGCTCCAGCGACACCGAACCGTCGCCCTCGCACACGTAGAGCGCGAGCGCCGGATCGGCGAGCGCGCCGCACCTGAGGTATGTGGTCTGCAGCCACGCGCCGAGGCGCCAGCCCTTCTCGCGATGCGCCAGCCACGGCGGATCCTCCCAGAAGCGATCGCCCGCGAGCCCGGTAGGCAGTCTCACCTCCCCGAAGAGATCCTCCAGCGCCTCCAGGAGATAGGGGCCCGGGTGGACGTTGCGGTGCCGAGCGGTGCACGATCGCAGCGCCTGCCGACCGGTCTCGGGCCGGAGTTCGATCCGCCATCTGTCCGCGCGCTCCGGCTCCAGCAGCAACAGGCGCAGGACCGCCCCCTCGGGCGACACGGTCATGTGGAAGCCGTATAGCGCAGGGCGAACTCCGACGTCGACGTCGCGCAGCACCTCCGCCACCGTTCGGGCGGCCCGATCGGAGTCGACGTCGAGCCGCCGCCCCACGAGCGGCCCGTCGGTGAGGAAGGCGTCCACGGCGATGCCGCCTGGCGCCGTCGCCGGCTCCACGCCATGCGGGCGGAACCCCGCCACCAGCACCCGGGGCGTGCCCTTCAGGACCGTTCCCCACAGCAGCGCTTCGAGCACCCGGCCTGCCGTGTCCCTCCCCAGATCCACGGACCATTCCCGCACCGGACACAGGATCCGCCCGTCCAGCACGAGCCCCGGCCCGGTGCCACCGACCGCCCCGAAGCTCGCCCTGCCCGTGAATACGTACGACCGCCCGAGAACCTTCGCCGCCGCCCGGCCCCAGGTCTGCCGCATCAGCCGGGCCAGCGAGACCTCCACGGCCCGATCGCCGCCGCCTCCCCCGTCGAGGCTTCCACACGCCACGGGTGACCATCCCTTGAACCGGCTCCCCCAGAAAGGTGCGACGAGCACCCTCGCGCCCCGCAGCCTGCGCAGACGCTCCAGCGCGAACGCCTCTCCGGCGGTCAGTCTCAGCTTCCGCTCCATGCCGGCTCGTCCCGTGGGCCTCCGCGCCTCCAGGGCGAGACCTTCGATCCCACGTGTCGGCAGCAAGTTTGGTGCCATCCGACGACGAGCCGCCCCCAACCGAAACCTGGCGGACGCGCCGTGCAGGTCCGCACCGAAGGTCCCCGGGCGCCACGCACCGGTTCCCGCCTGCGGTGTGCCCGCGCCGCATCTCATGCGCATTCGCGCGCGCCTCCCGCCTCGATCACGACCGTCCGCCAGACCCACCGAGGGATCGCACCTGTCACCTCCGGTGGCGCACCCGAGAGCAGGACCACCATGACCCGGTCGAGCCCGGCCGGCCTGTCCTGCGGCCAGGGGGTGTGACCGTCCGTGAGCACCACCACCAGGACGGGCCGCGGACGCAGCCGGGCCGCCGTCGCCAGCGCCGCGCCCATGTCGGTCCCGCCGCCGCCGCGAAGCGGCACGGCCTCCGCGCGGGTCACGGCGGCGACGCCCTGCACCGCCGCGTCGCAGGCGATCACGGTCACCGCACGCCCCGATGCACGGATCACGCCCCTGAGCTCGGCGAGCGCCTGCCCGAGATCCGTGGCGGACATGCTGCCCGAGGTGTCCACGACCACCGCCACCGGACCGTCCGGGCGGACCAGCGACGGGAGGATCACGTCGGGCCGGGCGGCGGCCCGGCGACCGGGACGGCGATAGCTGTAGTCCCAGGCCCCGGCGGCGCGATCCAGCGCACCGCGCATGGCGCGGACGAGCACCCGCCGCCAGGAGACCCGCGGCTGGAGCACGTCGCTCGCCCAGCGGCGGAGGGACCCCGGCACGTCGCCCGCCCATCGTGCGGCACGCTGCACGGCACGGGCCGTCTCCCTGCGAAGCGCCGCCCCTTCGACCACGCCGACGCCCGGCACCGCACGTCGGGGCGGCCCGAGCTCCCACGGCTTGGGCGCCGCCCCCGCGCCGCTGCCACATCCACCGATGGGATGGACGAAGGCCGTCGCGAACCGACCGTCCGCGTCACCTCCGACAGGATCCGTCGACGCCCCGGACCCCTCCCGCCAAGGGGCCGCGGCGTTCCCGATCGCCCGTGCATGCGGTCCGGACCCGTCCCGGCGCATCCTCTCCAGCGCGGCCGCATAGGCCTCCGCCGCCTTCCCTTCCGGGAGGCCGCACGCGGACGGTCTCAGGGCCCGCATCCACGACGGGACGAGGACCTCTCCCCACACCACCGTCCGTCCCCGACCGGTCGTGACCTCGACGGCGCCCTCTCGCGACACGCTGCCGTTGATCTCCAGGTCGCTGGCGAGCGCCCACGCCCAGTCGCTCACGTCCGACTCCTCCCGGCGACGCGCGTGGTCCCGGAGCAGGTGCCAGACCACGTGGTAGAGCAGTCCGGCGACCTCGCCCGCCGCGTCCCGAAGCAGGGCCGGGTCGTAGTAGAGACGCCACCAGCGGTCCACGTGAAGGCACCGGCTCCCCGGCACGGCGACGGGGCGCAGCGCGAACAGCGCCGTCGCCATGTACGGGCGCAGCACGAGCAGCGCCCGTCGCGCGTCCGCCAGTGCGCGGGGCCAGCGCCCCAGCGTGGCGAGACGGGCTTCGGGGCGGGACTCAATGGACCGTGCCGCCACCGGCGATCTCCTCCAGCGCGCTCGCCTGTCCGTCGAGGAGTCCGGCATCCTCGACGGCCGCGAGCGCCGCCTCCGGCACCGCGAAGCGTCTGTCGTCCGCCCTGCCGGCCTCGCGCGCGACCTGCCGGAGCATGCGCCCCGCCAGGACGGCGAGGTCGCCATGTCCGAGCCTCACCGTCCGCTCGACGATCGACCACGCGGCCCGCCACCGGCCCGCCGTCAGCCGCCGACGCACCGCGTCCACCACGCCCATCAGCAGCACGTAGACCTGATCCCCGTGGCGGGGCGGAACGTAGCGCGACGGGTCCCGAAGGAGCAGCTCGGGGTCGGGGACGTCCAGGGCACGCCGCCAGGCGAGGAACTCCACGGCCGCGGCCTCGCCCACCGCCCCGGCCAGGAGGAGCTCGGCGACCTCGCCCGGCAGCTCCTGCCCGTCCCCGGTCCGCGCCGCGGCGGCCGCTCCCAGCAGCCTCGCCGCCATCTCCCACGTGCGGGGGCTGGGCCAGGCGGCCGCCGCCTGGTCGTCGGCCCGGGGCTGTCTCAGCAGCAGCTCGCGCCTGACGCCGACGAACGCGGCGATCTCGGCGCGCGCGGCCGCCGTCTCGTCTCGCAGGGCCGCTCCGTCCAGCTCGACCGGCGGCGGCTCCGTCCATCCCGCCACCATGCCCGACCGCCACTGGGCGAGGTCGGGCTCCCACGGTATGTGCACGAAGCGGTTGGAGAGCGCCGGACCGAGCTCCCAGAGCCCGTCGGCCGCGTCGGCGGGATTGGCCGCCGCGACGACCCGCACCCCGTCCGGGAGGCGCAGGTCGCCCACCGTACGCTCCAGGACCACCCGCAGGAGCGCCACCTGGACCGCGGGCGGCGCCGCGGAGATCTCGTCCAGGAACAGCACACCCCGCCCCGCGGCCGCGAGGCGGACCGCCCAGGCGGGCGGGGCGAGGTCCGTCTGGCGCACCCGGCGGCCGTCGATCTCCAGGGACTCGCCCGGCACGGGGAGCCCGGCGAAGTCGGAAGGTTCCCGGATCGCCGCGACGACCGTCTCGCACGGGAGCCCCATGCGGCGGGCCAGCGCCTCGACCGTGCGCGTCTTGCCGGTCCCCGGCGCCCCCCAGAGGAGCACGGGCACCCCCGCCCGGACCGCGACGGCCAGCGCGAGTGCCCGAACGGCGTGACGTCCTAACTCATCGTCTATTGGACACTTTCTACCCGAGCGGCGTGCGTTCTGCGCCATCCTCTCTCGACCGTCCCCGTAGGCCGGCCCCGCCGCCGCGCCTCGACGCCGCGGCGGGAACGGACCTGCCGCCCATCATACGGAGGCGGTGTCTCAGAAAGTGAGCCTCCCGCGCCGCGCCCCGCCCGGGACATGCCGCCTCACCACCGGGATCCCGCGGCGCCGGCACGATCCATGCATGAGTGGTCTCGCGCGCCGACGTCTCGACGCGCACCGGAAACAGCCTGGCCCGACGACACGGAGGACCGGACATGGACGAGAACGACTTCATCGCAGCTCTGCTGGCCTTCGCCCAAGACAACGCCAACTATGTCAGTGACTACCGGAAATTCCGGGAGCTCTTGAACCAGTGGCTCGCCGGTGGCCCCGACGCGCGCACGACGGACAACGTCGCCCACCACCTCTTCAACACCCTCATCGGGTGGAGGATGAACAGACAGCGAGCGCCATTCGCCGGCGTCGCCGACGATCTCCGCGAGGACCTCCACGAGGACGCCATCTCACTGCTGAGAGAAGCGCTCGATCAGCATCGGCAGAGGCTGCAGCGAATCAATGATGGCCACCCCGCGTACGTCGATCCCGAAGACTTCGCCGAGCTCGGCGCCGCAGTGGTCGAGGCCCTCTTCGGCGTGCTCGACGGCAACGAGGTCAGGATCACCTTCCCCTCCCAGGCGATGATGCTCCTCACGGGCCGGTGCGTCGCCCTCTCGGGGCCGGTCCGCATGGGGCTCCGAAAGTTCGACGAGGAGAATGAGTCAAAGGAAAAACCCTCACGTCTCCACAATGAAGCCGATGCGCTATACATGCGCCAGCTTCCGCTCGGGGATGCTGACGCCCCGCGCGAGGGCAGGAAGCATCTCCTGAAGGAGCTGCTCTGCATCTCGCGTGCCATCGTCGCCGCCATGCCGGTGCCACCCGCGGACAACTTGCCTCCCATATGGCAAGGCGTCGAACCCGCCCGCCTCTGCGACGCTGTGCTTCACCAAATGGGAGGCATGCCGTGACGCCGCGGGACCACCTCCGGCGGCATCATCGCGAGCCCGTCCCCCAGTGGCTGGCGGGGCCGGACGTCGCCGCCACGCCGTCGGTGCCTGGGCAGGCGTCGCCCGACCGACCCGCATCCCCGCCCAGGCTCTTCTATCCCGACGACGTCCCCGACGGCCCAGTACCTCGATGGCTGGAAGCGCGATGGCTGGAAGCGCCGGACACGTCGGCCCGCCCCCCGCGGCACGGGCGCCGCACGCTGGTGGAGCACTTCTTCGGCTCTCGGACGGTCTTCTATCCCGGCTCCGGCCTCGACGGTCATCCCGTGGAGCTCTTCGGCTCGGCCCATGCCTGCCACTGCTTCGTCCACGCCGACTACATGGTGACCCGGGAGGAGCTGCACGAGGAGCTGCGGAGCCCCGGCTTCCGCGGCTACCGGATCGCCGCCCTCGTCGGTCTGTCCGCGGACGACCTGGTTCCCGGGGGATGGACGCCCCACCTGCTGCCCGACGAGTACCGTGAAGTCAAATATGGTTTCACCGATCCCGGCCGGGCCTTCGCCGAGCTCGTCGTGCTGGAGCGCATGGCGGATTTCGGCGACGACCATGGCCCCCGCCGGCTCGCCGTGCTCTTCCTCTACGCGGACGCGGTGGCGGCCTACGACGCGCTCTACTACCAGGAGGCCCATGGCAGGCGTCCGCCCTTCGCCATCCTCCTGCAGGACCACGGCTTCGGTGGCCAGTACACCCCCTTCGGCGCAGATGGCCTACTCCACCGCGTCGCCGAACGCCGCGGCCGTCTGCCCGACCTCCTGCTTGTCGGAGAGCCCCCCACCAAGCCGTGGCCGGGCTATGCAAGGATCCCCGGCCTGTCCCCGTCTGTCGGCGGTTCCATGCACCGATTCGACCGGTACCTCCACCGTCGCGAAGCATAGGGAGGACGGCGACGCCACGATGGACGCGCCGCTGGACGCCACGTTCGAGGCCGATCCCGGCCTGCGGAAGTACCGCACGATCCTCGCGGCCGTCGCGAGCGCGGCGACGCACCTCGCCGACGACTTCTACTCCGACCGGGAGGTCGACGACGACTCGTACGCACCATGCGACGAGGACGCCGAGCACGAGCTGGTGCGGGCCATCAGGGGCACCTTCCCGGGATGCCGCGTCGTCGGCGAGGAGCTCGGAGAGAGCGGAGATCCCGCCTCATCCATGACGTGGATCGTCGACCCGCACGACGGCACGAGCGCCTTCAACCAGGGATTCCGCGGCTCGGCGATCTCGGTCGGATGCATGGTCGGCGGCGAGCCCGCGTTCGCCGTCGTCCATGCCTGGGGCTTCCCCGTGGAGCCAGGCGACCTCGTCGTCTGGCGGCGGGGCGGCCCGATCGTCCGCAACGGCGTGCCATGCGAGCCCCTTGAACCCCTGCCCCTCGTGTTCGTCTCGCAGAAGGCCGACCGGACACCGCGGTCCGCCGACCTGAACGCCTCGCTCTGCGAGCCGCACCCCTACGTCGCCCTCACCAGCTTCGCCTACCGGCTCGCCTGCGTCGCGTGCGGGGACGGGCTGGCAGGGGTCTCCCTGGCCGGGCCCGACAGCTGGGACCTCGCCGCGGGACGCTTCCTGCTCGGCGTGCGCGGCATGACCCTGATCGACGGAAGAGGGAATCCCATCTCCTTCACGCCCGACGGCTGGATCAG
>JALSIN010000018.1 GCA_026989935.1 Polyangiaceae bacterium | reverse complement strand
CAGGCCATCTGGTTTCGGGGCGGCGGTGAACGCTACGTCCTCGGCCTGGTTCTTCCGCAAGCGCTCGGCGGCGACGTCGTCGCCGCCATCCGCTCGCAAGCTCGACGATTGTTCGCCCCCCCCTCCCACGACGAGGAGCCCGCCGCATGAGCACGATCCCACTCGACGAAGTCGTCCGCGACGTTCGCGGCCTTCAGGCCCTGTTCTTGACCCTCATGCCCGACTGCCTGCTGTTCGACGCCTGGATCGATCGCGGCCGCTCGGAGTGGGCCGCCGAAGACGTCGCCTCGTACTTCGGCGACCTGGTCCGCGCGAACCGCGAAGGTCTCAAGGCGCTCCAGGCGTGGTCCTCCGACATGCAGGTCACCATCGAGTCGGCCGACACCCTCGTCGTCCTCAAGGAGGTGCGTGGTGACTTCGTCGTAAGCTTCGTCTTCGACCGCAACGCCCCCCTCGGCATGGTCCGCCTCCAGGTCCGCCGCCTGCTCGACCGGCTCGACGGGATGTTGCCCAAGGTGGAGTTGCACGAGCGCTCCCCGGCCGCCCGGGCCCTCGACTTCGTGCAACGCTACGCCCCCGATCCCCACGCCACGATGCTGCGCATGGCCCTCAAGACAGGCCTTTCGTTGGAACAACTCGAACGCCCCGACGCCCTCGACGAGGCCCAGGCCCAGGCGGTCCTCGAAGCCACGCAGGACATCCTCGGGCTGGACCAGATCCCCGCGTGACCCAGAGGGAGGCCCGCCATGCGTGACATCCTCATCGCCCACACCGAGATCCTGCCCGGCGCCGACCTGCAACTCCTTGGAGACGCGCCGGTCCTCTACCACTGCCACCACTTCAACCTCTTCCTGGACCAGACCATCGACGACGCCATCGGCTTCCACGCCGGCGAGCAGCTTCGGCGCCGGGCCGCCCACGCCGCCGCGCGCCAGATCCTCGCCTCCCTGGCCGAGCGTCTGGACCGTCGGACCCCGGCCGAGATCATCGATCTGGCGCAGACGCTGTTTGCAGCCATGGGCCACGGCAGGCTCTCCATCGAGGCCGACACGAAGGGAGGGAAGGCCCACGGGGAGCATCTCCACTACGGCCATAGCTGGATGGAAAAGTACGGACACCTGGTCCGGCGCCGGGCCCCGGCGGACGCCGTGGCGGCCGGGTTCGCCGCCGCCGCCGTGGAGCTGGCCCAGGGGCTTGCGCCCGGCGCCCTGTGCGCCTCGGAGCACGCGTGCGTGGCCATGCGGGAGCCCGCCTGCAGCTTCGAAGTCGTCCCGCAGGACGAGGCGGCCCCTTTGCCCGAGGTCATCGATCGGGCGGCGCTGGAGGCCAACCTCGGAAAGGTGCAAAGCGGCCTGCACGAGGACCGGATCTCGAAGATCGTCGAGGGGCTCCGCGCCTTCCTCGCGGGCGTCGCGGGGGACGACCGGGGGCTCGTGCAGGCCTTCGGGGTCTACGTCACCCTCCACTTCGCGAACTACTACAACCGGATCAGCTACGAGGCCCTCGAACGTGTGCGCGCGCGCAGCGAGGCTCTGCTCCCCGTCTTCGAGGACCTGCTGCGCGAGTCGGGGCAGGTGTGCGTGTTCCACACCTTCGGCGGGATCCTGCTGTCGCCCGAGTGGGAGGGACTCGTGGGCGCCCCCACGGGCGACGTGGAGGAGCACGTCATCGGCTGCACGGCCATCGCCCGCGCCCTGGGTTTCGGACACTGGGTGATCACCGAGCTGGACCCGGCCCGGCGCCTCGTCCTGCGCACCCCGTCCACCTACGAGACGGCCTACTTCGCGGGCGGGCGGCGTGCGACGGCGCCTTCGAGCTACTTCCTCCAGGGGGCGGCCGTCGCCTTCATGGAACTTGCCCACCGCGTACCGTGGACCGGGCGGCCCACCTTGTCGGACAACTTCTACCGTACGCTGTTCCGGCGCGGCCGTACCTGGCGGGTCGAGCAGACGATGGACACCGCCCGCGGCGACGCATGCTGCGAGGTGGTGGTGACCCCCCTTTGACGAGGGCTCGATCCCCATGGCCCCCGCGTCTGTACGCCCGGATCCGGGATGTTCCCGCGACCTTCTGTGGCGGATCGACCTGCCGGCCGGATGCGAACCACGGGCCTACGCGCGGGGGCTTTCGGCCTGTGATCTGACCCTGGACCGCGCCGTCGGTGGCGTTCTGTTCTTCTCCCACCCCGAGGGGCACCAGGTCGTCGTGGTCCCACGGACGGGCCGGGCCCAGCTTCGCCTCGACGGCCTCGTGCCCCGCCCGGCGCGCCGCACCCTCGCCGAGCGCCTCGGGACGGCGATCGCCCGCGCGCTGCCGCGGCCCCCTTCCTCGGGACGATGACCGGGCGCGCACCGGGGAACGTCGCCTGCATCCGCCTGCCGGGGGGGAATCTCACGGTCCAGACCGAGGTGCAGGGCGACCCGCCGATGGTCGTCAGCACGGTGGACTACCACGGGCGCACCCTCAAGGTCTTGCGCAAGCGGATCCCGCCCGACGGATCACGGCACGAGGTCATTCGGCGCTTCCACGAGGCGGTGGTGGCCCAGATCGAAAGCGGGCTTGCGCGCAGCCTCGAAGCCCGTGCCGCTCGCGCCGGCGACCAGGCGCCGGCACACCCCGAGGCGGCCGAAGAGCCGCCCGACACCGCGCCTTCCCAGGCGGTCCGCCCCGCCGCCTTGTTCGTGGACGCGCTTCGCGCCTACGGGGCCGGCGAGACGGACATCGCCCTGACCCTGCTGGAAGTGGTGGCGGCGATCCGCCCCGACGATCCGGTGATCCCGGCCGTTCGCCGGGCGCTGGCGCGCGGGGTGGCCCTCGACGCGCCGGGCGAGGGCTCCCGCGAGGGCTAGGGCGCACACAGACGCGCGTAGAACACGTCGGTGCCGAAGCCGCTCGGCGGGGTCCCGTCGATGGCGCCGCCGCTTTGACCGGCCGCGAACACGGCGCCGTTGCCGTCGAAGGCGACGGCCTTCACCCAGTCGAAGTCGTCGGTCCCCAGCATCCGGCTCCACAGCACCGTCCCGTCCGCCGCCATGCGCAGGACGAACCCGTCCGCGAAGCCCTGGTTCCCCTCCCCGGAGAGGTCGCCGTTCGTCTGCCCCCCGACCAGGAGATCGCCACCGTCCGCCAGGGCGACGGACTCGGCGGCCTCGTCCTCGGGCGTCCCGAACCGGTGGGCAACCACGGGCGTAAGGCTCGACGACAGGTGGAGGACCACGGCGTCGATCCCCCCGAGGGACGGCTGCCCCTCGAACATGGGCGAGGCCGTGCTGCCCACGAGCCAGTACGTGCCGTCGCCGGCCCGAAGTAGATCACGTGGGGTCTCCCCGGAGGCGCCGCCGAGCTGCACGAGTCCCGCCGGCTGCCCGTCCGGCTGGAAACGCGCAAGGAACATATCGGTCACGCCGAAGAAGGTCTGGCCGGGCAGGGCCTGCTGGGCGAACCCCGCGAGCACCACCTTGCCGTCGGGATCCACCACCACCGCGGCTGCCTCGTCGTCGAGGGCCGTCCCGAGCTGCTGGACCCACCCCAACGTCCCGTCCGGTTCGATCCGCGCGACGAAGGCGTCCCGGCCGCCCGCGTAGGTCTGCCCCTCGAGCCCGGCCTT
Organism: Polyangiaceae bacterium; assembly: GCA_026989935.1. Classification (GTDB taxonomy): domain Bacteria; phylum Myxococcota_A; class Polyangia; order Nannocystales; family Nannocystaceae; genus J032. The sequence continues at coordinate 3,190 of JALSIN010000018.1, read as the reverse complement.
CGTCCAACCGGCCACGAGCAAGCCGCCGTCCGGGGCCCGGGCGACATCCCGCGCGATGTCGTCCGTATTCGTCCCAAACTGGGTCTTCCACAGGAGCGAACCGTCGCCTTCGTCCAGGGCGAGAAGGAAGGCGTCGCGGTTGCCGAGGTTCCCCGTTCCGGCCAGGTCCCCGTAGGTGTTGCCGACGACGAACAAATTGCCGTCGCCGCGGGTGATGGCCTGTGGGATGTCCTCGTCCGCGGTCCCGTAGATCTGGATCCAGACGCTGGCTCCGGCGCCGTCCACCCGCTCGACGAAGACGTCGCCGATCCCCAGCGGGGCCATGCCCTCGAACGCCCCGCCCGCGTTCCCGGTCAGCCAAACCCCGTCGGCCCCCGCGACGATCCCGCCGATCTCGTCCGTCTCGAAGGATCCCTGGCGGACGATGACGTCCTCGCAGGTGCAGGTCCCCGCCACACAGGATCCGCCAGCGCAATCGCTGCCCGCCTCACACCCCATCCCGTCGGCGCAGGGGGGGCAGGTGCCGCCGCCGCAGTCCACGTCCGTCTCCGACCCGTTCATCAGTCCATCGTCGCAGGCGGGCAGGGTGCACTCGTTCGTGCAGCCATCGGCGGGGTTGTCGTTGCCGTCGTCGCAGGCCTCGCCCGGATCCACCTGACCGTCGCCGCAGACCGGGCCCGCGGTGGACGTGCCGGTGGTGCCGGCCGTGGCCCCCACGGTGGCCCCCGCCGTCGCCGGCCCCGTGGAACTCGTCGTGGAACCCGTGCTGGTCCCGCCGGCCGTTCCCGTCCCGGTCCCGGACCCCGCCGGACCCGATCCGCCCGAGCAGGAGGCGATGAGCACGATGCACAAGGGCCAGTGGGCCGAACGGGCGGCGGTTCGTCTCGATCCCATACCATCATGGATGGATCCGTCCCCGCGCGGGTGTAAGCCGCGTCCCGGTGCGCTCCCACACGTTGCCCCCTCGCGCTCCAAACACGCCGGACCTGCGGTGCCGGCCTCCCGGCTCGGTCACCAGTCGAACGTGCGGATTTCCGACTGCAGCGGCGAGGTGTTGGGCATCACGTCCTGCCACTGCAGCAGGATGGTCCCGTCGATGGTCACCACCTCGACGCGATAGGGCGCCTCGGCATAGGCCTCGAAGTGCTCGACGAACACGCGGTAGGTGCCCCGCTCGGCCTCCGTCGAGAAAAAGATGTTCTCCACGTGCGTGCCACCCGGCACGGCGCAGAAGCCTCCGACGCAATCGTCCACGTCCAGCGTCAGGCCGGCGCTTTCGGGGTTGGCGTAGAAGACCTCGATGTTCGAGGGGGTGACCACGTGCAGGTCGAGGTCCGTGTCGCCCTCCCAGGCGAGCGACACCCGCACGAGGCCCGTCCCCACGCACATGCCCTCGAAGCAGACCTGCCCCTCGGGGCAGTCCTCGTCGCAAAACGGTTCCGTCGCGTCCGTGTCCTTCCCGGCCTGGTGGAGGACCGGGCGAACCACGCAGGCGCACGACAACACGGTGAACACGGCGAGGGCAGCGCGCACGGCGCTACCATAGCACCCCCTGCCGGTCCGTCGAGCTCCGGGCGGCGGCGGCGAGCGCGCCCGTTCGAGTGCCTATGGGGCGGAGGGCGCCTGCGACGCAGCCCCGGCCGCCTTCCCCTCGGGCGGGGCCTTGGTCTCGTTCCCGCCCGGTTTTGCTCCATCCTTACCGTCTACCGCCTTGGCTGCGCCGGCGGGCCGACGGTTGCGGCGGGGATCCGGCCCCAGGGTCGGCTCGATGTTGTTCTTGATGTCGTACTTGCCGAGCAGCTCTTTCTTGAGATCCCGCTTGCCCTCGAAGAGCTTGCGCATCTCGAGGCGCTGGCGGATCTGGTCCACGAGGGCGTCGAGGGGCAACGTCCCGGCCGGCCACTTCCCGGTGACCTTGATGATGTGGTAGCCGAACTTCGTCTTCACCGGCTTCGAGACCTCCCCCACCTTCATCGAGAAGGCCGCCTCGGAGAACTCCTCGACCATGCGGTCCTTGGTGAAGATCCCCAGGTCGCCCCCCTTCGGCCCGGACGGCCCCTCCGAGTACTCCCGCGCGAGCTGTGCGAAGTCCGCGCCCGAGGCCGTGGCCTTGGCGTAGATCTCGTTGGCCTTGGCGAGGGCTTCGGCCTCCCACTTCTTCTTCTCCGCCTCGGACGGTTCTTCCGCCGGCGCCTTGCCGGGCGCGGGGCGCAGCCGGTCCTTGGGCCCGATGGGGATCAGGATGTGCGACGCGCGCACACGCGGCTTGTCGGATTTGTAGTGGTCCTTGACCTTCTCGTACTCGGCCTTGACTTCTTCGTCCGTGACGGAAAGGCGCCCGGTCTTCTCCAGGATCGCCTTCTCCAGCAGCTCGATCTCGACCAACTCGCGCAGGCTGTCTTCGGTCTCCCCGCGGCGCTCCAGGTGCTTCTCCCAGTCCTTGATCCCCTTGCGCTGCTGGTCGAGGCGCTCCTGGACGGCCTTCGGGTCGAGCTCGACGCCGACCTTCTTCGCCTCCTGGCGCAGGACCTCGGCCCAGATGAACCGTTCGATGAGCGACTTTCGGATCCGGCGATCGGACGCCGTGGGCACGGCCCGCCCGCGGTCCACGTAGCGCTTGAGCTTGCGCTCGTACAGCGCCATGAACTTCTCCCGCGGGATCTCGACGCCGCCGACCACGGCGGCCGGCCCGTCGGGGATCGGGGGCAGCTTGCTCTTTGCCGCGTTCTTGGCCTCGTCGGCCTGGGGCTGGATCCGCTCGAGGTCCGTGGCCTTCTCGGGCTTCGGGGTCTCGTTGCACGCGCCGAGAGCAAACGACGCCGTGGCGAACAGGCAGGGAACGAGGCTACGCAAGAAGAAACGAGGTCGGTGCCCGGTGCGATACATGGGATCCTCCTGAAGGGCTCGGCCCCCACGACGAGGGGGCGGCGACGGAAGGTACGGCATCGGCGCCCCCGTTGCCAAGCGCCCACCGCGCGGGCGGTGGCGGCGGCTCCGATCGGCTGCCAAGATGCGCCCCCGTGCCCCGCCTGGTCCAGATCCGCCCCCCGGCCCCCCGTCGCGGGTCGGCGCCCGCCCGCGCTGCCTCCAGGGGCACGGCCTACGTGGAGACCTATGGCTGCCAGATGAACGAGGCGGAAAGCGACCTGGTGCGGGCCCAGCTCGAACGCGCCGGCTACCGGATCGTGCA
>JALSIN010000017.1 GCA_026989935.1 Polyangiaceae bacterium | reverse complement strand
CCCGAGGAGGACCAGCGCAAATTCGCGGCCTTCTACGTGGGCGAGGGCATCTATGCCATCGACATCATGCGGATCAAGGAGGTGGTGCAGGCGCGAGAATACGTCCTTCGACCCGTGCCCCGCGGTCCGGCGATCATCGAAGGCGTCATGCAGCTTCGCGGGGTGGTCATCCCCGTCATCGACCTGCGCCGCCGCTTCGGAGTCTCCGTCGATCCGTCGCGGGAGCGTTTTGCGAAGCTCGTCATCGTGAGCGTACGAGGGCGCATCGTCGCCCTCGAAACGGACCAGGTGATCGGCGAGATCCGCGTGGCGGCCGACGATCTGCGCCCGGCACCGTCCCTGCTCCGGGAGGATGGGAGCGGCGCGTTCTTCAGCCACGTGTTCAACCGTGACGGAGCGATGATCTTCGTACTGTCGCTGGAGGCCATCTTGGACCCATCCATACGGAACCCATCGGACGAGGAGGGGTGAGGTGTCATCGTCCGGCCCGACCCGTCCCACCATCGCGCTCGCCCACGAGGAGGACGCCATCCGCAAGGTCGCGTCCATCGTGCTCGAACAGGCGGGGTTTGCGGTCGTGCCGTGTGCCACGGGAAGGGCGCTCGAGTCCCTCGTCACCGACACGGCCCTGGCGGCGGTCGTCGCGGATGTCGGGCTCGCCGATCTACCCGGCTACGAGATCGCCCCGCGCCTTCGCACGCGGCGGTCCGACCTCGTGATCGTCCTCGTTTCCGCGGTGTTCCGCAAGACGAGCTACAAGCGCCGCCCGACGAGGTTGTACGGTGCGGACGAGTACGTCGAACTGCACCACGTGCCCGATCACCTACCGGCTCGGCTGTGGCGGCGGCTGGCAAGGCGCTGGGGGCCACCGCCCGAGGACCTGTCGTTCGAAGCGGTACGGCCGGCGGTCGCGGCGGAGGGGGACCGCCGGATCTTTCGCCTGGCGGACGACCGGATCGTCGATCTCGTGGTGGCCGACGCGTTGTTGTACGGCGGCAGCGAGGTGGCCGAGGCAGGCGACATCGAGACCGCGTTGGCGATCGCGGCGGGGGATCTGGACGCGGTCGTGGAGGTCTTGGCCGAGTTTGGCGTCTATGGTGCCGACCGGTCGGCGATCCGGCGCGCGGCCACCGGCGCGATGGCGCGGGCTTTCGAGCGCATGCGCAGGGAGGGGCGGTGAGCGGGCGCGACCTCCCGTTCGACCCGGACGGACTCGCGTCGCCCGATCTCCGTGCGCGCAAGGCATCCGTCGAAGGTGCGATTGCGGCCCTCGGTGCGCTCGAGTCGGGCGCTCGCCGTCGGTCGGCGGTCCGATTGCTCGACGAGTTGGCGGCGGCAACCGAGCCGCACGTGCGGGGAGCCTGGCTCGAAGTCGCTGCCGCATTTCCCGAGGAAGTGGGGGCCCTCGTGGCGCAACGAATCGGCTGTGGCGGTGCGGAAGAGCGCGTCTTCGTCGATCTTTTGCAGCGCGTCGGGACATCCCGGCACGCCGACCTGCTCGCGGGCATCGCGGGGGACCCGCACGCGGATACGAACGTGCGGGCCTCCGCGGCCGAGGCGCTCGGGGCCATCGGAGGCCCCGTGGCGGAGGGGGCCCTTCTGCGCCTGCTCGATGCGCCCGACGAACTGTTGCGCACGTACGCCCTTGCAGGGCTCGCCGCGATGGGGGCCTGCGTACCACCAGATCGTCTCGACTCTCTGCTCGCCTCGCCCGTCACCCGTCGGGCCGCCCTCGCGGCAGCGGCCCACGGGCGCCCCGAGCACCTGTTGGGGCGAGTGCTCACCCATCTCCTGGACAGGATGGCGGGGGTTCGAGTGCAGGCGGCCGTGACCGCCAGCCTGCTTGCCCGGCGACTGGACGAAGATGGACGCGGCTGGGCGGCGTTGGACGCCCTGCAGCGTCTATGCGACGAGGCCCGGGCCGTGTTGCGGGGCCTGCTGCGGCATCCCGACCTGTCCGTCGTGCGTTCTGCCGCCCACCTGGTGGCGCTGGCGGGGGACCGGCAGGCGCTGGAGGCCCTACTCCCCATGGCCGAAGACCCCGAGGTCGCAGCGCATGCGCAGGCCCTGGTCGCGGGGCTCGGAAGCGCCGCTTCGTCGGCTCTGTCCGAGGTCCTCGCGCGGGCGGAAGCCACCCATCGCAAGGTCGTGTTCCGTCTGGCCCGGGCCGTGCCGCGGGACGCGGTGGCCGAGCCCGACTTCGTGCAGCAGCTCGCCGCGGCGCTGGAGGACGAGGACGACGAGACGGCCGCCGCGGCCGCCGAGGCACTTTGCGCCACAGGAGGACGCAGTGCCCTGGGGCCGTTGTACCGTGCCATGGGACGAGAAGGTCTGGTTGGTGAGCAGGCGGCGGACGCGCTGGCGGATCTCCTGGCGGGCACGGTGCGCCACACGGAGGATCTCGACGTGCTCGTGGGGGCGCGATGGCCGAGCGACGGGCCGCTGGCGCGCAACCTGTGCCGCGTCGTCGCGCGCCTGGGCCGCCCGCAGTATGTCCAGAACCTCGTCGGGATGTTGGGCGCGCCGGACGCGACGGTCCGCGTGGCCGCGGCCTCGGCGCTCGGGCGCATCGATGGGGACCACGAGGGGGTTGGCGCACTCGCCTTCGCGCTGGCCGACGAAGATGCGTTCGTTCGTGCGGCGGCATGCCGCAGCCTGGGGCGCCTGGGGGTGCCGGAGGGAATCGGACCGCTGCTGGGGGCCACCCGCGATTCGTCGCCCGCGGTTCGGGCGGCCGCGGTGCAGGCGCTGTCTGACCTGGGCAACCCGGTGATCTTCCCCCGCCTGCGGGAGATCCTGTACGAAGACCCGGCCCCGGCCGTCGTCGTGCAGGCGATCATCGGGCTCGGCCGGTCGCGCTCCGTCCATGACACGTCCTTGCTGCTGGGCCTGACCACCGCACAGGATCACGAGGTCCTCAAGGCCGCCGCCCGTGCTCTCGCGGCCGCGCCCGGCCACCGGGTGACGGCGGCGCTGCTTGGGCTGCTCGACCACGAGCGATGGGACGTGCGCTGGGCGGCGGCGGAGGTTCTCGGGACCCGGGGGGACGCCACCGCGGCCGAGCCGCTCGCCCGCTACCTGACGCGGGAGCGGGACGATCTGGTCCGCACGGCCCTGTCCGATGCGTTGGCGCGCCTGCGTGCCGTCGGCGGGGAGGTGCCATGAACGAGCGCGCCGGCTGGTCGCCGGTGGGCGTCGGGGCGCCCGGACCCCGGATCCGCCCGGACGAGGCTCGGCTGTTGCGGGAGATCATCGAGTCCTACTGCGGCCTGCACGTGGGGCTCGACTCCGCCTTCTTCCTCGAACGCAGGGTGCGGCCCCGATTGGAGGCGCTCGGAATGTCGAGCTACGGGGACTACTACCATTTTCTCAAGTACGATCCGGGCGGGGCGGCGGAACTCGTGGAACTCGTCGAGCGGCTCACGACCCACGAGACGTACTTCTTTCGTGAGTCCTACCAACTCGAAGCCTTTCGCGAGGATGTGCTGCCGCAGCTCGTCGAGCGGGCGCGAAGGCGCAAGCGCCTGCTGCTGTGGAGCGCGGGTTGCTCCACCGGCGAAGAGGTCTATACGCTCGCGATCCTCCTGCGCGAGACGCCGGAGTTGCGGGACTTTCGCGTGCGCGTGGTGGGGTCGGACATCAGCCGCCGGGTCGTGGCGCGGGCGCGGCAGGCATATTTTGGGGCGTCGAGCTTTCGCGCGACCGATCCGGTGGTGCGCCGCCGCTACTTCCAGGAGGTGGACGGTCGCTTTCGGCTCCGTGACGACATTCGATCGATGTGCTCGTTCGGGCAACTCAACCTCCTCGATACCGAACGGTATCGGATCCTCGGGACCTGTGATGCCATCTTTTGCCGCAATGTGCTGATGTACCTGAGCAAGAGCGCACGAGCCCGTATCATCGATGGTTTCTACGACACGCTCCACCCTGGGGGCTACTTGTTTCTCGGTCATTCGGAGAGCTTGTTGCACGTGTCCACTCGTTTCGAAATCGTCCAGTTGGACAAGGACCTCGTCTATCGCAAACCATCAGAGGAGGCGCCATGACGGGATCGCAAGGGCGCGCGGTTCGACCACTCCGTGTCGTGGTGGTGGACGACTCGGCGTTCAACCGCAAGACGTTGTCGGCGATGGTCGAAAAACTGCCGGGCGTGGCCGTGGTGGGGCGCGCCATGAACGGCAAGGAGGCGCTGCGCATGGTGTTCGATCTAGATCCGGACGTAATCACGCTCGATCTGGAGATGCCGGAGATGGACGGCTTTGCATTCTTACGTCTGCTGATGAGCCGTCGCCCCACCCCAGTGATCGTGGTCTCCGGGTTCTCCGGCCGCGAGAACGTGTTTCGGGCCCTCGAACTGGGTGCACTCGATTTCATCGCCAAGCCCAGCCGAGCCATCGGTCCGGACCTTGGCATGATCGAAGAGGAGGTTCACGAGAAGATCGGCATGGTGCGCCGGCTGCAAGCGGTCCGGCTGCGCGACCGCGCACTGTCGCTGTTGGAGCAGCGGGTACTGCGGGGAGGGCGCACACACCCCGCCGGTGGTGGGGCGGCGCCCCGGCCCGCCCCGGCGGCGCGCCGGGCCGCCGAACGGCTGGTCGTGGTGGGGGCCTCGACCGGGGGCCCACCCGCCCTGCAACTGTTCTTCGGGGAGGCATTTTCCTCCGACGTGCCTGCGGCGGTCGTGGTGGCCCAACACATGCCGCCACGCTTCACGACTGCCTTTGCCGAGCGTCTCGATCGAGTGCTCGACGTGCGGGTCAAAGAGGCTGAAGACGGCGAGCCGTTGTCGTGTGGAACGGTTTACGTGGCACCAGGTGGACACCATGTGGAGATCGACGGAAGTCCCGGGCGGGGGCGTGTGCGGGTGGTGTCGCGCGCGCCGAGCGAGACGGTCGCGCCGTCGGCCGATCGCCTCTTCTCGTCCGCGGCTGCCGTCTTCGGGGCGGCCACCTGCGCGGTTGTGCTCACCGGGATGGGCAGCGACGGCAGCACCGGCCTGCGGGACGTCGTGGCCCGGGGTGGGGTGGTGTTCGTCGAGGATCCGAGCACCGCCGTCATGCCGGGCATGCCGTCGTCGGCCTGCGCCACGGGCCTGGTCAGCGAGGCGCTCGCGGTGGATCGGCTCGGGCGGCGCGTCGTCGCGTGGGTCCGCGGCTCGTAGGCTGGCACCGGCCGGGGGCGGGCGGAGCCCCGAGGCGGGGCTCAGGAGTGCCGACGCGCCGCTTTGCGGCGACCAAGCGCGATTTCGTGCTATGGTGAGATGGCATGAGCAGTCCGGAAGACGGCAGCTCGCTTCGCGACAAGACCCAGGCCTTTCTCAGCGAGTTCTTCGCCACCGGAGAGGCTCTGGTGCGGGAACTCGTGGAGGAGAACGAGCGCTTGAAGGCCGCCCTCGCCGAGCAGGGCAAGCGGCCGGAGACGCTCCCGGATCCCGTGCCGCGGGAGGTGGCCGAAGCGCTCATGCACAAGATCGATCGCCTCGAAGCGGAGTGCGAAGAGATTCGGCGCATCGCGGGCAAGGTTCGGCGCGTCTCGGGCACGTACCGATCCCGCCTGGACCAGCTCGAGCAGGAACATTTCCACTTGGCGGCCATGCACGTGGCGGCCAACCAGTTTCACGCGGCCTCGACCCTCGAAGACGTCTTTCGCACGGTGACCGAGGTGTTGTTGAACTTCGTCGGCATCGGGGCGTTTACGTTGTTCGGCTTCGACGCCAGGGAGAAGGTCTTGTTTCCGGTGTTTCGCGAGGGCAACGAGGGACTTCCCCCTCCCGAGGACATCGACGTGCAGCCGGGCCAACCCCTTTCGGTGCTGGTAGGGGCCACGCGCCCGTTTCGCGGCGGAGACCCGACGATCTCGGCGCCTGGGGCGTTGATGCTCTTGCCCATCGTGGGGCGAGATGGGCTCTGCGGCGTGGCCCGGCTTGAGAGCTTCTTGCCGCAAAAGGGAGGTTTCGAGGAACAGGACCAGGGCCTGCTGGAATTGGTGTCCGAGCAGGGCGGCCTTGCCATCGAGAATGTCTGGGCGAGAACCCATGCGGCCGAGGTCCCGATGACACGCCTCGCGGTGAGCGAGTTGATTCAACTATGACCGAATCGTCCACACGTACCTATCGAGCGCTCGTCGTCGAAGATAGCCCGCCCATGCGCAAGATGATCGTCTTCGCGCTGGCGCGGATCCGTGAGCTCTCCGTGGAGGAAGCCGACGACGGCGTGGACGCCCTGCGGCGGATCGCCCAGGAGAAGTTCGACATCATCATCACCGACATCAACATGCCGATCCTCGACGGCCTCAAGCTCGTCAAGCGCCTGCGGGCCGATGAGGTCTACCGCGATGTCCCGATCGTCATCATCACGACCGAAGGGGCGGCCGAGGATCGCCAGCGAGCGCTCGCCCTCGGGGCCAACGCCTACATCGCAAAGCCCATTCAGGCGCCGCAGGTGCTCGCCATCGTGCGCGAGACCCTCGGGCTCGAGGCGTGAACCGATGGGGACGTCGTTCGACGAGGCCATCGAGCGCTACCTCGAGCACCTCGGCGTCGAGCGCAACGTCAGCCCGCATACACTTTCGGCCTATGCGTCGGATCTTGCACTGCTGCGCGCCGAAGCCGAGGCGCGCGGAGTCGAGCGGATCGAGGACGTGGACGCGGGGCTGCTGCTCGCGCGGCTTCGGCGCGAGGTGGAGGCGGGGCACACCACCGGCACACAGGCCCGGCGCTGGGTCGCCATCCGAGGTTTTTTTCGCTGGGCCCGCCGAAAGGGGCTCGTCGAGCAGGATCCGACGCAGGGGATCGCGATGCCCAAGAAGGGACGGAAGCTGCCGGAACTGTTG
>JALSIN010000016.1 GCA_026989935.1 Polyangiaceae bacterium | reverse complement strand
CCGCCCACCGCCGCCTTCCCCACGTCCGCCGGCACGTCCGGACCCCCGCCCGTCGTGCTCCCACCGCTGCCACCCCCCGACCCCCGCGGCCCGCAACCGGCCAGCGCCAGCCCCAGCGCCCACGCGGCGCCCCACATCGTCCGCCCGCCGCTCACGGCTGCCCCTCCGCGCATACAATCGCCCCACCGCATCACTTCATGGCCCTCCGCCGCCGGTGCCCGCGCCGGTGCTGCCGCTGCTGCCGCTGCCGTCGCAAAACGGCGCCCCCTCCACCGGCAGGTCCGTCGCGTACAGGTGGTCCCGCGCCGGCCACCAGCCCGGCCCCGCCGGCAGCGTCACCTCGATGTCCACCAGGTCGAAGCTGCACAGCGACGGATCCGTCCACAGCAGCCTCCCGTCTACCCACGTCGCGCCAACCCAGTCTTCCTCGGTCAAACCCGACCAATCATCACAATTCCCGACCCCTCGGTACATATTGGCGCCAAGAAAGTGGAGCCACTCCTCCGATTTTTCCAAGCCGTTCGCCTCTTCGTTCCTCACGCCATCGAAGGTCAGTGTCGTACAAAAATCTTCATCCAGATGAGACTGGAGAAGCACGAACGATCCTCCCCACATCGTATCAGGAACAAAAACCGCTCGAATCTCCACGCGCCCCTCCCCCCCACTGCCCGCGTCGCCCGCAGCGGTCGTCGCGCCCGCAGCGGTCGTCGCGCCCGCCGTGCCGGCGCCTGCCGTGCCGCTCCCCCCGGAGCCGCCGCCCGGCCCGGCGCTCGCGCCGCTGCCGCCGCCGCCGCCCGGCCCGGCCGCCCGCGGCCCGCACCCGGCCAGCGCCAGCCCCAACGCCCACGCGGCACCCCACGCCCTGCCCCCGCCCCTCACGGCTGCCCCTCCGGCGGCTGCACCACGGTGCAGGCGTTGGGGGGCAGCTTCCAGTACACGAACACGTGCACCCGGCGGCCCACGAAGGGGTTGGGGCCGCCGCCTTCCACCTCGATCCGCCACGTCCCGCCGGGCAGGGCCGGCACCCGCAGGCGCTGGAAGTTCGTGCCGAGCATCGCCGCCTCGTGCACCTGCCCGCCCCGCACCAGCCGTACCGCGACGTCCCAGGGGCCCAGGTTCGTCACCCCGTCCTCGACGTTGCTCCACCAGGCCCCCACGCGCACGTCCTCGGCCCCTTGAACCCCCATGGCCAGGTCCCCCCCCACGAGGCCGCCGTCCTCCGGCAGGTCCAGTGTCATCCAGCGCCAGCGCGAGCAGGCGGTCCGCGCCACGTGCACGAGCCCCGCCCCGTGGGCGTCGTCCGGCGGCTCGTCGTCCCCTGGAAGGGGCTCGGCGAAGGCCGTCAGCGTGGCGTAGAGCCGGCCCGGTAGCAGCTCGGGCGGCTCGGCCCCGCCGCCGGCCAGGTCGTAGGCGTGGAGCAACAAGGTGGCGAGGCCCCCGACGAACGGGGTCGCGGCACTGGTGCCCCCAAACACCGTGCCGAAGTCCGGGCCCAGGCAGTCCGGCGCAGGCGGAGCGCAGGCGGTCACGAGGTCCGTGGGGCCCAGGGTGTTCGGCTTGACCAGGCCGTCCTCCCCCGGCCCCAGGCGGCTGTAGCCCGCCAGCACCAGCCCCGGCTGCACGGCCCCCACCGCGAAGGTGTTCTGGGCGCGCCCGGGGGCGGCCATGGAGCCCGAGAAGTTCTCGCTGATCGGTTGCTTGTTCCCCGCCGCCGCGACGAGCGGCAGGCCCATGGCGTACAGCTTGTCTCCCAGGGACAGGGCCGCCTGGTACGTCGCCGTGCCGGCGTACGTCTCCGGCGGCACCTGGACGTTGCCCACCACCAGGTCGGTGGCCGCCGCGGCTTCGGTCAGGCCGGCGTCCAGAGATTCGGGACTTGCCAACTCACACCGAGGACTCCCCGGCTCCAAGACCACCTTGTTGACCCGCCACGAATCCACCGTCGCCCGCGTCACCCCCCGGTCCTCGTCTCCAAAGGCGTCGTTGCCCGAGAGGATCGCAGCGGAACTGGTTCCGTGCCCCGCCTGGTCCTCCGCTACTACGAAGCAATCCCCCGGCTCCTCCCCCACGCACGCGCCGTCTTGCACCTGCTGGCAGTCCCGGCGCAGGCCGACGCGCCCCGCCAGCAGGGGGTGGTCGCTGACGCCGTTTTCCACCAGCCCCACGTGATACCCGGCCCCGTCGGCTCCCGACGCACGCAGATCGTCCGCGCCCGTCAGCGCCCGCGCCTCGACCATTGCGAAGCTGTCGGTGCCCGGCACCGGGGGAGAGGGCGCCGCCACCGGCATGGATCGCCCGACGTGCACCACGCGGGGAGCGGCCGCCAGGGGCAGCACGGCTCCCGCGGGCACGCGCGCGCGCAGAAATCCCGCCACCCCGGCGCGCGCCTCCACGACCCCACCGGCCGCCTCGATCTGGGCCTCCACGTCCGCCAGGGCCGCGAGCCCCGCCGCGCGGTACGCCGAAAGCAGCGCGTGCCGCTCCTGCGCCACGGCGAGGTTCACCGGGGCCGACCGGGACTCGGACGCCACGAAGCGCGGCAGCACCGGCACCGGCGCCGGGTTCGCCACGAACACGACGACCCCGTCGATCTGCGTCGCCGGATCGGTGTCCGCCACCAACTCCTCCAGCCCGGGTTCGACCGTCGCCGGCCCCGTCCAGGGCGCCGGCGCGGGCCGCGGCCGCACGGGCAAGGGCCGGGGCGTCAGGGCCGTGGGCGTGCCCTCCCCGTCGAAGACGAGCCCGACCGCCCGCGCGAAGCACACGGCGTCCGTGCGGCACTGCGCCCGGCACGGACGCCACGCCTCCTCGATCTCGGCGAAGCCGTGCGCCCACAGCCCGTCGCCCTCCAGCTCGTCGAGGGGCGCCGGGACCGACAGCCGGCTGCCCGGTCCCCCCAGCAGCACCTCGCCCGGCTCGATCTCGCAGCGGTCGAACACCAACACGCGCCCGCCCGGCCCCACGTGGACCACGTCGGCCCCCGGCCCGGGCACCACCGCGGCGCCGCGGGCGTGGATCCGGTCGTCCCCACCGCCGCCGAACACGCGCCAGGCGTGCGGCGCCAGGATCACCTGGTCGCCGTCCCCGGCCACCACCACCGTGCCGTGGCCCGCGTCGAGCAGCACGCGCACCTGCGGCCCCAGCACCAGGCAGCGGTCCGGCGCCGCGTTCCAGGCCACCTCGGCCTCCACCGCGTGCACCGGCAGGCCCGCGCAACAGGCCGCGGGCGTCCCGTCGCAGCGCCCCGGTAGGTCCTCCTGTGCGCCCGCGGCCGCCCCGCCCGCGCCAGCCAGCTCGCCCCCAAGGTCGCCCGCGCCCCCGGCGTCCGGCGGCGGCCACGCAAACGCGGGCGCAGCCGCCCCCCGCGTCACCACCTCGCCCACTCCATCGGTCTCGCCATCTCCCCCGCCCCCGCCTACACCGCCCGGCTCACAGCCCCCGAGCAGGAGCAAGCACATAAGGAACGAGCCGAGCCGAGCCGAGCCGAGCCGGCGGGCGTCGTCACACCGTGCATCTTCATGGTGACTTTTTTACACCCCACGGGACCGCGGGTCAACGCGTACGGTGCGGACGATTACCTACACTTGCCTACATCCGCACAGTCGGCCCCCGGCCCGGTCCCCCAGCCCGTTCGCGGCCCGCACCCGGCCAGCACCAGGCACAGCGCCCACGGCACGCCCTCGCCCCTCACGGCTGCACCTCTGTCGGCGTACACGCCGCGGCGTCGCCCCTTACGGGCCCCTTCCGCCGGTGCCGGTGCCCGTGCCGCCGTCGCCGTCGCAAAACGGCGCCCCCTCCACCGGCAGGTCGGTCACGTACAGATGATCTCGCGCCGGCCACCAGCCCGGCCCCGCCGGCAGCGTCACCTCGATGCCCGCCGGGTCGAACCTGCACGGCGACGGGTCCGTCCACGACAGGGCCCCCACCCGCTCACGGCCCGTCCTCCTCGCTCGCCGGACGCGCGCATGCCTGCCCGTCCCAGGTGCCCAGGCTGTCGGCGCACACCTGCGCCGCCGTGCGCGCGTGGTCGAAGAACCCCACGTTGTCGATGCGCCCGGGAAACGGTGCCCAACCGCCGAACGCGTTGCACCAGATCCCGATCTCCAAGGGAATGTCGCTCGCGTTGGGTACCTCCTCGTTGCACGGCGGCAGGCCCTCCGCCACCGCACGCCCGTCCACGTAGAACACCGTCTGCCCTCCGACCCCGCTCCACGTCCCGGCCAGGTGGTGTCAGCGCCCGACCTCGATCCCCGTCTGCCGGGCCACCGCGCCACAGCGCTCCACCGAAAACGTGCTCGCCTCCCCATCCGCGTTCACGATCATCTGGAACGACTGCTTGCCAAGTTCCATCCGGGACCGCTTCGCCAGCACCATGCTGTAGTCATTGGCCTCTCGAAGCCACACCCACGCCTCCACGGTCAGCCCCGTCTCGGCCCCGTCGAGCACCGGGTCCGGCGCCACTTCCACCCACGACCGCGTCCCGTCGAACGCCACCGCGCGCCCGCACCGCCCAGCCTCGTAGGACACGCTTCCCACCACCACGCCTTCCCGGCCGTCCGGGCTCGCGTCCCCCACCCGCGCCGGGTCCCCCTCGTCGAACGTCAGAAACAGCCGCGCCTCACCCGCAAGCGCCGCCACCGCCTCGCACTCCGGTGGCGCCGGCCCCCCGCCGCCGTCCTCGCCGTCCGTGTCCACCCCACCCCCTCCGGCACCACACCCCGCGAGCCACAAGGCCCCCCATCCAACGCAGTGGACGAGTCGGAGCATCCGATCGACCGGCATGCTTCTTGGAACGTTCTTCATCACGGCACCATGCACAACCCCACGTGTTGTTGCCACGGCGGAAGCGCCCCGCCGAACGCATCCACACATACCTGCCCATCCGCCGCCTGCGGGCACTGCTCCGAGCCCGCCGGTTCGGTGTGATCGCAGAAGGTGGTACAGCATGCGTCGCCCGCGCACATGCCCGGCGGGAAGGCGCCGGCGGCGACACAGTGCAGGCCGAAGTCGCAGATCGTCACGGGGCCATCACACACCTCGCCATAGCCCACGACCTCCTGCCACCGGCCAAACTGCCGCGGAAGGCACGCAAGCGAGTACCCACCCGCGTCCCGGAGTTTGCACCCCAGGCCGTCGGGACAGGGCGTTCCCTGGGGGTCCGTCGGGTCACACGGGATCGTGCACACGGAGGGTGAGAGGTCGCCCGTCACGTGACACACGGCCTGGGGGTCCGCACAGGTGACCCCCGCGGGGTCGTTCGGCGATCGCAGGCACCGGGGATAGCAGTAGCCGAACACACAGGCCGCCTCGGGTACGCACGGGTCCTGCTGCGCGCCGCAGGCCAGCGGCGTGGATCCACAGGGCTCCCCCACGGGGATCGTCCCACTCGACACACACGCGGTGGCGAAGGCACCGGATTCGGCGCATCGACAGAAGACGCACTTTTTCGCGGGACCACAGGTTTCATCGCCGACCACCTGTTCGCACCCCACCTTCCCCTCGCACATCGCCCCGCCACCTGCGGTCGTCGTGCCCGTCTCCGGGCCGTTCCCGACGTCCGCAGCAGCCGTCCCACTCCCGGTCCCGGTCGCCGTCCCCGTCCCTGCCGCCGTCCCGGTCCCCGTCCCCGTCCCCGTGGTCACCGCGCCACTGCTGCTGCCTCCGTCGCCCCCGCCCCCCGGCTCGACCGCGCTCGGGCACCCCGCCGCCACCCGCAGCAGCAGCGCCGCCGTCCGCACCGCCCGCGTCCTCTCCGGCGCCACATCCCGCGATCCACAACGCCGCCAACCTCACGCTCCCTCTACGATCGTATCCATGATAGATACTCATCGTTTCGCCTCGAAGGTTCACTGCGGAATGCTGCAGAGCCCAAGGTTCGTGAGCGCATCGGGGGGATCTTCGGCCCCCTCGAACAACGGCACGCAGACCTGACCGTCCCCCACCCCCGGGCACTGCGCGTCCCCCTGCGGGTCGTCGAGGCTGCAGTACGGTGAGCAGCACCCCTCCGCGTTGCACACCCCCTCGCCGAACGCGAGGTACGACAGGCACTCGTATCCGGCCATGCAGTCTCCCGTCTCCTCGCAGGGTGAGGCATACCCGCGCTCATCCGGGGTCGCCACCCGCACGCAGGTGATGGTGTTCGCCCGGTACCCGCACTGGGAACCGGGCGCGCAGGTGTCCGCCCGGGGATCGCAGGGGATCGTGCAGATCCCCAGCACCGTATCCGACACGGGCACACAGCGCCCCTCGGGATCCTCGCACCCATATTGCCCGCTGCCCTCCTCCACGCACTGCGGATGGCACAGGCCCCACAAGCACATGGCCCCATCCACACACGGATCCGGCTCGCCGCACGGGGCCACCCACGTGTTCGGCTCCCGGCACGGCGCCCCCACGGGCAGCTCGCTCGTGTAGCCCTGGCACTGCGTACGATGGGCCGTCGGATCCTCCGGACAGGAGCAAAGCGAGCACTTCTGCCCCACCTCCGGGCACGCGCCCACGACCACCTCGCACTCGGAGGAGCACGCCATCGGGCCGCCCATGTCCGGCACCGTCCCGCTCGTGCTTCCTTGCGAGGCGCCGGTCACCGTCCCGGTCCCGGTCACCGTCCCGGTCCCGGTCACCGTCCCGGTCACCGTCCCCGACCCCGTGACCGTCGCGCCGCTGCTGCTCCCTCCGCTTCCCCCCCCCCCCGTCTCCACCCGGCTCGGACACCCCGCCGCCACCCCCAGCAGCAGCGCCGCCGCCAGCGTCCTGCCCGCCACGGCCGGCCCCGCCACCGTCACCGTGTCACGCCCCGGCCCCGCGAGCACCGCCCGGCCGCCCGCGCCGGCCCCGCCGAACACCCCGTCGTCCCCGCCGTCC
>JALSIN010000015.1 GCA_026989935.1 Polyangiaceae bacterium | reverse complement strand
GAGGAGAAGAACGAAAAGAAGGACGAGAAGGCCTGGAAGCGGCCCAGGGCCTTCAAGTTCTTCCGGATCGGCTTTTGGCCCCACATCGGCTACACGAACGGGACCAGCCAGAAGAACGGGATCTTCGACCGGCAAAAGACCATCGAGAACGCGATGATGGGGGGAACCGGCGCCGTCGGCGGCGGCGACGAGAAGACCCGGTTCGGCGGCTTCGCCTACGGGGGCACGCTCGACCTCGAGGTCTTCTTGTTCAACGTGTGGCTGGACTTTCGCAAGTTCTTCCGGCCCGGCGGGATGCTGTCGGTCCTCGTGGGGTACGACCACGAGTTCTGGCTCCACCGCCGGGTGCGGATCGACCCGGGGATCGGGTTCGGGTTCATGCGCGTGTTCCTCGGCGGCCCCCTCGAAGACCTCTACTACGATCCGGACAGCCCCCTGAATACGAACATCGCCACGGCCGGCATCGAGGTGCGGGGACGGGTGGATCTCCTCGTCCGCCTGTGGAAGCCCTTCTACCTGGGGCTCGGCGGCTTCGGCGGCTATCACTACCTGTTCACCGCGAACGTGGACGAGGTGGCGAAGGAGCGCGGGTTCCACTTCGGCGTGGCCCTGGCCCTGCGGGTCGAGTTCGCGTTCCCGAAGGACCCGTTTTGACCCAGGGCGCGCGCGCGTGGCCGGCCGACACCCGCCGCGGTCCGTTTCGGTCCGCCCGGTGGTGTTGCGGCCGCTAGGGTAAAGTCGTAGCCTGAAGGTGCGATGATGCCTGCCATGCTCCGCTTTTCTTCGCTCCTCCTCGTCGCGTGTCTTTGGGGCTGCGGCGGGGACGACGGATCCACCGGCAACGGGACGGGCGACACCGACGCCACCACCACGGTGGGCGTGACCTGTACACCCGGTCAGGAGCGCGCGTGCACCTGCAACGACGGTGCGCCGGGGGTGCAGGTGTGCCTGGCGAGCGGGCGCGAGTACGGCCCGTGCATGTGCGGATCGACCACGGGTACGACCGGCACGACGAGCACGACCGGTACCACGAGCACGACGAGCACCACGGGTACGACCGGCACGGACACGGGGACCGACACGGGGACCGACACCGGCACGGATACGGGTACGGGCACCGGTACGGGTACGGGCACCTCGGGGCCGTAACGGCGCGGGGGCTTCGGAGTCAGTCCGTGGGGGCCGCGTCCTCGCCCTCGGGGAGCGCGGCCGGCGTGTCGAGGGCGGCCAGGGCGCGCGTCGCCTCGTGGTAGACGTCTCGGATCGCCGTCTGCTGGGCGTTCTTCGTCTGGGCGAGGAGGGCGCCCATGATCGCCGCGTCCACGGCGGCGACCACGAGCACCCACGGGGTCGTGACGTACGCGATGCCCGCCAGCAGGAGCGTGCTCACAACCGCGGCGGCGCCGAGCAGGAGCCGAAAGGCCCGCGCCGCGGAGACGTCGAGGCGCACGTGCACCTCGCTGCCGTCGCCGGACGGCTCGGCTTCGATGTGGGTCGTGACGCGCCGGCGCTCGTCCACGATGGAGGCCGCGCGGGCGCCCTGGCGATGGCCCCTGGCTCCAATCGCGCGCTCGATCCGCCGGCGCACCGCCTCGACGGCCTCGTCTGGGGCGAGCCCGACGTGCCCCTCGACCGTCACGTAGCTGCGCGGGTCGGAGCTGGTCGGCACGAGAGAACCGCCGGTCGTGGGCGGTTTCGCGAGGGCGGTGGAGGGGGAGCCGTCGTGGGAGGAAGGGCCGGACATGGGCGCAGGGATCGTAGCGCACGGCAGGGGCGTTCGCGCCGGTCGGGCGGCCGGTGTGACCCGGGGCTCAAGATCGGGACGCGGCGGCCGATGGGGGAGCCCATGGACGGCATCGCACCGAGCGTGGACGGCTACGCGGCGGCCCTGCTGGGCATGCAGCGCGCGGGCGAGACCATGAGCGACGTGGCCCGGACGGTCCTCGAGTCCGGGGTGTCCCCCGAGGCGGTCGTTGCCATGAAGCTCGCGCGCGCGCAGCTTGCGGCCTCGGCCGGCATGATCCGGGCGCTCGACGAGGGGACCGGCGTGTTGCTGTCGGAGCTCGCCTGATCCGAGGACGCCGGAGGTTCGGACCGCCCGCGGGGGCCCCGCAGCCCGTCACGACACCGGGTCGTCGAACAGGGTGCACACCCGGTTGCGGCCGGTGCGCTTGGCCTTGTAGAGGGCCTGGTCGGCCTCCTCGTACAGGGCCTTCGTCTCACCGTGGCTGTCCGCATCGAAGGGGGCGACACCGATGGAGGCCGTCAGCAGCAGGACCAGGTCGCCGTCCACGAAGGGGGCGTCCTCGATGGCCGTGCGTAGCCGGTCGCCGGCCGTGACCGCATCCCGTACGGAACACGCGCGCATGATGATCGCGAACTCCTCGCCGCCGATCCGGCACACCGTGTCCTCGTTGCGAGAGGAGCGCAGCAGCACGCCGGCGACGAACGCGAGGACGGCGTCCCCGACCGGGTGGCCGTAGGTGTCGTTGACCCGCTTGAAGTGGTCGAGGTCGAGCAGGGCGAGGCACAGGTCCTCGTGGTGCCGCCGCGCGTGCGCCATGGCGCGCGCGAGGTCCTCGTCGAAGAAGCGCTTGTTGTACGCGCCGGTCAGGGCGTCGCGCGTGACGCTGTCGTACAGGTGGCGCTGGAACTCGGCCTCGAGTGCGGTCTGGTGGGCGAATTTCAAGATCGTGACGGTGCCCACCCGGATCTTGTCACCGTCGCGCAGCTCGGCGCGCTGGACCCGCTGGTCGTTGACGAACGTGCCGTTCGTCGAGGCCAGGTCCTCGACCACGACGGCGCCCTCCTCGTCCACGATCAGGTGGGCGTGCACGCGCGAGACGCCCGGGTCGTCGAGCACGATGTCCATGTGCGGGGCGCGGCCGATACGGTGGGCGCCGGGTTCGAGCTTGAACATGCGGCCGATGGCGGTCCCGGACAGCACGACCAGGTACGGTGCGTCGCTGCGGGCGCGGGGGATGTCGGGGCCCCGCTGCACGACGGTCTTCTCGGAGTCCGATGCCATGTGGAACCAGCAGGGAGCGTAGCGCAGTTCGGTGTGGGGGACGACCCGGCGCGGCGGGTCGTGCTACGTACGCTGCGTGACCCAGGGCACCGACACGCAGCAGCGGCTCGAACGGCTCGTGCAGGCCGGAGTGACGATCCCCGATCCCCGCACGACGTACGTGGCGCCGGAGGTGGACCTTGCGCGAATTCGACCGGGCGCGATCCTGCACCCCGGCGCTCGAATCGAGGGGGCCCGGGCGCTCCTCGCAGAAGGTGCCGAGGTGGGACGTTGTGGTCCGGCCGTGGTGCGCGACAGCGCGCTCGGCCCGGGCGCGCGCGTGGACGGGGGTTGTGTGGAGGGGAGCGTATTGTTCGACCGGGCGGTCGTCGGTCCGGCAAGCTACGTGCGGCCGGCGAGCCTGCTCGAAGAAGAGGCGAGCGTGGCCCATGCCGTCGGCCTCAAGCACACGATCTTGCTGCCGTTCGTGACCGTCGGGTCCGTCGTGAACTTCTGCGACGTCCTGATGGCGGGCGGCACCTCGCGGCGGGATCACTCCGAGGTCGGCAGCGGGTTCATCCACTTCAACTTCACGCCGTGGGGACAGCACGGTGACAAGGCGACCCCGACGCTGTTCGGCGACGTGCCGCGGGGGGTCTTCCTGCGCTCGCCGCGGATCTTCGTCGGGGGGGCCGGCGGCCTCGTGGGGCCGGGGCAGGTGGGCTACGGGGCGGTCACGGGCGCGGGGCAGGTGGTCCGGTCCGAAGTGGCGCCGCACACCCTGCACATCGAGGCGTCGCGGTCCCGCCGGGTGGACCTCGGAAGCCGCCCGGCGCCGCCGCTGCAGCCCAAGGCCGGGCGGAACCTGCGCTACATCGCCCACCTCGTGGCCCTTCGGGCCTTCCATCGCCACGTGCGGTGCCCGCGGGCCGAGGGCGTGGGGCGGCAGCTCGTCGAGGCGGCCCTCGGCGTCCTCGACGCCGCGATCGCCGAGCGGGTGCGCAGGCTCGAGGCTTTTTGTACGGAGCGCGGCGGGCCCGCCGTCACCATCGACACAGACCCGCCCGTGGACCCGTGCCCGCTGCCCCTCGGCCGCGGCCCGGGCGAGCACGTGGCCTGGATCCGCGCCCTGTCCGACGACGAGGTACGTGCGGGCACGCGCTGGCTCGAGGCGGTCGTCGCCCGCGTCCTCGCGAGCGCCTCGCCGGCCCTGCGCCCTTCCGCCGGCCCCTAGCGCGTGCCCCCGGACGGGGCGCCCGCCGCGGCGAAGGGCCCGCCGCCCCGTGCGCCCCGATGCCCGGCTCGGTCCCGGTACCGCTCGACCTCCGTCGCCGCTCCCCTGCAGCGCGCCGGTCGGCGTCGCCCGACCCGTGCCCGTGCCGGTGCCCGTGCGTGCACCCGTCCCCGCAAGCGACAAGGTCGGAGTTTGCACCCGCCCCCGGCCGGCCGGTTGGGCGGGGGGCTGGGGTGGAATCGAGCCGCGGGCCTCTTGGGCTTTCGCGCGGCGCCCCGCGGGCCGGTCCTCGGCCGTCGGGGGTGGGTGGAGACTTCAAGTGAGGGTGGTCGGCCTGCGGATGGGCCCGCGGTGCGCCGCGCTGCGCCCGCGGCCCTTCGAGGTAGACCGGGGGGGCGCGGTGCACCGGGGGCTGGCCTCGGGGTGGTGCGTGGCCGCGGTGCGGTGACGCGCGGTGGTGTCGGTGTCCGTGTGCGTGCCCGTGGCGGTGTGCGAATCCGTCCCCGTAAGCGACAACATGGGAGAATTCACCAGGCGCCGGCCGGCCGGTTGGGCGGGGGGCTGGGGTGTCCCGCGGCAGCGGGCCTCTTGGGCTTTCGCGCGGCGCCCCGCGGGCCGGTCCTCGGCCGTCGGGGGTGGGTGGAGACTTCAAGTGAGGGTGGTCGGCCTGCGGATGGGCCCGCGGTGCGCCGCGCTGCGCCCGCGGCCCTTTGGGAGAGACCGGGGGGCCGCGGTGCACCTGGGGCCGGCCTCGTTGTGGTCGCCGGCGGTGGTGCCGTGGCGGGCGGTGGTGGGGTGCTCGTGGTGGCGGCCGCCGGGGGTGCCGTGTCGGTCGGCGGAGGAGTACTGGTGGTGGTCGCCGTCGGTGGTTCCGTGACGCGCGGTGGTGTCGGTGTCCGTGCGCGTGCCCGTGGCGGTGTGCGAATCCGTCCCCGTAAGAGACAACGTGGTAGGTTGCACCAGGCGCCGGCCGGCCGGTTGGGCGGGGGGCTGGGATGTCCCCCGGCAGCGGGCCTCTTGGGCTTTCGCGCGGCGCCCCGCGGGCCGGTCCTCGGCCGTCGGGGGTTGGGGGAGAGGTCGGGCTGGGGTGGTCGGCCTGCGGATGGGCCCGCGGTGCGCCGCGCTGCGCCCGCGGCCCTTCGAGGTAGACCGGGGGGCCGCGGTGCACCGGGGGCCGGCCTCGGGGGGTGCGTGGCCGCGGTGTCGTGGCGGTCGGTGGTGGGGTGCTCGTGGTGGTCGCCGGCGGTGGTGCGGTGGCGGTCGGGGGGGCGGTATTCGTGTGCGTGCCGGCGCCGGTGCGGAAGGCCGTGCCCGGTGCCCATCGTCCCGCAGATCGGGAGAGGACCCGGCCGCGGCGGTCGGCCCCCTCGCCGGGGGCTACGGCCGGCGCGGCGAGCGATGGGCTGTCAGGGGGTCTTGGGGCCCGTCCGCCGCCGCCTCGGCGTAGGCGAAGGCCAGGCCGAGACCGTGGCCCGTGAACCCCCCGAGGACCCAGACCGGCGAGCCGTCGCCGGGCACGGGGGCGAGGATCGGGACATCGTCGGCCGAAAAGGCCATCGTGCCGGCCCACCGGGCGACGATGGGGGCCTCGGCCGCAAACGGCAGGTGCCGCCGCACGTACTGCTCGAGGTCGAGCTGGACCGGGACCGTGGGGCCGGGGGCATCGGTGTTCTCGGCGGCCTCGTGCAGGTGCCGCCGGCCGCCGGCGAGCACGATCCCGTCCGGACGCTGGCGGAAATAGTCGAACCCCCATCCGGCGTAGCAGACCGGACCGAGGGCGGGGGGCACCGGGCCCATGGCGAGGACCTGCGCGCGCTTGGGCGCCACCCGCAGGTGGGGTGCGCCGAGGATCCGGGCGGCGTACCCGCCGGCGCACACGAAGGCCCGCTCGAAGGAGATCCGCCGGTCGTCCAGGAGGGCGATGCGGCGTTCGGGGTCGATGCGCCGCACCGTCCCGCGCACCCCGGTGATCCCCTCGGCCAGGCGGCGTACCAGCTTGCCCGGGTGCACCGCGGCGTCGCCGGCGATCGTGAGCGCACGGCCGAACCCGGCGAGGGCGCCCGCGGGCGGGTCGGTCCACGTGCACGCAAGGCCGTCGGCCGCCAGCAGGCGCGCGGCCTGCTCGAGCCGTTCGGCCTCGGCCTCGTCGCCGGCCACGGGCAGCGCCAGGCTGCCGCAGGGGCGGTAGTCGCAGCCGTCGGCGTAGCGCTCCACCAGGATCCGGTGCGACCGGGCCGACAGCGCCAGGTAGGCCCGCGCCCCCGCTGGCCCCAGGCGCGCCCGCAACGCCGGGTAGTCCCACGGGTGGCAGGCCAGCACGAACCCCGCGTTGCGCCCGCTGGCGCCCGCCCCCGGGCCGAAGGCGTCGGCCACGCACACCGATGCCCCGCGCGCGGCGAACGCCCGGGCGACCGCCAGGCCCGCCAGCCCCGCGCCCACGACCAGCACCTCCACCCCCCGGACCGCGCGTTCGCAGACCCGCGGAAACGGTGCGAGGGCCGCCTCGCGCTGCCAACTCGACGGGGGGCCGACGGACGGCACGATGCGGCGAGTGTATCCTGAACGCGATGTTCCGGCGCCTCCTCCCCTTCGTAGCGCTGTGGCTCGCCGGCGCCGGGCCCGCCCACGCCCACGACGCGGTT
>JALSIN010000014.1 GCA_026989935.1 Polyangiaceae bacterium | reverse complement strand
GCGCGACAGCACCAGGTAGGCCAGGAACACGCGGTAGACCAGTTCCGTCCCCTCCCAGAACAGGTGGTTGCGCAGGAAGATGCTGTTCATCAAGAAGAAGGTCAAAAAGCCCATCGGGCGCGTCCAGAGCCCGATCATGAACAGCACGCCGCACAGCTCGAACGCCGCCAGGTGGATCCAGAAGAAGGTGGGGCTGTCCCAGAAGTACAGCAGCGAGTACTTCGGGCCCTTCAGCCACGTCAAGAAGCCCTCGAAGTCGAAGAAGCCCCACGGCTCACCCTCCACCAGCCCGTCGCCGAACCCGCGAAACTGCGCCGAGGCGAAGACCTGCCGCGCCACGTCGGCCGTGAAGATGCCCTCGTCCGTGAACAGGAAGCGGAAGTACTCCCACAGGCCGTTGACGTTCGCGATGACGAAGAAGCCGAAGCAGATGCGAAAGAGCCCCAGCGACCGCGGGTCGTCCACGCGAAACCACCAAAGGCGCCACTTCTCCCGCTGCAAGATGAAAAAGAGCGCCAGCAGCGCGCAAAACGCCAGGAACCACCAGCCCACCGTGGGCGAGAGGGCACGGGCTTCGAGGTTCGGCGTCTTGTCGGCGAGGGCGGCGACCAAGGACGCGCCGAGGTGGTGGCGGACGGCCAACATGGTGGGGGAGCATGGCCCGTGCGCCGGGGGCGCGGCAAGGGGCGGCACCGACCCGCCGCGCAGTGCCGGTATCCCTCTGGCCGGGATGCGGTGGCGCGGGCCGGCTGCGGGGCGTCGCGCGGGCGCGGGGCGTCGCCCTTGCACCCACCGGCGGGCGGGCCTAGCGTCCGGAGCCGGTGGCCGAGCGCGTTCCACCCGGCGAAGGCCCCGAGGCACCGCCCGACCCGATGCCGGTCGGCGAGTCGGCGGGGGACGCCGGCCCCTCGCCCGCCGCCTCGGTGCGGGCGACGCGGACCTTTGCCGCCCTGCCGCGCCCGGGGCGGGGGTTGCGGCGCGCCTGGGCGGCGCTGTCGATGCTGCTTACGTGGCGCCGGATCTCGCTCGGCCACCGGCTCGGCCAGCAACTCGCCCGGATCACGCGGGACGACCACGTCTACCTCGTGCTCCTGGCGGCGTTCACCGGCGTCCTGGCCGGTTCGTCCGAGGCCGTCCTGCTCGCGTGGATCGATTGGGTCCACGGCGTCTTCCCCGAGCCCGGCGGCGAGGGGGTGTTGCGCTTCGTCCTGGTGGTGGGCCTGCCCACGGCGGGCGGGCTCGCCGTGGGAGCCCTGCGGCATGGGTTGCGACGTTTCGTGCGGGTCCGGGTCGTGGAAGGGCCGCCCGGCGTCATCGAGGCCGTGGCCGTCCATGGCGGCCGGATCCGCGGCCTGGGCGCCCCGGCGACGGGCCTGGGGACGGGGCTGTCCATCGCCGGAGGGGCGTCCGTCGGGCACGAGGGGCCGTCCGTGGCGATCGGCGCCACGGTCGGCAGCGTGCTCGCCGGGTTCTTCGGGATGCGCCGCCGCCGCCGGACGGCGCTCGTGGCCGCGGGTGCCGCGGCCGGCATCGCGGCGGCCTTCAACGCGCCCCTTGCGGGGGTGATCTTCGCCGTCGAGATCGTCGCCGGGGGCGCCGCGACCTGTGCGTCGAGTACCCTTCACACCTTCCTGCCGCTCATCGTGGCGGCCGTTGCGTCCACGTTTACCTCGTACGGGATCATGGGGGAGCGCCACGAGTTCGCGGTGTCGGGGCTCGCCACGCCCGCGCCCGTCGAGATCGTGGCGTACGTCGTGTTGGCGGTGGTCGCCGGCCTGCTGGGGGCGGGGTTCGTGCGGGGCGTCCTCGCCGTTTCCCGCTGGGGGGCCCGCAGGCTGCCCCTTGCGCTCATGCCCGCCCTCGGCGGGCTCGGGGTGGGTCTTTTGGCCTGGGGGGCGGGGATGAACGAGGTCCTCGGCCCCGGCGCCGGGGCCATCGGGCGTGCGCTCCAGTCGGATCTTCCGTGGCGGGCCGCCGCGGTCCTGCTCGGCGCCAAGCTCGTCGCCACGGCCCTGTCGCTGGGTCTTGGCGCCTACGGCGGGGTGTTCATGCCGTCGCTGGTGGCCGGGGCGTGCCTGGGCACGCTCGTCGGCAGCGCCAGCACGCAGGTCCTCGGCGGCGACGAGGCCACCAGCGTCGCCTACGCCCTCGTCGGGATGGGGGCGATGTTCTCGGCCCTGATGCACGCCCCGCTGACGCCCATCGTGATGATCTTCGAGCTTACGCGCGACTACGCCGTGATCCTGCCGTTGATGCTTGCGTGCATCCTGGCCGCCTTCGTGGCCCGCCGCGCCGGCAGCGAGCCGTTCTACCGCGCGGTCCTGCATGCCCGTGGCGTGGTGCTGCCCGACGAGCGCGAGGACCGGGGGATCCGGCGGGCGCGGGTGGCGTCCCTCGTGGTGCCGGCGCCGCGCGTGCTGACGCCCATGGCGCCGCTTTCCGAGGTGGAGGCGGCCTTGCAGGCCAACAAGGTGGGGCCCGTGTTCGTCGTCGCACCCGACGGGGCCGTCGTCGGCGTCATCGACGGCCGGACGCTCGCGCAGGCCGTGATCGGCGGCGCCGTTTCGGAACACACCACGGCCGCGGACCTCGCCGACGGCGCCTTTTCGGTGTTGACGCCCACGGACACCGTGGCCGGCGCGATCTGGGCCTTCGCGCGCTCCGATTTCGACGCCCTGCCCGTCGCCGACGAGGCCGGCCGGTTCGTGGGGATCGTGCGGCGGGCCGACGTGCTGTCGCGCTACGCCGACGACCTGCTGGCGCGCGAGGAGGGGGCTCTCGAGGTGCTCACCCCGGAGGGGGTGCACGAGGAGGTGGAACTGGCCGAGGGGGTCATCCTCGACCACCTCGTGGTGCCGCCGCGGCTCGACGGGGCCACCCTCGCCGAACTCGACCTGCGTGGCCGATGCGGTCTCTTGGTCGTGGAGTGGCGGCGCGCAGAGCGGCTGCTGCCGGTCGATCCGAAGGCGCCGCTGCGCGCCGGCGATCTGCTGGCGGTGGTGGGGCGACGCGAGGGGATCCTCGCCGCGCGGCGGATCGAGCGGCGGCCACCGCCCCACGCCGCCGGATCGGGGGGCGTCCGGTGACCGGGCGGCGTGGCCGGTGTCCCGTGCCAGCGCCCACGTCGCCGCCGGCGGGCTGGGAGGCCCATGGGCCCGATGGTACCCTCCGGGCTCCTTCGGACCCCCGGTGACGGAGCCCACGCCCACGCCCCCGCCCGACGCCCCCGCCGCGGCCCCCGTGGCCGGCCGGCAGGGGCCCGCCGAACGCATCGTCGCGTTCTCGGACCTGCTCCTGCGCCGAGTGTCGGTGGCCGTCTGGATCTGGCTCGCACCGGTCGCGACCCTGTGGCCCCTGCTGCACCGCGACGAGATCGCGTACCTGGT
Organism: Polyangiaceae bacterium; assembly: GCA_026989935.1. Lineage (GTDB taxonomy): Bacteria > Myxococcota_A > Polyangia > Nannocystales > Nannocystaceae > J032. The sequence goes on along the minus strand of JALSIN010000014.1, from coordinate 3,519 downwards.
GGACAACGACCTGGGCACGGAGGCCCGCGCGAGGCTCGCCCGGCTCGCGCTCGCCAGCGTGTTCACGGGGCTCGCCGCGTGGGTGGTCTATGCGCTCGTACGGGAGCCCGCCGCCCGGGGCCGGTTCGACCGCGCCTTCGCCCGCCTCAACCGCACGTTCGCCCCGTTGCTCGCCGGGCCCATGGGGGCGCTGCTGGCCGTGCCCGGCATCGAGAAGCAGCACCCCTTCTGGACCTGGATCGCCATCGCGAGCGTCACGGCCGGCCTTGGGGTGGTCTGGGGGCGCCTCGTGCGGCGGGTGGACGACGCGGCGCTCGGGCGTCTCGCCCGGCGCACGGCGCCGGCCGCCGTCGCCGTGGCGCTCGGCAGCGGCGTGGCCTACGCGTGGATCATCGCCCGTACCGCGCTCGCCCACCACGTGCACATGCGGACCCAGATCTACGACCTGGGCATCTACGACAACATCCTGTGGAACTCGACGTTCGGGGAGTTCCTGCGCTGCAGCTTCATCAAGGGCGGGCACCACACGGCGGCGCACTTCGACCCGGTCCTGGGCCTGTTGGTGCCCTTCTACCGCCTGGCGCCGAAGGCCGAGACGCTGCTGGTGGCCCAGGCGGTGTGGGTGGCCACGGGGGTCGTGCCCCTGTTGCTGGCGGGCCTGCGCGTCCATCGCTCGGCCTGGGCCGGGGGCGCCATGGCGGTGCTGTACTGCCTGTACCCGGCGCTGCACGGGGCGAACCTGTTCGACTTCCACTCGGTGACGCTGGCGATCCCCACGATCCTGTGGGTCGTGTACCTGGTGGACACGAAGGCCACCTGGGCCTACGTGCCCGCCCTCGTCCTGCTGCTCGCGACCCGCGAGGACATGACCTTGCTCGCCTGCTTCATCGGGTTCTACGCCATCTGGGCCCGGCGCCGCCCTTGGCTGGGGCTCGCCACCATCGGGGTGTCGCTGTGCTACCTGGTGGTGGTCAAGGTCTTCGTCATGCCCGACTCGGCGCTGTTGATGAAGGCCACCCGCACCACGTACTCATACATTTATTTCTACGCCGACATGATCCCCCATAGCGACGAGGGGGCGCTCGGGCTGGTCATGTCGTTCTTCACGAACCCCGCGTTCGTCCTGCAGCACGCCCTGTCCGAGGCCAAGGTCCGCTACCTGCTCGCGATTCTCGGGCCGCTTTGCGGCTTGCCGCTGCTCGCCCGCAAGCGCCTGCCGCTTCTGGCCTACGGCGCGCTGTTCATCCTGCTGTCGAGTCGGCGGCACATGTACTCGATCCACTTTCAGTACAACGCCATGGTGATCCCCTTCGTCGTCCTCGCCTGGATGGATGGGGTGGTGCGGCTCGGGCGGCGTTACGGGCGGTTCGGCGCCCGGCGGGTGGCCGTCGTCCTCGGGGGAGTGACCCTCGTCGCCACCTTGCTCGCCGGCGCCAAGTTCGGGATGCTGGTCAAGAACAAGTCGTTTCGTGCGGGATGGGAGCCTCTGTTGCACGACGTCCCGCAAAACGTCCTGGATCGTTACGCCTGGTTCTATCACACGTTGCGCGATCTCGTTCCGCCCGACGCACCGGTGTCGGCGTCGAGCCGCCTCGGTCCGCACATGTCGAATCGAGAGAACGTCTACCGTTTCCCCGTCCTGCGCGACGCCGAGTTCGTGATGGTGTTCTCGAAGGACATGGGGAAGAAGGAAAAGGCGGCCCTCAAACGGATGAAACGGCGGGGGCGCTACGAACTCGTCGCCAAGAAGTTCGGGATCGAGTTCTACCGGCGAAGGCCCGGTGGGAAGAAGGCGGTGGCGGTGAAGAAGCCGCGGCCGGCCGCCGGTGCGAAGCCCGCGGCCGTCTCACGCCCGGCTGCCGGTGCGCCGGGGGGGGGCGGCTGGTGACGGGAAGACGGTGGATCGGCCGCCGCCTGCGTCCAAGAAGACCGCTGCGCCCCCCGGCGCGGCCCGGGCGGCCCCGAAGGGCGGCGGCCCGGCGGGGCGTTAGGCGTCCGGTCGCTTGCGGGCGAGAACGAGCGTCCAGGGGAACGCCAGCGGGGCGTCCACGACCTCGAAGCGCCGCCCGACGAAGCGCTGGAATCCGGCCCGGCCCCAGTGGTTGACGTGCTCCGGGTCGTTGCCGAAGCGCGACAAGTTCTTGCCGCGCAGGAAGTTCAGGCCCATGAAGAAGGGCTCCCAGGGCACCGACAGGATGAGGTGCCCGCGCGAGAGCCGGTCGAGCACGGGCAGCATGGCCTCGGGTTCGGGGATGTGTTCGAGGACCTCCGTCATCAGCACGAGGTCGAAGGGCTCGTCGAACGGAGGGGTGCGCGCGTCGCCGACCTCGATGCGGGCCCGGTTGCCGAGGCGTTCGCGCGCCTCGGCCACGGCCGTCTCGGACAGGTCGAGCCCGTAGAGGTCGGCGCGGACGCCCGCGTCGGCCAGGCGCGCCAGGACGAAGCCCTCGCCGCAACCAACGTCGAGGATCGTCCGTGGGCGCGTACGCTCGACGAGCGCGACGACCTGGTCGAGGAACCGATCGAGCAGGGCGCGCTGGATGGGGTTTTTGCTCTCGTACTTTTGCTTGTTGCCCGAGGTCGCCATGGCGGAGCGCCGACCTTAGCCGAAACGACCAGGGTGTGCGGCGGGCGCGGGCCCGATCCCATCCGTCGCGCTAACGGGCGCGGACGAGCAGCACGCCGGCGACGAGCATCAAGGCGGTGCCCGTCGCGCCCGACAGGGATAGCCCCGTGCCCCACACGACCGCGTCGAGCCCGATGGAGATCGGGATCGCCGCGTAGGCGACCAGGGCCACCAGGGGGGCCTGGGCGCGTGCGTAGGCCCGGCTCATGAGGACCTGCCCGAGCGCCCCGAAGCCGGCCATGCCTGCGACGAGGCCGGTCGTGCGTGGGGTGAGCCCGCCGGCAAGGCCGTGGAAGTCGCCCAGCAGTAGTCCCGCGGCGGCGGCGAGGACCGAGCCCCACAGCGTGAAGTGGAAGACGACCGTCTCGGGGGCGTCCGGCGGGCGTCCGTGGGCCAGTGCCAGCAGGCCCGTGCGCCGGGACCCCAGGCTGCGGCCGGTGGCCAGCCGCACGGTGATGTGGGCGAGCGCCGATGCGACGGCGGCTCCGAGGCCGACGAGGCCGTAGCGCCAGGAAAGGTCGGCCATCTCCGACAGGGCGCGGTCGATCCGCACCGCCCCCAGGGCCCCGGTCAGTGCCAGCAGCAGGGCCAGCACGGCCGCACCGCGCAGGCGTTCCCGCAACAACAGGGGGGACAGGACCGCCACGAAGATGGGCTGGAGCAGGTGCAGGATCGTGTGCTGCAGCAACGTAAGGCCCGACACCGCGTAGAAGCTGCCGGCCATGGCCAGCACCCCGAACGCCGTGCGCAGGCGTGTGGCCCCCTTGCGCCGGGGCACCAGCGGCGCGCCGGTGCGTCGCATCTCGTAGGCAATCCAGACGAGGCCCGGGGCCATGCGGTAGACCATCGTCTCCGTGGTGGACATGCCCGCCGCCCGGCCGGCCTTGACGAAC
>JALSIN010000013.1 GCA_026989935.1 Polyangiaceae bacterium | reverse complement strand
GCTCCGGAGCAGCAGGGCTGGTTCTTCGGCCAGAAGAACACGGCGCCGGTGGCCGCCGACCTCGACGGCGACGGCGACCTCGAGCTGATCCTGGGCCAGACCGCCTACCAGCACGACGGGACCGAGATCTGGAACCGCCCGGAGGTCGAACCCGGCTACCCGCAGGTGGCCGACCTCGACGAGGACGGCGAACCGGAGATCCTGATCAACAACCAGTCGGGGATCACGATGCTGGAGGCCGACGGGACGGTCAAGTTCAAGGACCTGCGGCCGACGGGGGATCCCAAGGGGATCGGCGCGTGGTTTCGCCCCTCGACCGTCCACGACTTCGACGACGACGGCGTGTCGGAGTTCGCCGTCAGCTCGGCGGCGCACTATGCGGTGTACGAGCCTTTGCCCGCCCCGACCCCCAAGTGGACGGCGAGCGTGATCGACGAGAGCGGTTGGGCCGCCGGCACCGCCTTCGACTTCCTCGGGGATGGCGAGGCCGAGGCCATGTACGCCGACGAACAGAACCTCTACATCTTCGACGGCACGGGCACGCCGGTGCTGCAGGTGCCCCGCAGCTCCAAGACCCTGACGGAGTACCCCGTCGTCGCGGACGTGGACAACGACGGCTCGTCGGAGATCGTGGTCGTCTCGTCCCTGGGCTGGGACGACACCCAGACTTCGCCGGGGGTGCAGGTCATCCGCGACGCGCAGGACCGCTGGATCCAGGCGCGCCGCATCTGGAACCAGCACACCTATCACGTGACGAACGTGCGCGAGGACGGGACGATTCCGCAGTTCGAAAAACCCCACTGGAAGCTGCTCAACACCTTCCGCACGAACGCCCAGATCGAGGACGGCTCGGTCTGCAAGCCGCCGCCGGCCGGCTGACGGCGCCCCCGCGGGACACCGGCGGCGCCGGGGCCCAGGCAATTCCACGCGACCACGTCCCGGCCCGGCATCCGGGCACCGCCGGCGGGCGTGACGGGGCGCGATCGTCGCAGCCACCGCCGGGCCCCTGCGGCCCGGGTGAAAACACCGGCGCACCGAGCGGGCGCCCTTGCGACGGGTCGGTCCCTGGGGCAGGCTTGCCGCCCCATGAGCGACGAGGACCGCAACGAATCCACCCAGGCCCCGAACGACGAGACTGACGGCGAACTCGTCGCCGACGCCAACCTGTCCGAGGGGGAGCTCGACCTCGAGGGCGCCAGCGAAGAAGATGCCGCCGCGATGAAAGAAGCGGCGGCCCAGGTGGAGCTCGTGGTGCTCCCCATCGCCTGCGTCAACGAGGGCAAGGGCGCACCGCTGGGCATGGGCATCCAGCGCTGGTGGGCCCAGGAGCTTGCCGCCCGAGGCGGCAAGGCCGCCGCCCCGGTGTTCACGGCCCTGGCCGAGCAGGGCGAGCGGCAGGTCCCCGCCCTCATGGTGTTCCGTGAGCCGTGGAGCGACGAGCGCGCCCACGAGGGGATCACCCGTTTTCCGAACGCAAAGAACGGGCTGGTGGTGGACCTGCACGTCGAAAGCGACCGCATCGAGTACAAGGCGCGCCTGGTCGAGGTACGCGACGAAGGACTCGAAACCCTGCGGACCTTCACTTTCGACGGCAAGGCCGACGATCTGCCCGCCGCCCTGTTCGACACGCTACAAAAGCTTGCCGAGCGCTTCGACGTGAAGATCGAGGCGGACGACTGGATGGCCGCCTTCGGCACCGAAAGTCCACAAGCCGTGGTCTCGTTCCTCGTGGGCCTGGGGAACTTGAGCGCCCTCCAGGGTCGCTGCGTGCCGACCACCGCCGATCAACTCCTTTCGCCCTTCGTGGACGCCCTCAACCGCGATGCCGCCATGGAGCCGGCGATGCAGGCCCTGCACACGATGGCCGACATCCTGGTGCAGACCGCCCCCGACCAGTCCGCGATCCCGCTCACGCTGCAGGCGCTCAACGTGGCGGCCCAGCGGCGCAAGAACGACCCAGGCGCCTACCACCACCTCGCCCTGCTCTTTCGTCGCCTCGGGGATGTAAGCTCCGCCGTCCAGGCCTACAACCAGGCCTTCAACCTCGCGCCCACGCACCCGGTCATCGCCGCACAGTTCATCGACACCCTGCGCACCGCCGGGGACAAGGAGAACGCTCTCAAGGTGGCGCAGTTCGCGGTCGAGCAGGGCAACGAGGACCCGACGGTACTGGCGCTGCTGGGCAACCTCATGATCGAGCACGACCAGTTCGACGAGGCGGAGCCCTTCCTGCGCCGCGCCGTGGACGAGGGCAAGGTGGCGATGGCCTATGGGGACCTGGCGAACGTGCTGTGGGACCGGGCCTCGGGGAATTCCGAACAGGACGAAGAAGATCGCGCGGAAGCCATGAACCTGCTGCGTACGGCCGTACAGGAGGGGCACCTGGCCACGACGACGATGGACATGCTGCTCGACCTGTTCGAGGAGGACGGGGTGGACGAGGCCCGCGATCTCATCCTCGAAGCCGCCGAGAAGTACCCGCAAAGCGCCACCGTGCAGCGCTACGCCGCCACGCTCTACCTGGAGGGCGACGCGCCGGAGAAGGCCCGGCCCTTCCTCGAACGCATCCTCGCGGCGGACCGCCGCAGCCTCGACGACGACGCCTTCGCCCGCCGCGGCCTGCTGCAGCTCGACGTCGAGGACTTCGAGGACCGTTACGACGACGCCATCGAGGGGGTCCGCTCGCAGGACCCCGCCAAGCAGGAAGAGGCAGCCAAGTTCCTGCGCGAGATCATCGCGAAGGACGACAAGTTCTGGCAGCCGCACCTGATGCTCGCCTTGGCCGTGCGCGGCACGGAGGGCGACGACGCCGCCTTGACCCACCTCATGGACGCCGTCCGCCTGCGCCCCAACGACGCCGAGATCCGCAACCTCATCGCGGCGATCCTGCGCAAGCAGGGGCGGGCGAAGGAAGCCGTGGATCACCTTCGGGCCGTCGTGGCCCTCAAGCCCCGCGAGATCGAGCCGGTGGTGAACCTCGCCACCTGCATGCGCGACGCCAACCTGTTCGACGAGGCGCGGCAGGTGTGCCAGGCGGCGCTGCAGATGATGCCGAACCACCCGGACTTTACGCGGATCCTGAACTCCCTGCCCCCGCCGAAGGGCCAGGCCTGACCGAACGGGAGGCCGAGCGCCGGGCCCGGGTCGCGGGATCAACGGCGAACGCCTGTGGTCCGGCCCGCGTCGGCGGCCCCTCCGGTGGTGATGGACGGCGCGGACGACGCCGATCCTGCACCAAGCCCCCGAACGCGCCTTCCCGCGCGACGTCCACACGTCGAGTTCCCACCGGACGAACCCCTGTGCCATCGTTGGGGCGTCATGAACACACGCAGGGCCCCACACCTGACCGCTCGACTGCAGGGCTTCGGAACCACGATCTTCGCCGAGATGACGGCGCTGGCCGTCCGCCACGGCGCGGTGAACCTCGGTCAGGGCGCCCCGGACTTCGATGGCCCCGATTGGATCAAGAAGGCTGCGGCGGACGCCATCTTCGCCGGCCACAACCAATATTGTCGTAGCTTCGGGATCGCCCCCCTTTGCGAGGCGGTGGCGCGGCACCAGGCGCGTTTCTACGGCCAGACCGTCGATCCCGACACCCAGGTGACGGTGACGGCCGGCGCCACCGAGGCCCTGTACGCCACACTGACCGCCCTACTCGACGTCGGGGACGAGGTGATCTTCTTCGAGCCCTTCTACGACTCGTACATGGCGGCCGCCGCCGCGGCCGGCGCACGCCCGCGGACGGTGCCTCTTTCGGGCCCCGACGCGCCGCTCGACGCCGGTGCGCTGCGGGCGGCCGTGACCGCCAAGACGCGCGCGATCCTCCTCAACACCCCCCACAACCCCCTGGGCAAGGTCTTCTCCCGCGAAGAGCTTTCAGCCGTGGCCGACGTGTGCAAGTCGTTCGACCTCGTGGCGATCACCGACGAGGTCTACGAGCACCTGACCTTCGGGGCCGACCACGTGCCCCTGGCGACCCTGCCCGGGATGGACACCCGTACGATCACGATCTCCTCGGCGGGCAAGACCTTCTCCTTGACGGGCTGGAAGATCGGCTGGGCCGTCGCGCCCGAACCATTGACCCGCGCGATCCGCACGGCGCACCAGTTCGTGACCTTCTGCAACGGCACCCCCTTCCAGCACGCCATCGCGGCGGCCCTGGACGCAGACGACGCCTACTTCGAGGGTTTCGTGGCCGACTACCGCAAAAAACGCGACCGCCTGTGCGACGCCCTGGCCGACCTGGGCTTCGGCGTGCTCGTCCCCCAGGGCACCTACTTCGTGTGCGCGGACATCCGGCCGCTCGGCTTTTCGGACGGCCACGCCTTTTGCCGCCGCCTGCCGGCCGAGGTGGGCGTGGCGGCGATCCCGTGCAGCGCGTTCTACGAGGTCCCCGAGCGCGGCGCCCACCTGGTGCGCTTCGGCTTCTGCAAGCGCGACGAAACCCTCGAAGCCGGCATCGCGCGCCTGCGCGAAAACCTCGGGAAGATGCGGCCATGAAGATCGCCTTGATCCAGACGGACATCGCCTGGCAGGACCCGGCGGCCAACTTCGAGCGACTCGCCCCCCGGCTCGAGGCCGCCGCCGCCGCCGGGGCTCGCCTCGTCGTGCTGCCCGAGGTCTTCGCCCACGGCTTTTCGATGGAGACGGACCGGGTCGCCGAGCCGCTGGACGGCCCAACGGCCGGATTCCTGCGCGATCAGGCGGCCCACCTCGGCGTCTGGGTCTGCGGCTCGATCCCGCTGCGCCCCGCCGGCGCGCCCCGCCCCTTCAACACCCTGGTCTTCGCCGGGCCGGCGGGCGAGCGCGTCGAGTACGCCAAGATCCACCCATTTACCTTCGCCCGCGAGCACGAGCGGTACGAGGCCGGCGACCGTTTCGTCCACCTTTCGATCGACGGCGTTCGCATCACCCCGTTCGTCTGCTATGACCTGCGCTTCGCCGACGAGTTCTGGGTCAACGCCGAGCGAACCGACCTGTTCGTGGTGGTCGCCAACTGGCCCGAACGCAGGCGCCACCACTGGACGTGCCTGCTGCAGGCGCGGGCCATCGAAAACCAGGCCTACGTGGCGGGCGTAAACCGCGTGGGCGAAGGCGGCGGCCTGGTCTACACCGGCGACAGCCGGGTCGTGGACCCCTGGGGCGAGGTCCTGGCCGCCGCGGCACGCCAGGAGACGATGCTCCTGGCCGAGATCGATCCCCGGGTCGTCGCCGACGCCCGCAAGACCTTCCCGGTGTTGCCCGATCGCCGGTCGTGCCTGGTCCGCCCGGACGGGCCGTAGCCCCGCCGAGCCGGCGGCCTACGCGGCCCGGCGCGGGGGTTCGCGGGTCTTGCGCCCGCCCTCGGCCGCGATCCGCGAAAGCGCCCGCCGTCCGGCCGCGCGCCGCGCCTCGGCGTAGACCCGCGCCGGCGGCTCGCGCACGTCCCACACGAGTCCCACGGCGGCGAGCGCCCGGATCACGTAGTACGTCACGTCGATCTCCCACCAATAGAAGCCCTGGCGCACGGAGCCCTGATAGTAGTGGTGGTTGTTGTGCCACCCCTCGCCGAGCGTGATGAGCGCCAGCAGCCAGTGGTTGCGGCTCTCGTCCCCGGTCTCGAACCGGCGCTTGCCGACAAGGTGCGTCAAGGAGTTGATCGTGAACGTCCCGTGCCACACCAGCACGGTGCTCAGGCCAAATCCGATGAACAACCCGGACCACCCGAACAACGCCCACACGGCGAAGCCCAGGGTCGCCGGCGGCAGCCACCAGAAGCGGTCGAGGAACCGAAGCTCCGGAAACTTCGCCAGGTCGCGTACGCGCTCGGTCTTCGTCTCGGAGTTGTGGTCGTAGATCCAGCCCACGTGCGCGTGCCAGAAGCCGAACTGGATCGGCGAGTGTGGATCGCGTGGGGTGTCGGAGTACTTGTGGTGATCGCGGTGGTGGGCGGCCCACCACAGCACCCCGCGCTGGGAGCTGCTCTGGGCGAGCCACGCCAGCACGAACTGGAACCACCGGCTCGTCTTGAACGTGCGGTGGGAAAAGTACCGGTGGTACCCGCCGGTCACCCCGAACATGCGCACCACGTACAGCACCGCGCAGACGACGAAGTCGCGTAGACCCGCGCCGGTGACGAGCGCGCCGAATGGCAGGAGATGGACCGCGAGGAACGGCACCGTGGCCTTCCACTCGTAGTCCCAAAGGGATTGCGCCTTGCGCGCCGAGGTGAAAGTGCCCGCGGACGGGCTCGAAAGCGGTTGGACAGCCATGTGAATCCAACGTAGGCGCCCACACCGGCAAGTTCCATCGCCGAACGATCATCGTTCGTCATGGTTTCGTCACGAGGAGGCCCCCGAAGCTTCACCCCCCGCCTCGTCCGGCGGCATGAACTTGTAACCCGCGCCGCGCACGCTCAAGAAGAATCGCGGCGACGACGGATCGTCCTCGAAGTGGCGCCGCAGCCGCATCACGAAGTTGTCCACCATGCGGGGGCTCGACGCGTGCCGGATCTTCCACACGTTTTCGAGCAACTCGTCGCGGGACAGCACCCGCCGCGGATGGGCGAGGAAGTAGCGCAACAGATCCAGTTCCAGTTTCGTCAGGTGTCGCGGCGCACCGCGCACCGTGACCTCGTGCCGGTCGAAGTCCACCACGGCCTCCCCGAACCGCGCCACCGTACGGTCGGCCCCCTTCGGGTCGCGGTCTTCGTGCCAGCGCCGGCGGCGCAGGAGCGACCGGATCCGGGCGAGCAACTCGGCCAACTCGAAGGGCTTGGTAAGGTAGTCGTCCGCACCGGATTCCAGCCCCGCCACCCGGTCCGCCGTCGCCCCGCGGGCCGTGAGCATCAGCACCGGCGCTCGGTTCCCCGCCTCCCGCAGGCGCCGGCAGAGCTCGAAGCCGTCCACGTCCGGCAGCATGACGTCGAGCAACAGGACGTCGAACCCCTCGTCGGACAGCAATGCCGACGCGGCCTCCCGGCCGCTGCCGG
>JALSIN010000012.1 GCA_026989935.1 Polyangiaceae bacterium | reverse complement strand
CGCTGCTTTGGGACTTGGACCGCAACCTGCCGGTGGCCGTGGATGCCGACACGAGTCAGAGCTTTTCGGTGGGCGAACAGGGCCAGGAGATCAGCACGATCATTCAAAGCGAGTACGAACCGGTCCCGTAGCGCGCTGTCGGGGAACGTTGGTGGCCGCGCCGGCCCGGTGGGGTATGCTCGCCCGTGATGGTCCGTCGATGCCCCCCGACCCGTGCGGTGTCTCGCCTTGCGGCGGCGCTCGTCTTCCTCGCCGGTCTCCGCGTGCACGCCGCCGCGGCGCAGGTCGTGAAGAACCCCTTTGGACCGGCCCCGTCCGGTCGCAACGTGATCGATCTACGCGAGACGGGCGCCAACGCCCGCCCGCCCGTCGATCCGCCGTATCCTCCAGCCCCGGCGTTCGAGGAGCTCGACGCCTTCGCCGGCCCTGCGCCCGCGCCGGTGCCCGCGCCGGCCGTAGAGTTGCCCCTCGGATTCGTCCAGGTCACCGACATGATCGTGCCGCGGGCTGCGGCCGAACCGGGTGCCCTGCTCGTTCCCGACCCGGACCGCGCGCTTGCGGATCCCGGGGCGCCGTCGCCTGGAAAGGAAGCCTGTGCCTTCCCGGACGCGGTGCCCGCCGGGGTGTACGAGGGAGACGACCGGCCGGGTGGTGAGCTGCCCCGCCGCCACACGATCTACTTGAATTTCGTCGGGGGTGTGCTCTACAGCGGTGGGGAGAATTCGGCCGAGAATATGTCCAACATAGCACGTTCTGGGCACATGTTCCCCGTCTACACGGGTGGGGAGACGAAGGCGATTGCGGTGGCCCAGGCCGTGGCCGTGGACTTCGAGTTCGTGCAGGCGCGTATCGTCTACCTGGAGCGGCCGCCGAAGATCCTGCCCTACACCATGGTGATGATCGGGGGCAGCTACACGGACACGACGGCCGGCCCATCGGGGGGGGTGGCGCCGCTCGACTGCGAGGACTTCGGGCAGCGCAACGTGTGCTATGCGTTCCAGAATACGGCGCCGGCGATCAATCAGGCGAACGTCGTCTCGCAGGAGATCGGGCACACGATGGGGCTCGGGCACACCGAGGGCACGGACCGCATCATGGGGGCGGGGTATGCGGGTGCGTTCGGAGACCTCGTCTTTGGCGACGAGTGCACGACGACCATTCAGGTGCAGGGGCAAAGTGCGGCCTGCGTGGGCGTCAACAAGTGTCACTGCGGCGCGCCGGACCTTCAACACGACCGCAACACGCTGCGCTGGACCTACGCCTCCCCCGGTCCGGACGTCACGCCGCCGGAGGTCACGATCACCGAGCCCCAAAACGGCGCGACGTTCGAATCCGGGGCCGCGGTGCCGGTGCGTCTCGACGTGTGGGACGATTTCGGGGGCTACGGTTGGAAGCTCGTGTTGTCCGATCTGGATTCGGGGGAGGTACTCGCGGACCAGGTGGACTACGACCGGCAGGCGGCCTGGGATCTCGTGGGGTTGCCCGACGGGCGCTACGAGGCGCGGGCGGTGATCATGGATCAGGCCGACAACACGGGGGAGGACGTCGTGACCTTCCAGGTGGGTGAACCCGGCGTGGGTCCGACGTCGGATGGGAGCACGGGCGGCACGGACGGGACAGGCACGACGGGTGGGACGGACACCGACGGCAACGCTTCGCCGTCCGAGGACGGGTGCGGTTGCCGCGCTCCGGTGGCGCCCGGCGGGAAGACGGGCTTCGTCCTGCTGGCCTTGCTCGGGCGGCGCCGCAGGCCCGCAAGGGCGGGGGCGGGGTCTTCCGCCGGGTGAGGGGAGGGCGCGTGCCGAGGTTCGCGGTCACCAGGCCGATGAGCGGTGCCCGTTGAGGGAGGCGCCGCAGTCGGTGGAGTGGACGTGCCCCGTCGCCTGGTGGCGCCCGGTCTCCGCCGGTAGGGGTGCCGGAGGGGGCTCTTGTGTCTCCGTTCGGCGCCGTGCCCGGCGTATGCCCATGCCGTCGCCTGTCGTCGGCCTGGCGAAGACGGTCGATCCGAGCCGGATCGTCCGCTGGGATGGGGCGCCAACCGCGTGAAGGGTCGTGTTCCCGGCGTCGTCGGACGCACGGAGGGAACAGCATGGACGATTCGACGCGAAAGACTGGGAACCGGCTCGTACCGGCGCCCATCGTCCCTTTCGGCCCGGCTGGTCACGTGACCGCCGTCCGGCTGGGGGCCGTGGTGCGGCGAGCGCGTCTTCGGTGCGGCCTATCGCAGGAGGCCCTGGCCGAGCGTGCGGGGCTGTCTGTACAGCACCTGCAGCGTATCGAAAACGCCCGGTCGCACGGCTCGCCCAACGTGACGCTGCGCACGATGGAGAAACTGGCCGTCGGTTTCGGCGCGCCCAAAGGAGCCGTCGTGGCGCTGTTCGAGTGGCTGGTGGGGCTCGCGGGCGCCCCGCAGGCGGGGGGCGGTCCAGGCGCGTGACCGGCGCGCGGTGCGTTCGAGCTGCATCGGGAGTCGCGCATGGCGGTGCGGTCCCTTTTCGCGTGGGGGGCGCCCGGAGACTTCGTGCTGCATCGCACAGGGCGCCGCGTTCGTGCTGCCGCGGACGCGGTCGTCGGGTAGGGTGCGGCTGGAAACGCTCCCCATGCCGTCCGCCTTTCTCGTCACCGCGTTGCTCGCCGTCGCCGCGCCCGCCCGGCCGGCGCCCGCCACGCCCTACGTGCCCGTGCGCAGCGGCGAGGCATGGATCGCCATGCGCGCCGGGGTCCTGTCGGTGCGGGGGATGCGGGGGCCATGGTTCGTGCAGCGTCTCGATGGGCGCGGGAGCACCCCGGGCGTGGGGTTCGAACTCGACGCGGACGGCCGGGGCCGCCTGAACCTCACCGACGAGGGCCGGCCGACGACGCCGCAGGATCGCTGGCACGTGGTGTTCGGCGACGCGGCGCCACTCGACCTCCACATCCGCCTCGTGACCGCGAAAGGGCGCCTCGACCTGCGGCAGATCGATCTCGCCTCCCTCGAACTCGTCCAGGGCGACGGTGACGTCAACCTCTATCTGGGTGGGGTGCGCTGGCGAAACGCCCGGATCGACGTGCAGGGCGGGCGTGGCAATCTGGACCTGCGGGTGGACGGCGCGTTCGGTGTGCGGGTGATCGTGGCGGCCGGGCCCGGGCGGGTGGACCTGCGGGGGTTCGGCTGGGACGGCGAGGCGTACGTGAACGAGGCTTACGGTCGGGCCCCGGCCACGTACACCATTGTGCTGCGTGTGGGTGAGGGCCGGGTGCGGGTCAGCCTGCTGTGAGGGCCCTGATCCGCGCCGGGTGGGTGTAGACGGTCAGGCGGTCGCCTCGGGCGAACCCGGCGAGGGTGATCCCGGCCCGCTGGGCGAGGTCGGCTGCCAGGGACGTGGCGGCGGAGATCCCCGTGACGACGGGGATCCGGGCCGCCAGCGCCTTTTGTACAACCTCAAAGGAAATGCGGCCCGACACGAGGAGCATGGTGGGGGCCGGGGTGGGGCCGGGCCGCGCGACGGTCGCCCCGATCACCTTGTCCACGGCGTTGTGCCGGCCCACGTCCTCACGTACGCACAGGAGATCGCCGCCGGTGCGGGCGAGGGCCGCGGCGTGGGTGCCACCCGTGCGTTCGAACAGCGTCTGTGCCCGGCGCATGGCCGCGAAGGCGGCGGCGACGGCGGCCGGGTCGGTCACCGGGCCGGCCGGCGGGGGCAGGGGCGGGGCCGTGTCGAGGGCGCGCTCGATGGATGCCTTGCCGCAGATCCCGCAACTGCTGCTGGCGTAGGTGTTGCGTCGAAAGCGTGTGGGATCGAACGCCGCATCGTGCGCGAGCGTCACGACCACCACGTTGTCCGGGTCGTGCCCCGGCTCGATGCGGTCGCAGTGTCGGACGGCCGCCACCTCGTTCGGCGTGTGCACGATCCCCTCCGTGTGCAGGAACCCGCGCACGAGGTCGATGTCGTCGCCCGGCGTACGCATGAGCACGGCCAGCGGCAGGCGGCCGACCCGGATCTCGAGGGGGGCTTCGGCGGCCAGGTGGTCGCGCGCGAGGTCGGCCTCGGCGTCCGGCGCGGTCGAGGTGCGCACGACCGTTCGGGCCGTGCTGCGGTCGTCGCCGTCGTCGGGCTCGGGCACGCCGGCAAGGATGGCGTGCCCATCGAGGGGCGCAAGGGGCGTTTGCCCGGCGCGTCGGCTGTGCCATAGTGCTCGTCATGGCCCGCTCGATCCGACCGATCAACGTTGGTGCGGCCCTGGTCGTGGCCGGCGCCGCCTTTTGGATGGCGCACCGCACGGATCAGGCGACCGGCACGCGGCATCTGGTCAACCGCGTGTGGGTCGAACGGATGCCCCAAGACTCCCGGGACGTCTTCGGCAAGCTCCTGGTGCTCGAAACCCCCGACGGCAGGTTCGGCGTCGTAGGCCGCAGCTCCACGTGGACCCACCACTACGAAGTGTTCCTGTGGCGTCTTGCGGGCGATCGGCTGTCGGCCTTCTTTCCTCAGCACGCCGTGCGCGACCGGGTGAAGGTGCGTACGTGGGCCTGTGAGGGGGAGGCCCCCGAACCCTTCGAGCTGTGCCTGGAGGTATCGAACGATCGAGGCCGCGCCCGGTTCTACTCGATGCGGGCGTGGGAGGTGCGGCCCGAGGCGGCCGGCGACGCGCCGCTGGGCGCCGGTGCGGCCCTGGCGGCTGGCCGGGCCCAAGTGTCCGCTGCTTCGGTGGACGCCGGGGCATCTTTCGACCGCGGGTTCTTCTTCGAGGCAGCGTCGCAGCGGTAGCACTGCCCCCGGTTCGCCAGTGCCCGAGGGCCCTTCGTGTTGGGGGCTTTGGACCCCGTTTTGACATGCTGACCGCGGGTCGGTTATCCCAAGGGGGTGCACGATCGAACCCGGCGACCGTTCTTCTCTCGTACTGCGGTCCTCGTGACGGCGGCCTCGCTCGGAGCCTTCGCGTGTACGTCCTCGGCGGGCGATGAGCTCGCTCGGGCGGTGGTCGGACTGGCCGGCGGAACGATCGCCGGGGGCGGCTGGACGCTGGAGATCCCTGCGGGCGCGCTGACGGCGGACACGGAGATCGTACTGCGGTCCGCCGAGAAAAAGGACCTTTCGGCGCGCGACTTCGAGCAGGTGGGGGCCGCGGTCGTGTTCGAGCCTGCGAACCTCGCGTTGCGGTTGCCCGCGGCGTTGCGGTACGAAAAGCCGCCCGAGACGGCCGCGATCCTGTTCGAGCAGGACGAGCGGACCGTGGCGGCGATCGGGGCGACGGCCTATCTGAACGAGTTGGCCGTCGCTTCGGTGGCGAGCGCCGGGACGGTGACCGCCACCGTGGAGATGCCGGCGCTTGCGGCGACGCCCCAGCAGGCCGAGGGCGAGGCCCCGGTGACGGACCGGGCGCGCTTCGAGCTGAGCGTCGCCCCGCTCGACGTGCCCACGCTGGTGCTCGTGTTGACGGCCTACGACCCGGCCCAGGCCTACGAAAAGCCGCTCAACGGGGACGGCAAGGGGGACTGCGCGTTCGCCTTCGAGTCCGTCTCGGGGGGATCGCTCGCCCTCGGGTGCTCCGGGGATCCCGCGAGCGGCTCGATCTCCACGTCGAGCGACCGGGTGTCGTTCGACGCGGTGCCCTTCCAGGCGGGGAAGTTGGAGACTCCGATCGTGGTCGGGGTCGTCGCCGGCGGGGACGACCTGGCGTTCCTCCAGGGATTCTTCCGCTTCGACACCGGGCCTTGCTTCGGCGAGACGTGCTCGGGTCACGGGACGTGCGTGGTGGATGGGGACGCCGGCCGCTGCGAGTGCGAAAGCGGGTACGAACCCCAGGGGCTCGCGTGCGCCTGCATCCCACAGTGTGACGGGCGTGTGTGCGGAGGGGACTCGTGCGGAGGCTCCTGCCCGCCGGGGTGCGGCACGGGCGAGATGTGCGAGGACGGTCAGTGCGTCCCCGATGGTTCGACCTCGACGAGTACGTCTACATCGGGCGGCTCGTCCACGGGTTCGACGAGCGGCGGATCCTCCACGTCGCAGGGATCGAGCACGGGTACCACGACCGGCGGTAGTTCGAGTGGGACCGCCGGCACGGGGGCTGGCTCCGGCACCATGGGGTAGGACGGTCTGCAGGCGGCGCGGTGGACCTGCCCGTCCGCCGGTGTGGTCACCACCAGGTTTGGAGGCCTGTGAGCGCGGCGGCCCCTTCGCGCTCGGTTGCTTCGTGGGGAGCAACGTGCGCGATTGGGGGCGCGAGGCCTCGGTCAATCGGCGGCTGGCGTCCGTTCCATCTGAATTGGGGGAAACGCCCCCCAACCAAAGCGTGACCCTCGTAGGATGGGATACAAAGATCGCATCCAAGACAACTTCGGATAGATCCCTACAGTTGCCTACATTGCAGGCGGCTGGACGAAAGCGTTACCGTTGAGCGCACGAAATGCGCCGCCGGTGCGGTGCCCCCCGAAAGTCTTGCAAGCAGACGGGAGTAGGAACCATGAAGCAGACCAATCTACGACGATGGACGATGGCCGTCCCCCTGCTGGCGGTCACGATGTTGGCTGCGCCGTCGTGTAAGGACGAAGCGTCCTCCTCGGACTGCGTGGACAACGTCACTTATTTCAAGGAATCTATCTGGGTTCCGATCCTGTCGCAAAACTGCATTCAGTGCCACACGAGCACGGGGGCGGCCAAGGACTCGGACCTCATCCTCGTGACGAGCGACTGGGGACCGGACTGGCTCGATCGGAACATGCAGGTGGTCGAGGAGGTCGCCAAGCGGACCTACGAGGGCGAGTCGTGGCTCTTGCTCAAGCCCACCGCCTCCATCGAGCACGGCGGTGGGGAGCGCTTTGCGAACGGTAGCTCGGAGTATGATGCGTTCAAGACGTTCATCGAGCGCATCGACGATCCGGTCGTGTGTGAGGACGACGGCCCGGTCGAAGCGGACTTCTTCGAGGGGGTCGTATTGCTCGACGAGGTCGCCACCTTGCGCAAGGCGAGTCTATCTCTCGTCGGCCGGTTGCCCACCAAGACCGAGGAGCAGCGCG
>JALSIN010000011.1 GCA_026989935.1 Polyangiaceae bacterium | reverse complement strand
CCCAAGGTGGCGGCGACGGCGACACCGAGACCGATGGCGGCACCGGCGACGACCCCGGCGGCAGCACCGGCGACGGCGCGGGCGCCACCGGCGGCTCCACCAACGGCGGGCCCGCGCCCGTCTGCGGCGACGGCATCGTCGAGGGCGACGAGGCCTGCGACGACGGCAACCTCGACGACGGCGACGGCTGCGAGGCCGACTGCACGCTCACCCCCGGCTGCGGGGACGGCCAGTACGGCCCCGGCGAGATCTGCCACGCCGTCGGATACACCCCCGACGTGGGCGGCAGCGCCGCCGGCGTCGCGATCGCCGACCTGGACACGGACGGTGACCTGGACCTCGTCGCCTCGATGCCCGCCGGCGACCGGATCCTCCGCGTCCTGTTCGAACAGGGCGCCCCGGACGACGAGGCCGAGTTCCTCACGATCCCCGGCCCCGGCCGCATCGAGCCCCTCGACACCGACTCGGACGGCGATCCCGACCTGTTCGTCGAGTCTCCCAACGGCTCCTACGTGGACGTGGCCCGCCTCGAGAACAACGGCAACGGGTCGTTCTCGGCCGGGCAAAACGTGCTGTTGGGGAGCTACCGTACCGCCGTCTTCGGCGACTTCACGAACGATGCGCTGATCGACGCCATCATCGTGATCGATGCCAACAACGGCTTCGGCAACCTGGCCTATCACTACAGGAACCTGACCCTGAGCCCCAACCTCACGCTTCCGATGTGGGTATGGACACCGGAGGCTCCCTCGGTGGTGGAGGCTGCGGACATCGACGGGGACGGCCGCGACGATCTGGTCGCCGTGCTTCCCTCGACGTCGGAGATCCAACTCCAAACCTTGGGACCGGACGACAAACCGGCGACATCCACCACCCTGGCCCAGATCCCGGTCACCGACCGCATCTTCGTCGGCGACGTTTCCGGCGACGGCACCCCCGACGTGGTCTCCTTGTTCCTGAACGAACCCAAGGTCATGGTGCTGGCCCTTGCGCCCACCCTCGACGTGGACACCATCGCCTACGTCGAGACTCCGGACCTGCTCGTGGACGTGGCCGCCGGCGACTTCGACGGCGACGGTCTCATCGACCTCGTCGCCGCCAGCCAGACCCAGGAACTACTTTTCCTGCGCGCCAAGGCCCCCATGGAGTGGGAACTCGCCCACACGATCGTCCTCGGCGACGTGCCCTCCCAGATCGCCGTGGGCGACCTCAACGAAGACGGACGCGACGACGTGGCCGTCGCCCTCGCCGGCTTCGGCGAGGTCCGCGTCGCCCTGTCCCAGCCGTAGCTTCCGCGCCTCGGCGCGCCCCCCCCGGGCCGGCGGACGCCAGGGACACCGCCGGCCCGGGGCTTCGTCGTCCCGCCGCGGGCTCCCGCGGGACGATCGCGGTCCCTGCGCCGCCCGCCACGCCGCAAGCCCCTGCCACTGCATCCAACCACACCACGACGAAGTGCAACGACGGCCCGCCACGGCCGACCTACCCGGACGGAGAACGAACGATGAACCCCTTTTCCTTCCGCATTCCCCCTTCCCTCATCTCCCCCCTGTTCACGGTGGCGCTGGTCACGACCGGCTGCGCTCAGGGCCCGGACGGCATCGCCCCCTCGAACGCCGTTGGAGACTCGCAAGGTGCCGACACCGATGGTTTCGACACCGACGATACCGACACCGACGATACCGACACCGACGATTTCGACACCGACGGTTCCGGCGGGGCATCGAGCACCGGTGCACCCGACCCGGTGTGCGGCGACGGCGTCGTCGAGGGCGACGAGGCCTGCGACGACGGCAACACGAATGACGGCGACGGCTGTGAGTCCGACTGCACGTACACCATCGCATGCGGAGACGGCCTCTACGTGCCCGGTGAGATCTGTCACTCGATGGGTCTTTCGGCGGATGTCGGCAACAGCGCCTCGGCGGTCGTAATCGCCGATCTCGACGCCGACGGAGATCTGGATCTGGTGGCATCGATGCCCGATGACAAGAAGGTCTTGCGCCTTCTCTTCGAGCAGGGCGCCCCCGCCGACGAAGCCGAGTTTCCGACACCCGGTACCCCAGACCGCCTTCTTGCGATCTCCAAGGGGCCGGGCGACGCCCCGGATCTGTTCTCCGGGACGATCTATGGCCCTCCCCTGCTTGCGTACGACCGCCTCGAGAACACCGGCAACGCCTTCTTCTGGCCCGGAACCCCCTTGCCCTTCTACGGCGCCCCCATCGTCTTCGGAAACTTCTCCGGGGGCACGGGAGTGGATGCTATCAGCGTGGTCCCAGCGCAAAACGCCTGCGGAAACACGGCGACCACGTACAAGAACCTCGAAACGAGCCTGCAAACCCCAGCCATCAGCTGGTGTTGGAATCCGGAGACGCCGTCGGCCGCCCTTCCGGCCGATGTGAATGGAGACGGCCGCGATGATCTGGTCGCCGTGCTCCCCGGCACCCAGACCCTCCAACTCCAGGTGATGGGCCCGGGGGGCGTCCCAAGCACCTCGATGGACCTTTCCATGACGGCCGTATCGGATCGTTTCGCCGCGGCGGACGTCTCCGGCGACGGCACACCCGACGTGATCGCCCTGCCCCTGAACGAACCCAAGGTCATGGTGCTGGCCCTTGCGCCCGCCCCCGACGTAGACTCCATCGCCTACGTGGAGACCCCGGACCTGCTCATGGACGTGGCCGCCGGCGACTTCGACGGCGACGGCCTCATCGACCTCGTCGCCGCCAGCCAGACCCAGGAACTGCTGTTCCTGCGCGCCAAGGCCCCCATGGCGTGGGAACTCGCTCACACGATCGTCCTCGGCGACGTGCCCTCCCAGATCGCCGTAGGCGACCTCAACGAAGACGGACGCGACGACGTGGCCGTCGCCCTCGCCGGCTTCGGCGAGGTCCGCGTCGCCCTGTCCCAGCCGTAGCGTCCGCACCTGGGCGTGCCCCCGGACCGATGGGTGTCTACGCCCCACCGGCCCGGGGGGCTTTCGATCCCCTCGCACCGTGGCGCTTCCACGGCGGCCGGCCCGCGGAGCGTGCGGGCGCCTCGGCCGAGCCACTCGGTCGTGCAACGACCGCCCGCCGCGGCCGACCTACCCGGGCGGAGAACGAGCCATGCAGACCCCATCCCTTCGCAACGGAACCACGATCGGCACTCTGTTCACCCTTGCCCTGGTCGCCTCCGGCTGCGCCCAAGGCGCCGACGGCCTCGGAGCCTTCGAGATGCCGCAGGCCCCCCAAGGTGGCGACGACGCCGACGCCGAGACCGATGGCGGCACCGGCGACGACCCCGGCGGCAGCACCGGCGACGGCGCGGGCGCCACCGACGGCTCCACCACCGGCGGGCCCGCACCCGTCTGCGGCGACGGCATCGTCGAGGGGGACGAGGCCTGCGACGACGGCAACCTCGACGACGGCGACGGCTGCGAGGCCGACTGCACGCTCACCCCCGCGTGCGGGGACGGCCAGTACAGCCCCGGCGAGATCTGTCACACCGTCGAATACACCCCCGACGTGGGCGGCAGCGCCGCCGGCGTCGCGATCGCCGACCTGGACACCGACGGCGACCTGGACCTCGTCGCCTCGATGCCTGCCGGCGACCGGATCCTCCGCGTCTTGTTCGAGCAGGGCGCCCCGGACGACGAGGCCGAGTTCCTCACGATCCCCGAGCCCGGGCGCATCCAGGCCCTCGACACGGACTCGGACGGCGATCCCGACCTGCTCGTCGAAGCTCCCAACGGCCCCTACGTGGACACGGCCCGCCTCGCAAACAACGGCAACGGGTCGTTCTCATCGGGGCAAAGCGTGTTGTTCGGTGGCCTGTACGCATCGGCCTTCGGGAACTTCGACGGCGATGACAAACTCGACGGGCTCATCGTGGGGCCGTCCCCGGACTTCCCGAACGTCACCTACACCTATTCGGACCTCGAGATGGGACCGAACAACGCGCTCGGCATCTGGGTCTGGAACCCCGAGACCCCATCGACCGTTCACGCCAAGGACATCGACGGGGACGGCATCGATGACCTCGTCGCCGTGTTGCCCATGAGCTCCGAACTGCAACTGAAGATGATCGACGCCAGTGGGTCGCCCGCGACCACCATCACCCTGGCCCAGATCCCGGTCACCGACCGCATCTTCGTCGGCGACGTCTCCGGCGACGGCACCCCCGACGTGGTCTCCTTGTTCCTAAACGAACCCAAGGTCATGGTGCTGGCCCTTGCGCCCGCCCCCGACGTAGACTCCATCGCCTACGTGGAGACCCCGGACCTGCTCATGGACGTGGCCGCCGGCGACTTCGACGGCGACGGGCTCATCGACCTCGTCGCCGCCAGCCAGACCCAGGAACTGCTCTTCCTGCGCGCCAAGGCCCCCATGGAGTGGGAACTGGCCCACACGATCGTCCTCGGCGACGTGCCCTCCCAGATCGCCGTCGGCGACCTCAACGAGGACGGACGCGACGACGTGGCCGTCGCCCTGGCCGGCTTCGGCGAGGTCCGCGTCGCCCTGTCCCAGCCGTAGCGTCCGCGCCTCGGCACGAACCCCCGGGCCGGCGGACGCCAGGCGCACCGCCGGCCCGGGGCTTCGTCATCCCACCGGCGGGATCTCGTCGCACTTTTGCGCGATGACGTTCGCCAGCGTGTCGGCAAGAAGCTGGTTCATCTGGGCCGCCGCCGCCTGCGGATCGGTCTCGGCCAGGTTTTCGGGCGGGAGGTTCGTGACCGTCGGCGGCGTCGGGATCCCTGCGAGGAACGTGTCGATGGGCCGGCCGCCGCACTGGTTGTCGTTCAAGAACCCACCTGCGATCACGCACGACAGCCCGCCGCACCCGGCCTTCGCGGCGGTGATCTTGTCGAGCATCAGCTGCCCGGTCTCCATACCGTTGACCGTAAGCGGCGTCTGGTCCGGCTCGTCCTGCATGAAGAAGACGACGAACACGGCGCCCTCGTCCCGCAAGAAGCCGGCGTTCGTGGGATCGTTGACCGGATCCGTCGCCCAGCCCGCCGGGGCCGTGGACATCTCGATGTTGCTGCCTCCCTCACCGATCTGCGCCGCCTGGGCGAACCACTGCTTGGCCTGGTCGAGATCGGCCGCCGGACCGTCCGTGTCGAACTGGGCGAACGCCGCGCCGTTGCCGCCGGGCTTGTACAGACGCCCCTGCGCCCCGTTTCGCCCCGTGTTCATGACGTCGGGCGTGATGTAGAAGGCATCTTCGGACTGTCCACCTTCGCCCATGAAGGTGCACTGCCCGTTCGTGATGCTCGTGCTGCCCTGGGACGAGTAGCCCATCTCCGTGCTCGTCACCCCCACGTGGACGTTCGTCCCGGTCGGCAGGGCCTGCACCAGGGTGTCCACGAACTGGGGAAAGGCCAACGAAAGCGCCTCCTGGTACCCCCCCATCGACCCCGAGTTGTCGATGACGAACAACAGATCCACGAAGCTGCAGCCACAATTGCCGTCGCCTCCTTCGCACCCAGCGCCTCCGCCGTCGGGCAGGCCCACGTCGAACTTCGGCCCGCCCGCGCTCGTGCTCGCGCCGGCCGTAGCCGACGTTCCGGCGCTGGTCGGGCCGCCGGTCCCGCCCGCCGTGGCCGAGGTGTCGGTCTCCGATCCCGGGCCGGCCGTTGCATCACCCGTGGCCGATCCTGCGCCGGCGGTCACCGGGCCGTCCGCCCGCTCGTCCACGCCGCAGGCAGCCGGTAGCAGCATCCCGCCGGCCACGGCGGCAAGGGGCAGGCATCGTACGAAGGCGAGGCTGCGTGCATGGTTCATCAACCCCTTCGTGGTCTCGACCGCCCGGAGCGGGTCAACGAAAAGCGGCGAAGCGCGCCTCACGCGGTCGCGCTAGGAGCGCACGACCATCTCCAGGACCCGGACCACCGCCCCCGCGGCGTCGGGCTGTGCGAGGGAGCGCATGGCCTCGGCCATGGCGCGCCGCCGCGAGGGGTCCACCGCCACCCGCTCCACGTGCCCGACCCACGATGGATCCGAAAGCTCGGCCTGGGGCACGAGCAGCGCCCCCCCGGCCGCCACGAACGCCCGCGCATTCTTCGTCTGGTGATCGTCCGTCGCCTGGGGAAAGGGGACCAGGATCGCCGGACGGCCGGCCACCGCCAGCTCCGCGAGGGTGGTCGCCCCCGCCCGCGACAGCACGAGGTCCGCCCGGGCATAGGCCGAGGCCATGTCGTCGATGAACGCGACCACCTCGATGGGGCCGCCCGGGCCGGCCAGCGCCCCGTAGCTGCGGCGCACGCGCTGTTCGTCCCGCGGTCCGGTCTGGTGCACGATGTGCAGGCCCGGAACCCGGCGCAGCATCGCCTCGGCCGACCGCATCATCGCGTCGTTGATCGGGCGGGCCCCCTGGCTGCCGCCGAGGACCAGCAGGCGCGGCCCCTCCGCCCGCCGCGACACCGACTGCTCCACCGCCGACCGGATCCGTTGGACGATCGCGGCGCGAATCGGGTTCCCGGTCCGCACCACCTTGGCGGGCGGAAAGAACCGCCCCGGCGGATAGGCCACGCACACCCGATCCACGAGCCGACCAAGGATTCGGTTCGTGATCCCGGGCACGCTATTTTGCTCCAAGATGACGGTCGGGATCCCCATCAACACCGCTGTGGCGACCACGGGCCCGCTGGCGTATCCGCCCACCCCGAGCACCACCTCGGGGCGAAATCTGCGCAGGATCGCGACACTCTCGAAGAAGGCCACGGGAAGCCGGGCCACCCCCCCCGCGAAGCCGAGCGCCCCTCGCCCCTTGATCCCGCGCACCGTCAGGCAGTCGAGCGCATAGCCCGCCTCGGGCACGGCGCGCGCCTCGATGCCGCGCTCGGTGCCGACGAAGCGCACGGCGGCACCGCCGGCCACGAGGTGATCGGCCACGGCGAGCGCGGGAAAGAGGTGCCCGCCGGTGCCGCCGCCCGCCACGAGGACACGGGCAAGACGCGTCTTCGAGGGCGCCGGAGGGGGGGCCTGGATCGGATCGGGCACGACGGGAGCGTAGGGCATGACGCGGACA
>JALSIN010000010.1 GCA_026989935.1 Polyangiaceae bacterium | reverse complement strand
ACAGCCCGTGGCCGACGACCGCGCGCCGCAGCCAGGCCTCCACGAGCGTCTTCGGATCGTCTGCGGCGGACACGGTCCCTACGGCGCCGGTGTGGGGGCCCACACGTCGGCGAGCGCCGGCGCCGTTCGGTCGATGCGCCCGAGGATCCGCTCCACGTCCCGGGCCACCTTCGGCAGGGCCTTGCGCCGCTTCGCGCCGGACAGGGTCTCGACCGAAAGCCGCGACGAAGACGCCGGGCGCACGATCCCCCGCTCGGTCCACGCCGACCGCAGCCGCCGCGCCGCCGCGGGGGCCACGGTCCGCAACGCACGCCCGGCCAGCTCGTCCAGGATCTCGTCCGCCTCGCCCAGCAGCCCGGCGAACAGGCGATCGGTCTCCTCCGGCGTCTTGCCGGGCACGAGGTCCAGGTGCCGGTCCGCCGCGAACGACGGGAACAACGGCGCCCCCACGAAGTCCCCCCGGCCGCGCGTGTCCGCCTCGCGCGCCCAGTCCCGAAACAACACCTGCGCCCGGCGGTTGCGCTCGTAGAACGCCCGCGCGTGGCGCTCGAACACGCCGTGGTCCGCCCCCCGAAGGCGGTAGAGCCCCTGGAAGAAGTACTGGCACGCAAACGCCCAGTAGATCCAAAAGTCCCACACGACCTTCGCGGCGAAGACCTCCGGCGTCGCCAGCACGCGCGCCGTATCGGCCAGCATGGTCGTGGTGTCGGCCGCCCAGGCCGCGTGCATCCACTCGAGGGCCCGTACCCGCGCCGGGTCGGGCGCCCCCTCGAAGTCGTCCGCGACCAGCTCCGCCGCGAAGCAGTTGGCGAAGGCGATGAGATCCGAGCCCGGGCTGTAGAGCGGGTCCACGAACCGGCCGGCCTCCCCCACGAGGGCCACGCGGTCCGAGCCGAGCGTCCAGGCGCACTCGTGGGCGTAGTGCTTGATCCGGCCGAAGTCCGCCATCGGCGTACCGGCAAGACGAGCGGCCAGCGCCGGCTCGTGGACTTCGAGGAACCTGCGGGCCCCGTCGGGCGACGCAAAGTCCTCGAACCGGTGCATGGGGTCGGCCACGATCCCGATGCTCGTGTGCCCGGTGGACAGCGGGATGATCCAGACCCAGTACCCTTCGCCGCACAGGTGCACGGTGCTCAGCCACCGCTGCCCCTCCGGATCGCGGCGCAGGAACGCGGTGCTCGACGGCGCGACCAGCTCGGCCGGGTCCACGCGCTCGGCCACGCGAAACCACGCCGCGCTCGAGGCGATGGGGCTCGGGCGGCCAAGCCCCAGCTTGCGCGCGAGCAGACGCCGGCGCCCCGTCGCGTCCACGAACCAGCGTGTCTCGATGCGCAGGGACCGGTCGCCTTGCTCGCAGGTGACCCGGTGCCGGGCGCCGTCGTCCCCCAGCGCCACGCCGGTCACCTTCCAGCCTTCGAGCAGGCGCACCCCGTCGGCCTCCACCATGGCCCGCAGGTCGTTTTCGAACTTGCCGCGGTCGATCTGGTACGAGGGCACCACCGGAAACCGCGACGGCCCGATCTCCGTGCGCGCGGCCAGGTCGTCGTGCGGCTCGCCCACGAAGAAGCGCAGGCCGTTCTTGTAGAGGTGCTCCGCGTCCAGGTACTCGGCCAGCCCGAGCACCTCGCCGAAGTAGTGGCTGCCCAGCTCCACGCTGGACTCGCCCACCTTGTGGCACGCCTGCGGCAGCGGCCGCTGCGACGGTTCGACCACGACGATGGCGCGGTCCGGGAGGCGCCGGCGCAGCTGGCGGGCGAGACACAGGCCCGCCAGGCCGCCGCCAGCCACGACGACGTCCGCACGTTCGGCGAAGTTCGGCATGGGCCGGAGCATACCGCCCCCCGCCGACGGTCGCCTCCGCCAGACACGACCGCCGCGGTCCGACGCGCCTCCCCGCCCCCCGCCGACGGTCGCCGCGACCGCCGCGGTCCGAGTCCCCCCACCCCACGCCGAGAAGGCGCCCCACCGTCGTCGCGAGGGCCTTCGAGATGGCCACCAGCGTCGCAAGCTGGGGGTTGCCCTGGCCGCCCTCGATGCGCTGGACGTGCTTGGCGTGCACACCCGCGTGCTCGGCCAGCGCCTCCTGCGTCAGCCCGGCTCGTTCGCGCAACCGCTTCACCCGCCGGCCGAGGGCCTGCTGCTCGCGCTCGATCCGGGCGACCACGTCGGGGCGCGACCAGAACTCGGATCTTCCGTGACTATGGGGGGATCGCCTGGGCATCGTTCCAACCGGTAGGGAAGGTGGGTGAGGCGCCGCAAGCGCACCACAACTTCCATGCGGGGTCCGCGGCGCACGATCCCGCTCGGATCGAGCGAGCCTCGGCGCCGCCCCATCGACGGACCGCGGCGCACGGGCGTACGATCGACCGGCCGCCCATGTCCGACGACCCGCGCGAGCACCCGCCCACCCCGTGGCGCGACGCCGACGCCGTCACGGACGAGCTGTTCGTCGAACCCGGGCGAACGGGCCACCGCCTGACGGCCTTCGTGTGCCTGCGGCTGCTGGCCCTCGTCTACCTGGTCGCCTTCGCGAGCCTAGTCCACCAGGGGCCGGCCCTCCTCGCCCCGGACGGCCTGCTGCCGGCGGACCTGCACCTTGCGCGGCTCGTCGCGGCGGCCGGCGGCGACGCGGCGGCGGTGATGCGGTTTCCTTCGATCTTCTGGTGGAGCCCACCGTCCGACGCGGCCCTTGCGGCGGTGGGCTGGATCGGCGTGGCGCTTTCGGCGACGGCGCTTGTGGGCGGGTCGAACGCGGTCACCTGGGCGCTCTTGTGGGCGCTGCACCTGTCCGTCCTGCAGATCGGCCAGCGCTGGTACTGGTTCGGCTGGGAGTCGTTGCTGTCCGAGGTCGGGTTCCTGGCGATCTTTCTGGACGCGCCCCTCGACCCGCGGCCGTTTCCCCGCAGCCCCCCGCCGCGGATCGTGGTGTGGCTGCTTCGCTGGGTGGCGTTTCGTCTCATGCTCGGCGCCGGCCTCATCAAGCTGCGCGGCGATCCCTGCTGGACGGACCTTTCCTGCCTGTTCTACCACTTCGAGACACAGCCGAACCCGCACCCGCTCAGCCCGTATTTTCACTTCCTGCCCGAACCGGTGCTGGTCGCCGGCGTGGTGTTCACCCACTTCGTCGAGGTCGTCGCCCCCTTCCTGCTGCTCTTCGGGCGCCTGGGCCGGCGCGTGGCGGGCCTTTCGTTCGTGGCCCTGCAGGGGGTCCTCATCGCCAGCGGCAACCTGGCCTACCTCAACTGGCTGTCCCTCGTGCCGTCCGTCGCCTGCCTCGACGACGACCTGCTGGCGAGGGTCTTGCCGGCGCGCCTGGTCACCGCGGCGCGCCGCGCCCGCGCCCACGCCCGCCCCCCGGGCCCCGCGCGGCGGGCCGTGCTCGTGGGCCTGCTGGCCGTCGTTTCGTTCCTGAGCATCCGCCCCGCGGGCAACCTGCTGTCCCGTCACCAGCGGATGAACGCCTCGTTCGATCGCTTCCACCTGGTCAACACCTACGGGGCCTTCGGCTCCGTCTCGCGTACGCGCCCGGAGCTGGTCGTCCTGGGCTCGATGGCGGACGACCCGACCGACGAAGCCGCCTACCGCCCCTACACGTTTCCCTGCAAGCCCACGCGGCTCGACCGGCGCCCGTGCCTCGTCACCCCGTACCACCTGCGCCTCGACTGGCTCATGTGGTTTGCCGCCATGGCGCCCCCGGACCGCCACCCCTGGCTCGTGCACCTGGTCCAAAAGCTCCTCGAAGGCGACCCGAAGGTGCGGTCCCTCCTGGCCGACGACCCGTTCGACGGCGCGGCCCCGCGGTGGATCCGCATCGATCGCTACGTCTACCGCTTCGCGCCTCCGGGGAGCGGGCAGGTGTGGGCGCGCACCTACGACGGCCCCTACCTCGGTCCGGTCGGTCGCGACGACCCGCGCCTTTCCGCCTTCTTGCGCGCCCACGGCCTCGTGCGGCCGCCCGCACCGTAGGGGGCGCCCGCGCCGGTCCTTGACGGTGCCGCCCGGCGGATTACGTCGATCGGCGGGGGGCGGCGAACCCTTCGTCCGCGACCGAGCCTCCCACGGATCGAGAGAAGTTTCTTCCAACGAGGAGGTACGACGATGCAAACGACGACCACGACCCTGGATGCCCTCGGGCGCATGCCCGCCTACCCCGACCGGGGCCCCTGCGTCGAGGTCCGGTATCGTCCGGCCGACGAGGACGACGTGCCCCTGCGCTACGCGCGGGCCTTCGAGGGCAGCCTGTGGGGTGCGGCGATCCTCGGCCCGATCACGGCGGGGATCTTCGCCCTGCTGCCGGCCGCCCTCGGCGTGCCGGGCTCGACGCCGATCGCCCTGGGCACGGGCCTGGTGGTGGGCACGCTGATGGGTGTGATGACGGGCGGAATCGCCGGCTCGGCCGAGGTGGACCGCCGCAAGATCGCCCGCGACCACGGCCGTGCGGCGGTGCACGCCGGGACCTGCTGACGGCCCGCCCCGGCCGCCCGCCGAGCCGTCGGGCGGCGGCCCCGCCCGCCGGCCCGGACGAGCACGACGCCCCCGAGCCGCGGGCGATCCGAAGGCCGCGCGGGGCGGGGCGACGCCGCGGGCACGGAGGCGGACGCCGGACCGGCGGCGGCGGGCGGGGTGGACGGGCGCTCACCGCCCGTGGACCGCCGCGCCCGCGCACCCTTCCAGGTGCTCGCGAAGCTCGGGAAACACCGCATCCGCGCGGTCTCGGGCCTCGTGCAGTGCGGCCAGCCCCTCGTCGGTCCGCCCGGCACGGCACAGCGCCCAGCCGAGCGTGTCCCAAACGTCTGCGTTGGACGGATCCGCCGCGAGCGCCGCGCGTGCCAGGGCCTCGGCGCGGTCGAGGTCCCGGCCCGCGAGCGCCAGCGCATAGGCCACCGCGTTCTGGAGCCGCGGGTCGTCCGGCGCGAGGGACAGGGCGCGGTCGAAGGCCGCTCGCGCCCGCTCGACCTGGCCCAGGTCCAGCGCCCGCACGCCCACCTGCTCGTGATAGGCCGCCGACCAGGCGGGCGCGTACGCCAGCGCCGAAAGCGGCACGAGGGAGACGACGGCGGCCGCGGCGAGGGCGAGACGACGGCGACGCGCCCGCACCGCCGCACCGGCCATGGCGCACCCGGCCAGCAACCCGCCCAGGTGGCCGGCCTGCGCGATGACCGGCACGGCGAACCCCACGGCGACCAGCAGCGCGAGCGACACGAACAACGCGCGCGGCGACACATCCGCCGCCGGGCGCCACAGGCTCGGCGGCCCGAAGCGGCGCACGACCCACAGCGCGCCCGCCTGGGCCACGATCCCCGCCGAGGCGCCGACGACCACCGCGCCGCGGCCGAAGGCCAGGCTCGCAAGCGACCCCGCCGCAACGCCGGTGACGAACACGAGGGACGACCCGAGGCGGCCGAGCACCCGGTCGAGCGGCGGCGCGACGCTCCACAGGCTCCACAGGTTCACGGCCAGGTGGACGAGCGAGCCGTGCAGGAGGCCGGCCGACAACACGCGCCACCACTGGCCGTCCACCCACACCCGCCCGCCTGCCAGCGCCCCGAGATCCACGAGCGCGCCGGGCGTTTGGGACAGGGACCAAAGCGCTCCGAGCGGGTCGGCGCCGCGCCCGGCGGCGGCCCGCACGCTCAGCCCGTACAGGACGATGCAGGCGGCGGAGAACGCGGCCCAGTGGGCGTTGCGCGCGGCGGCGTGACGGCGTGGCGGCACGCGGCGCAGCGTAGTGGGGCGCCCGGCCGCCGTCGATGTCGGTGGGGTCGATGCGCCCGGCCACACGGCCCGCACCGGCCCATGGCGACGCAGCCTCGCACCGGCGGCGTTTTCCGGGCCCTTCGCAGGGGCTGCGAGAATAGGCTATGGTCCGCCCATCGGGCCGTGCGGCCACGGCCGCCGAAAGGACATGGCGCGTCAACACCTCCTGATCGTAGACGGTGACACCCGCAACCGCCGGGTCCTCGAGGTGAGCCTGCGCAAGGCGGGCTTTAGCATCACCGCTGCGGCGTCGGCCGAGGAGGCCCTCGAATACCTCGAGCACGCCGAGCCCGACCTCATCATCTCCGACACGAAGCTCCCGGGCGAGGACGGTTTTTGGTTCTGCACGAAGCTCAAGGGCGACGAGCGATGGTCCTCGATCCCGTTCATCTTCCTGACGAGCCAAAAATCCGTCGAGGACAAGGTCCGCGGTCTCGAGCTGGGCGTCGAGGACTACCTGACGAAACCGATCTACATCAAGGAGATCACGACCCGCGTGCGCATGTTGCTGCAACGGCTGCAGCGCGAGCGCATCGAGGCCAAGGACACGCGCACGAAGTTCACCGGCCGCCTTTCCGACATGGCGGTCGTGGACCTCATCCAAACCATCGAGATCTCGCGCAAGAGCGGGGTCATCCACTTCGAGACGGAGCTGGGCGACGCAGCCGTCTACTTCAAGGACGGGCGCATCATCGACGCCGAGATGGGGCGGCGCCAGGGTGAGCACGCCATCTACCGTCTGCTCGGCCTGTCCGACGGCACCTTCGAGGTGGAGTTTCGGACGATCAACCGCACCCCCGTCATCGAGGAGACGACGCAGGGACTGCTCATGGAGGGGATGCGGCGCGTGGACGAATGGGGGCGCCTGCTCGAACAGCTCCCCCCCCTCGACACGAAGCTGCGACTCGATCCAGAACAGGCGGAAAGCCGGCGGGACGAGATCGGCGACCAGATGCGGATGCTGCGGCGCTTCGACGGGCAGCGCACGATCCTCGAGGTCATCGACGACAGCGGCGAAGACGACCTCGAGGCGCTGTCGTGCGTGTGCCGCTGGTTCTTCGAGGGCGTGCTCATGCCGGCCGACGCGGCCGAAGACGCCCCCGGAACCGAACCCGACGCGCTGGCCTCGACGCTCGAGTCGTGGCACCCGCCCGTCGCCGCCGCCGAGAGCCCGGCGCCTGCTTCGCCCGCGGCGGATCCTGCGGACGACCGGACGCCGGCCACGAACCTGCCGCCGCCGCCGAGCTACCCGGCCCCTTTCCCGCGCCTGGGCGACCACG
>JALSIN010000009.1 GCA_026989935.1 Polyangiaceae bacterium | reverse complement strand
CTCGGATCGGTGCCTCGTCTTCATGGCCCCTTCGGTCGGGTGGGTGACAACAGTTCGATGGACACGAACGGCGCCACGCCGCTTCCGATCCAGGCGCCGGCGGAAAGCTGCGCCCCCCAGCGCGAACGCGTATCGCGCAGGCGCAGCGTCCACGAGGCGACCACCGGGCCGGTGAAGCCGATGGCCCCCGAAATGTTGAAGCTACGGCCGTCGAAGCGGCTGTGTACGTACCCCACGGACAACAGCCCCACCACGTGGACCCGTCGCGTCCGCCGGTACGCCAGCAGCGAAAACGGCACGTCGATGTCGTACCAGGCTTCCCCGTACAGCGGACCGATGGCCCCGCCGCCGAGGTCCACGGCCTCGTCCGACCCGCCGCCAATCGTCCAGGATCGAACGAAATCGAACCGCGGCCCCAGGTAGAAGGTGAAGCGCTGCCGCGGCGACAGGTGCCAGCGCATCCCCGCGGTCAGCGGCAGGAACATCGTGCGCTCCACCACGCGGTCGGCGCCGGCAGACCGGTAGCGGTGACGCCGGATCTGGACCTCCGGTCGCACGCGCAGCTCGGCGCGCCCCAGAAAGCTCGACCGTCGCGGGGCCATCACGGGGTATGGCAGGCCCACCGCGAGGTCCACGGCGGCGTTGACCACCAGCCGATCCTCCCGCAGGGCCGGGGCGTCGCCGGTGGCCTGCGGCCGCGGGTCGCGCTCCGTGCGAGACCCCGCAAGGCCCCCGACCGCCAGCAAGAACCGCATGCGCCCGCCGCCGTCGGCGAAGTACCAGGTCGGCGCGGCGGTCCCCACCAGCACGGGGGGGTGGCGCTCCCCTCGCACGCGGGCGGCGTCGAAGGTGCTGCGCAGCCCGACGAGGCCCGGGCGCACGCGGTCGGGATCGCCGGGGGCGTCCCCCGTCGAAAGGCCGAAGATCGCGCCGACGATGGCGCCCGAGACCGCCACCGAGCCGGCACCGACCATCCACCCGGCCGGGTCCCGCGCCCCGGCCCGCTCCCCGAGCAGCAACAGGCCCGCAAGCCCGGCCGACGCGCCCAACAGCCCCACCGCCGCGAGGACCATGCGCCCGGCGTGGGGGCGCACGCACGGGGTCGCCCCCTTAGCGCATCGGCCGAACGCGCCCCCGGGGAAGATGCGCGGCGCCTTCGCGCCGGTCTCCTCGGGGGGGCGAGGGGCGCGCGCCGCCCGACCCGCGGTGCGCCGCGGCGGGGCCTGCGCGGGCACGCCGGGCCCCGGGTCGGACGCGGGCGCCTTACGGGCTGGGCGTGCCACGGGGGGCGCGGGCACGGCGGTCGGGCCCACGGGGGACCGCGCGTCCCCGGCCGCCGGGCCCGAGCTTCGGACGGCCCCCGGACCCGC
Organism: Polyangiaceae bacterium; assembly: GCA_026989935.1. GTDB lineage: Bacteria > Myxococcota_A > Polyangia > Nannocystales > Nannocystaceae > J032. Next base: position 5,696 of record JALSIN010000009.1, on the reverse strand, counting down.
CGCCTCGCCGGGTGCCGGCCCCGCCGCCGCCCGGATCGGCGCCACCGCGACGCACAGGGCGATCAGGCAGGACGGACGAGCCACGGGCGGCATCATACGCCGCCTTCGCCCCGCCCCGCCCGGCCGCCGAGTCGGCCGCTACGACAGCGCCGCCCGCAACGCGTCCACCTTGGGCGTACGCTCCCAGGTAAAATCGGGTTCCTCGCGCCCGAAGTGCCCGTAGGCCGCGGTCTGGGAGTAGATCGGCCGCAGCAGGTCGAGCTCCTCGATGATCGCGCGGGGCCGGGCGTCGAAGTGCTCGCGCACCAGCTCGGCCAGCCGGTCGTCCGACAGCTTGCCCGTGCCGAAGCTGTCCACCCGCACCGACACGGGATGGGCCACGCCGATGGCGTAGGCGAACTGCACCTCGGCGCGGTCGCAAAGTCCCGCCGCGACCAGGTGCTTGGCGACGTAGCGCGCGTAGTAGGCGGCGCTGCGGTCCACCTTGCTCGGATCCTTGCCGGAGAACGCCCCGCCGCCGTGCCGGCCCATGCCGCCGTAGGTGTCCACGATGATCTTGCGCCCCGTAAGCCCCGCATCCCCCATGGGCCCGCCGATCACGAACCGGCCCGTGGGGTTGACGTAGACGTGCGTGCGGTCGTCGAGCAGATGCTCGGGGAGCGTCGGCTTGATCACCTCCTCGCGCACGAACTCCTCGAGCACGGCATGGGTGACGTCCTCGGCGTGCTGCGTGGACACCACCACCGCCTCCACGCGGGCGGGCCGGTCCCCGTCGTACTCGATGGTCACCTGGCTCTTGCCGTCGGGCCGCAGGAACGAGTCGCGGTCGCGCTTGCGCACGTACGTAAGACGGCGCGTGAGCTTGTGCGCCAGATGGATCGGCATGGGCATCAGCTCCGCCGTCTCACGGCAGGCGAACCCGAACATCATCCCCTGGTCGCCCGCGCCCTGCTCCTTCGAGTAGATCCCCTGCCCGTCCACGCCGCGGGCGATGTCCGGGCTTTGCGCCTCGATGGCCACGAGCACACCGCAGCTGTCCGCGTCGAAGCCCATGTCCGAGTGCGTGTACCCGATCTCGCGGATCGTGCTGCGGACGATCTTGGGCATGTCCACGTACACGTCCGTCGTGATCTCGCCCGCCAGGTTGACGTAGCCGGTCTTGACGAGCGTCTCGCAGGCGACGCGGCAGTTGGGGTCCTGGCCGAGGATCGCGTCGAGGACCGCGTCGGAGACCTTGTCGCAGATCTTGTCGGGGTGGCCTTCGGTGACGGACTCGCTGGTAAAGAGCGTGCGGGGCATGGTTCGTTCCTCTAGGTGCAAGAAACCCGCGACGGCGCCGCGGCGGTGGAACAGGACTTCTAACCCGTCTCGGGGCCGCGTTCAACCGCCGGCGAACGCGGCGCGCAGACCCCCTGGAACCGATCCGGTACAGGGACGGCAGCGCGCCGGCCGATGCCCCAACGAGGCGGGCGGCCGGTGTACGACCCCAGGGGGCCAGCCTACGGATCGAGCCGCTCCACGACGACCGATTGCGGCGGCGCGGTCTCGCCGACCGCCGGCCCTTCCACGACGACGAACACCGCCTCGCCGCCGGCGAACGGCGCCTCGGCGGCCGGGAGGATCACCTCGCCGTCCCCGCAGGCCACCTCGTCCGCGGCAAGGCACGTGGGACGGCGCACGACCAGACCCGCCCCGGGCGCGGCGACGCGCAGCCCCGCCTCGGCCGGGCCGCGCACCGACACGACGGCGTCGCGGCGGCGGGCCGGGCCGCACGCCCCCCGGTGGGCGTCGGCAAACCCCTTCGACCAGTCGAAGGTGAGGACCTCGGAGGCCGCGGCCGCAAGATCCACCTCGACGGGGGCGGCGCACACGTCGCCTTCGAGCGGCACGCAGACCGGCACGTCCGCGGCGAGATCGCACACCGTTCCCGGCTCGCAGCGCACGGCGGGGGCGCCGCCGCAGGGCGTCCCCGCGGGGACCACCGGGCGCACGGTGATCTCCAGGCGGAACGCGCCGGCGCCCGGTCCCAGGTCCGCGGGCCCGCCCACCGCGATCGCCAGCGGGGCGCCCGCCGGCACGTCGAGCCGCCACAACGGCCAACCCTGGCTGCACTCGGCGGGCTGCACCGGCGCCACGGCGCACGCCCCCTGGAGCCACCGCAGCGACGGGACGAACCCCTCCCCCACGGCGTAGGCGAGCACGTCGGCGCGCACGGGCACCTCGACCGCCGCGAACCGGTCCGGTCCCCCGAAGCCGCAACCGGCGCCGTCCGGCAGGCTGGGCGCGGCCCCGGCCAGACTGCCCGTGTAGACCCCCGGCCCGAGGACCGGCGCCCCCTCGCACCCGTCCGCGAACGGCCCGACCGACGACGGCGGGCCCGCCCCCGTGCTGCCGCCCGTGGAGGCCGCGCCGGTCGTCCCGCCCCCGGAGCCGCCGGCGCCGCCCCCGCCGGCCGGCCCGCCGCCGCACCCGGCCAGCCAAAGCCCCGCGACGGCGACGCGGGCGAGTCTGTACACCCCGTGCATGTCGGCCCCCCCATCGTACGCCTTTTCGCCGACCGTGCCCCGGCCCACGCCCCACGCCCGGTGAAGCACCGCCGCCGGCGAACGGCCCCCCCCGGGCGGCTCGACCGTGTGCCGGGCCACGCGGACGGACCGCCCCCGGGCCGGTGCCACCCGTTCCGGTCGCCGTTTTGTTAGCGTCGGTCGCCGTGGCCTTTCGTGCCCTCCCACGTCTCGACCTGCGCTCCCCCGCGCCCGCGGACGCACCGCGCTTCGAGGCGCTGTGCCGCCGCACCGCGGGTCTGGCCGGCGAGGCCCTCGACGCGGCGCGCGCCGTCGTCGAGGACGTGCGCGCGCGCGGCGACGCGGCGGTCGTCGAGGCCACGGCCCGCTTCGAGGGTCGGCACCTCGCGCCCGGCACCCTGCGCGTGTCCGCGGCGGCGCTCTCCCAGGCGCTCGGATCCATCGCCCCGGCGGTTCGCGCGGCCCTCGAGACGGCCGCCGGCGCGATCCGCCGCTTCCACGAGGCCCAGCGGATCGAGACCGCCGTGGTGGACGGGCCCCACGGCCGCCTCGAAAGCCGCCCCAGGCCCCTGCGCCGCGTGGCGGTCTACGCCCCCGGCGGCACCGCGGCGTACCCGTCGTCCGTGCTCATGTGCGCGATCCCGGCGAAGGTCGCGGGCGTGCGCGAGGTCGTGCTGCTGACGCCCCGCCCGTCGCCCGTGGTGCTCGCCGCCGCGGCCCTTGCGGGCGTGGACGAGGTGCTGCAGATCGGAGGCGCGCAGGCCGTGGCGGCCGCGGCCTTCGGCACCGCATCGATCCGCCGCGTGGACAAGATCGTGGGTCCGGGCAACGCCTACGTCACGGCGGCCAAGAAGCTGGTCTACGGCCACGTGGACGTGGACGGGATCGCCGGCCCCAGCGAGGTGCTCGTCGTGGCGGGGTCGGACGCCGACCCGCGGGTCGTCGCCGCGGACCTGCTCGCCCAGGCCGAGCACGATCGCCTCGCCTGCCCGCTGCTCGTGACCTGGGCCCCCGAACTCGCGGACGCGGTGGATGCAGCGCTCGCCGCCGCGCTGGCCGACCTGCCGCGGGCCGAGATCGCCGCGGCCGCCCTCTGCGAGCACGGCGCGTCGATCCTCGTGCGCGACCTCGATCACGCCCTGGCCGTGGCCGACGCCTACGCCCCGGAGCACCTCGAACTGTTGTTCGACGGCGCCCGGACGGCCGCGGCCCGGGTCGAAAACGCCGGGGCGATCTTCGTGGGCGCGCACACCCCCGAGGCCGCCGGCGACTACACGGCCGGCCCGAGCCACGTCCTGCCCACCGCCGGGGCGGCGCGCTTCGCCTCGCCGCTGGGGGTCTACGACTTCGTCAAGTACACGAGCGTGCTCGAGCTGTCCGCGGCGGGCCTTGCGGCCCAGCGCGAGGCCATCGTCACCCTGGCCCGCACCGAGGGGCTCGAGGCGCACGCGCGCAGCGTCCTTGCGCGCACGGACGGAGGCGGCGCACGGTGACGGAGACGGACGCCGGCTTTCGGCGGCACCTGCGCCGGTCCCTGGCCGAGCTGTCGATCTACGACGCCCCCCCGGCCGACGCCTCCTGGGTGCGCCTGCACGCGAACGAATGCCCCGAGCCCTGGCCGACCGAGGTCCTGGCCGACCTGGCCGAGGTGGTGCGCGGCATCGAGCTTTCGCGCTACCCGGACACGTCCGGCCGCGCCCTGCGGGCGATCCTCGCCGACCGCCTGGGCGTGCGCCCTTGCGAGGTGGTCCTCGGCAACGGCAGCGACGAGATCATCGGCCTTCTGGTCACCGCCCTGTCGGGCCGCGCGGACGCCACCGTCGTCGTGCCGCGGCCCACCTTCGTCATGTACGCCCACACCGCCCGGGTCCTCGGCCTTCGCGTGGTGGAAGTGGACCTGCGCGAAGGCTTTGCGCTGGACGAGCCGGCCCTGCGGGCCGCGCTGGCCGACGAGGCCGTCTGCCTGTGCTTCCTCGCCCGCCCCAACAACCCCACGGGCACCCTGTGGCCCCGCGCCACCATCGAGGCCCTGGTGCGCGACCACCCGCACGTGGTGTTCGTGGTGGACGAGGCCTACGCCGCCTACGCCCCCGAGCCGTCCATGTTTCGTCCGGACCGGCCGGAGAACTTCGTCCTGATGGGGACGCTGTCCAAGGTGGGCCTCGCAGCGCTGCGCGTGGGGTACTGCGTGGCCCACGAGGACCTGGCCCGCGCCCTCGACACGGTGCGGCACCCCTACAACGTGTCCCAGACGAGCCTGGCGCTGGCGGCGCGGGTGCTCGAGCGCCACGCCCACGTCCTCGACGCCATGGTGGCGCGCACGAAGGTCCAGCGGGACCGGCTCGCGCGGATCGTCGCGCGCCTGCCGAACGCGGTGGTCTATCCCTCCGCGGGGAACATGGTCCTGTGCCGCCTGCCGGCGCCGGCCGCCTCGGCCCTGTCGGCGCATCTTCGCCGGCACCGGATCCTGGTCAAGACCTTCCTCGACGCCCCGGGCTTCCCCGGTGCGGGCGCATACGGCTACCTGCGCGCCAGCGCCGGCACCGCCGCGGACCTCGACCGCCTGGAGGCGGCCCTCGACCGTTGGCGCCCGCCCTCCACGGGACCGGCCGGCCCTGGCCGATGACCCGCGGCGCCGGACCAGCGGTGCTTCAAAGGCCGTAGTCGCGCGGAGCGTCGGGGGTACCGCGGTCCACGATCGTCACGACCCGCACCAGGGCCCACAGGAAGAAGCCCAGGAGGGTCCACAGGGCGGCGAAGGCGACGACGAACAGGAGCTGGGGGTCCATGGCGCGACCGAGGACAGGATAGCACCGGCGGCGGGGCTCGCACGGTCCCGCGAACGTCCGTACCCTTCCGGCGATGGCGAACCTCCCCGCACTCGCCCACGAGGTGGCCGCGGCCGTCGTGGCCGCCCTGCCCGACGGCGCCGCCCTCGCCCCCGACGAGGTGGCCGGCTGGCTCCAGGCCCCGCCCGACCCGGCGCTCGGAGACCTATCCCTGCCGTGCTTTCGGCTGGCGCGGCCGCTGCGACGACCGCCCCCCGCCATCGCCGCGGACCTGGCGTCGGCCCTTTCGGCGCACCCGCTGGTGGCGCAGGCCGCGGCCGCCGGGCCGTACCTCAACCTCCGGCTCGACCCGGCCGCCGCCGCCCGCCGGGTGCTCGTGCCG
>JALSIN010000008.1 GCA_026989935.1 Polyangiaceae bacterium | reverse complement strand
ACCGTATCGGATCCGCTCCCGGCAAAAGAGGGCCGCGATAGCGATAAACCGAGCGCGCGCGACCGAAGCGACGAGCCCGGCGACACGCCCGACGGGACGGCAGAACCACCGGACCGCCCCCGAGACGACACGGGGGACGAATCCCGTCCGCCACCGGACGACGACGGCGGATCATCGCCCGCCTCCGTCCCGGACGAGCACGCGACGCCGGACGGAGGCGAAGGTCGAGCGAGCCCGGAGCCGACACACGAAACCGATCGCGGCGACCCCACCTCGGCGAGCCCCATGCTCGGCCCGCTCGCCGACGCCGTCGCGGTCCTGGAACGACACGGGGCGCGGGTCGTTGGACGCGGGACCGTCCGCGACGCACTGCGGGGCACGGTGCTCTCCATCCAGTTTTCCACGCTCCCCCTCGACGTGGCCATCTATGTGCTCGACGGCGTGGCCGAACGCGGTTTCCGGATCGTCCTGGCACCGAACCCCGGCGGCGGTTGGGCCCTCGAAGGATGGCCGACCGGGATCGGCGACGTCCGCAGCGCGCTGCTCGTCGCCGACCTTTCGGGCGTGCGCCTGTCCGGCAAGTTCCGTCGCGGTGAGACGAAAGAAACGATTGCGGCCCAGGTGGGTATCCGAGCCGACGCCTCGTTCGTGACCCCCGCCGCCATGGCCCAAGCTCTGCATCTTCTGGGCTACCGCGCCCGTTTCGCCCTCGATCCGAACCGCCGGCTGGTCGTCCGGGTCGAACCGGGCCGGTATATCCGTCGCATCCGCGTACGCGGAGAGACCCCGTTACCCGAGCGCCGCGTCCGTCGCGCACTCTCCCTGGTGGCGCGCCCCGGCTCCGTGGCCCTGGGCCAGTGTGTCGAGCCCAAGGCGCTGCGCAATCCGCCACGCCCCCCCGCCTGCGCCGACGACGACCTCGCCTGTCTCGTGTGGGAGCAGACGGAGCTCGAACGCCTGCGCAAGTTCCTGTTCGACGAGGGGTTCTTGCACGCCGATGTACGGCTCGGGTTCGCGTGCGGTCGCGCCCCGGACGAGGCCGACCTTTGGGTGATGCTCGACCTGGGTCCCCCGTACCGTCTGCGATCCTCGGATGTGAAGGTACGAGGCAACCTCGGCCCCCGGGACGCCCGCTGGGTCGCGCGCCTGTTCCGGCCCACGATCAGCCCGTTCCTCCCGATCCCCCGGCGCGTCCGTCGTGAAGACATCGAAGGGGCCGTCGAACTCGTCGAGCGTGAGTTGGCCGAGCCGGTCACGCGCCGCTTCGGCACCGGCGGCGCGGCGCGGCGAGGGCTGCGCTTCCCCTACCCCTCGGCGCGCGTGCGAACGAACTACGAGACCTTTTCCCCACGCAAACCGCCCAAGGGCCGCCCTCCGCTCGAAGTTGACGTGCGGCTCGGTCGTGCGGTGCGGGTGGACATCCTCGGCAACGAGAACATCTCCGACCGCCGTCTCCTCGAACAGATGCAGCTGTTCGAGCGCCGCGAGCCCCCCACCCAGGCCGCCCTCGAACGCGAAGCGGAGAACCTGCGCGTCTACTATCAGTCGCGCGGCTTCCCCCTCGCCCGGGTGGAAGGCACGATCCCCGATTTTGGCGCCGAGGGCCCGGTCCGCGTGGTGTTCCGCATCGACGAAGGCCCTCCGGGACGCATCGCCAGGCTCGAGGTGCAGATCCCCTCGGAGATCCCTGAAAAGGTCCGCCATCGGGTCACACGGGCCTTTTCTCGCAAACGGGCACTCAAACGCCTCGGGCGCTTCGATGACCCCATTGCGCGCTCCGATCTGGCCACGATCGCCTCGCTGCTGCACGACGAGGGCTACCTGTGCGCCCGAGCCCACATCGAGGTCGGCTTCTGGCCCGATGCCTGGAACGAGAACGCGGTCGCGCACCTGACCCTCGACACGCGTTCGCAGACACCCGGCCGCCCCGCCTGGATCGAGCGGGCCCTCGACCCGCGCGGTCTCGACGCCCTGCGAAGGACCTCGCGCCTGAAACTTTACGTGCGGCTGGTCGTCGAGCCCGGTCCGCGTGTGGTGACCTCCCCGCACGAGCGATTGACCTACCTGGCCGAGCCGATCCCTCCGACGGGCAACCTCGAAGGCGTCCCCACCGCGACGGGTGGCCGCTGGGGTCTGCCACGAATGATGCGAAAGACACCCTTGCGACGCCGCGGCGACGAGCGCGTGGGCGGAATCCCCCTGCGACCGGGGCTCGCACGCGACACGGCGCTGGCCATCGTGCGCGCCTACCGGCGAAGCGGCTTCCCCGTGGCCGACGCGAACGTGCGCTTCGTGGCGCCCGGGAAGGGCGGTGCGGTGGCCCGTGCCGAACGGCTCGACCGGCTCGTGGAGTCCTCGTCGATCTGCCGGCCCGGTAGCGGCGTGGCACTGGTAGACACCGAGGTGGCCGTTTACGAGGGTCGGCCCGGCGTATTTGGGACGACCCTCCTGCGCGGAAACTTCAAGACGCGCCCCTACGTCCTGCGCCGTGAAATCGCCTGGAAAGAGGGGGCGCCCTACGACGTCGCGCGGGTGGAGAAAGCGGCGCGCAACCTCGACGCCACGGGCGTGACCGACGGCGTGGACATCCGGGCGCGCCCGGATGGCTGTGATGCGGATGACGACCCGGACGCCGAGTGCCGCGTGCACCACGTGGTCACGATCCGCGAGAGCAAGGACGTGTTCATGCGACCTTCGTTCGGGGTCGGCCTCGCCACGCTCGATCCCTTGTACGTCTTCGTGCGCCCCGTCCTTCCGAACCTATTTGGAACTGGTTGGGATCTTTCTCTCGAAGGGCACTGGGGATTCAACGTCTTTCGCAGCCTCTGTTCCGGGCAAAGCTGCTACGAGCGCAGTGCGCAGGCGTCGCTCGTGCGGCGCCACTGGTTCGCCACCCCCCTTTCCTTCTCGACCACGGCCCACGTCCAGCAGCGCGTCACCCCGGCGCGGGGCCGGATCTCCAGCGTGTTGTCCGACACGCAGATCCAGTGGCCGATCGACCGGCACTGGCAGATCTATGGCGGGTACCTGTTTCAGGTGGCGAACATCTCGAAAGATCTGGTGCGAACCGCCTTCGGTGCGGGAACGGGCTGCGGCGCGAGCGGGACGGACCCGTGTCCGGTCGTGGATCGGGGCCAGGCGGTGGTGCCGGATCATACCGGCGCCTTCCAGACCGGCGTGCGACTGACACGCATCGACAACGCCTTCAACCCGCACGACGGTTTCATGGCGAGTGTGGATGCGATGCTGGCGAGCCCCTACCTCGGCGGCTGGGACTGGTGGCTCAAGTTCGATCTCTCGTGGCAACACTTCATCCCGATCCCCCGCACGGACGACCGCCTCGACGTGCGGTACAGCCTGCGATACGGTCACGCCATCGTACTGCCGTCGGCACCAGGCGCCTCGACGCGGTCGATCCCGGAGGTCTGGCGCTACTTCGGGGGCGGCACCCAGGACCTCGGCCTGCGGGGGATCGAGCCGCAGACGATGCTCGTGGACATCGAGGAGGTCACCGACGCCTTCGGCTTCGTCCGCCTGCGGCCGCGCGCTGTCGGCGGGCACATCCGCCTGCTGGGGACGATCGCGCTGCAGGTGGTCTCCGTCCACGACCTGTTCGGTGGCTCCCTCGCCCACTCGCTGTTCTTCGACTTCGGCATCCTCACCCAGCGCTGGCGCCAGGTCCGGTTCTCGCGCGACTTTCGGCGCAGCGTCGGCATCAACCTCATCAAGTACGATATTCGGCTCGTAACCGTGGCTCTGGGCTACGCGGTGTTGATCCCCAACGCCATCTGGCCGGGCAACGTGCGATCGACGGACGATCCGAACGGCCGGTTCGTGTTCAACGTCGGCGTGACGTTCTGACCCACGGCCCCCCGCCCGCCGCCGGCACCCACGGCGCCCCGCGGCCGAGGACGGGAAGGCTCGACCAATCCGATCGGCCTACTGCGGTGGCGGCACCGGGGGCTTCGTCTGCACGCGCCCCGTCTCCCGCTCGACCGCCGTGGCCGGCCGAACCGCCTCGACCTTGATCGACATGCCGATCCGGCGCCCCGCGAGCGGGTGGAGTACACGCATCTTGGCGCCCTCGGCGGTCTTCTCTTCCAGTTGCAAGATGATCGGCTGCCCGTTCGGAAGCTTGGCCTCGAAGCGAGCACCGGGTTCGAGAGGCACGTCCTTGGGCAGTTCCGACGCCGGGATCACCTGGATCGGGGCGTCCTCCACGCGGCCGAACGCCTCCTCGGGGGCGAATTCGAAGTCGCGTTCATCGCCGACGACGAGGCCCACGAGCCGTTGATCCAAGCCCTTGATGATCGCGCCCCGACCGACGATGAACGAGATCGGGCCGGAGATGTCCGAGCTTTCGACGATCTCACCGTCTTCCGTGGTCAGATCGTACGTGAGGGTGACGACGCATCCTTCTTCGACGTTCATGGGCCCCCATCATACGCCCGCCGGGGCTTCGGCGAAAAGCCCGCGCAGCATGCGCTAATCCGTGACGTACACGACGGTCCCCTCATCGCGCCCGAGGGTGTTCGCGGTCACGGCGTGCCAGCCTGGCGGCAACGACGGCCTCGTAAAGCCGAACAACCAGCGCGCATCCGACGGCGAGAGGTTCACGCAGCCGTGGCTGCGAACCAGGCCGAAGCCCGCGTGCCAAAACGCGCCATGGAGCGCGACGTTCGCGTGGAAGTACTGCGTCCAGGGCACGTCTTCGATGGAGTAGGCTTCCTCCTCGACGGGTTGGTCGCGCATGGAGGTGGCGATGTGCTTGGTCTGAACGCGAAATACCCCCGTCGGAGTCATGCCGGGCTTCTTGCCCGTGGAGACCAGCGTGACGAACACGGGGCGATCCCCCTCATAGGCCACGAGGGTCTGCTCCGACAGATCCACGTGAATCCACCGATCGCCGGAAGCGAGCCCCACCGGGCGTGGGATCTTCTCCGCCTTGGACACGGCGTAGGCTCGCAACAAAACGCCGTTTTCATCCTCGTAGTAAGCCTTGTTGCCAATGTGGATCTTACGAACGAACGGATGGGTCGAAAGGCGGTCGAGAGTCTCATCGGTCTTGACCAGGACATCCGAGCCTTCGGCTTCCCGCTTTTCGAGGGCCACCTCCCGCCGAATGAAATAGATGGGGAGTTCCTCGCCCGTGGGCAGGACCAGGCCACGAAAGTCCGCCGCGGGGCGCTGGTGCAGTTGGTACTTTCGCACGTAGGATCCGCGCAACGTCCGCAGGAAACGCCGTTTGGCGTGGATCTCCTCGCCCGCCCGGGTGATCCAGTACCCAGGGTTCATGTACTCCTTGACCACCGCCGGCACGTCCTTCGGCCGCTTCGACGGATCGGTGGGCATGGGCTCGGTGCCATGTGCCTCGTACCATGCGCGCCCGGCCCGGTCCGCCCGATCCTGCTCCGTGTAGCTCGGCAGGCGATGGAAGAAGGGCGTCATGTAGTCCTTGACGCGCCAGTAGTCATAGGGCATCGCCTCGTCGGTCTTCGCCGCCGGGACGTGGAACACCGCATCGTCTGGAGGGGTCTTGCCCACCGCGAACCCGGCATCTTTGCAGATCCAACCGCTCGGAAAGATGGCGTACCAGCCTCGTTTGCAGCCTCCGCCGAAGGCGGGCTCGAGACGCACGCGAAGGCGCGTGCCCGACCGGACGATCCCGGCGATCGGAGACTCGATATCCGCCCGCGCACGCACGATGACCGCCAGGCTCGTCACGAGCCCGTGCCCGTCGAACTTGGCGGCGGCCGCATCGTCGAAAGGGGCCGGTTCCTCGAAGATCGGTGGAAACGCGGTGTAGCGCCCCGAAGCGTCCGGCCGCCGCCACGGGGGCAACGCCTCCATCGCAGAGTCTTCCCTCGTCTCGGCCCCCGCCTCTGCAGGTGGCGTCGTCTCCGGGGCGGCCACGGGCGCGGCGTCCGTATCGGTCACCGCGCCCGCACGGACCGCTGCGGTGGCGCTCATCCCCTGCGACCCGGCAGGCGCGCCGCCACGCGCCAACTCGTAGCCAGCGGCCACGACACCTCCGCCGAGGAGGGCCGAGCCGATCATATCGACGATTCGGCGGACCTTGGGGCGCATGGTGCGTGCGGAACCGCAAAGGTAATGACGAGCACGGAACGTGGCAAGCGGTGCCCGCCGGTGTCTTGCGAGCCGCGTGAGCATCCACCATCCTCGCCCCCATGGGCCCCGCGTTCCCCACCCCCCCGTGGACGTTCGCGGGCCTTTCGTTCCTCCTGGCGTGGGCGCCCCCGGCCGGCGAAGCAGCCGCTGCCCCGGCCGCCGCCGCCGCCGAAAACGCCCCCCGCGCACCACGGATTTCGGGGTGGTTCGTACGGGCCGACCTCGACGCGGCCGTCGCCTTCTCGCGGGTGCGCGATCTCGAGACACCGCGCCCCCACGCGGGCCCCGCCGGTTCCCTCGCGGTCGGGCAGGTGGTCACCCCATGGCTTGCGCTGGGTCTTCGCGTGTGGGGACACCTCGGTTGGGCGAACCCCGGTGCAATGCAGCGCCTCGGCCAGGGGGCAGTCCTACTCGATGGTACGTTCCGCCCGATCCCCCGCGCAAATCTCCTACTTAGGACGAGTCTGGGCGTCGGCGGCGGCGCCGTGCGCGAGTCGGGGCGCGAAGGACGGGCCGGTTTCGGCGGCCCCATCTTCGCCCTCGACCTCTCCTACGCGTTCTTCCCCGGCGCGCGGCGCTATCGTCCTGACCGCGCGGGCGGCTTCTTCCTGGCCCCCCACGTCGGCTACCTCGTGGCCACCCCGGCCGCCAGGGGGCGCCCGATGGCGCAGTCGGTCATCACCGGACTGGCCATCGGCTTCTACTTCGGGGAGTAAGCCGCCCCGGCCGGATTACATGTCGGACAGATCGAGGTCGAGCTCCTCGTCGCGAAAGAGATCATCGTCGTCGTCCTCCACCTCGTGGCCGGTGCCGGCAACCGCGTCGCCCGTCTCTCCGGCCGCCGGCGACTCCTCCAGCGACATGCCCGTGCTCGACGGCGCGGTGTGTCCAGCATCGTCGCGGTCGTCCGGCGCCTGCACGGGTTCGGGCAGCGCCACCCCCACGGGGGTCCCTGCGGGCGCCGGTGGCACCGGCGCGCGGGCCTCCCCCTCATCCTCGTCGTCCTCTTCGAGGATCTCGACCTCGTCGTCGTCGAGCAACTCAAACTCCTCGATCTCCTCGATTTCTTCGACGTCTCCCTCGTCCTCGTCTTCACCGGCCGCGGCATCGACCGGCACCGCCTCGCCGGGTCCGTAGGAGGTGGCGGCCGGGAGCTCCGGCAAATCGGCGGAAGGAGCCTGCGGGGGCGGCGCCGTAACCTGCCCCGGCCCATGCCCGGTGGAGGCAATGCCTGCCCCTCCGCGAACACGTTCGATCATGTCGGCGGGTGTCGATTCGAGGATCTCGGCCGCCCGCCGCCGCGCCCAGGTCACCAGCGCGTGTCCCTCGTCGTCCACGCCGGCGCGGGCGAGCAGTTCTTCGAGGCTCGGTGCGGTGGTCTTGGCTGCCACGTCGGCCAACCCTACCACGGGTGGAGCCGTAGGACGCGTTCAGCCGCCGGCGAGTTCGGCGACGATCTTTGGGGCCGCCTCGATGGCCCGGGTAAGTCCTTCGACGTTCGGCCCGCCGGCCTGCGCCAGGTCGGGTCGGCCGCCGCCCCGACCATCCACGAACGCGGCCAGGCGGGCCACGATCGTACCGGCGTGCACGCGCTTGCCGGCAAGGTCGGGGGTCGCTGCCACCAGCAGCGTGGCCTTGCCGCCCGTGCGCGCGCCCAGCACGACCACCCCGGACCGAAGCCGGCCACGAAGTTCGTCGGCCGCAGCCCGCAGGGCCTTGGAGTCGCCGACGGGCACCTCCTGGGCCAGGATCCGCAACCCGTCCACCTCCCGCACCGCCGCCGCCGCGGCCCCGGCCCCCGCCGCGAGACGCCGTTCGAGGTCCGCGATCGCACGCTCCTTGGTGCGAAGCTCGTCGAACAGCCGCTCCAGGCGCTCGACGACCTCCGCCGGCTCCTTGACGCGCAGCCGTCCGGCGAGCGTGCGCACCGTCTCCGACTGCGCCTGCGTCCAGGCAAGCGCCCCAAGACCCGTGCGCGCCTCGACGCGCCGCACGCCCTGGGCGATCCCGGTCTCGAGTTGAATCACGAACGGCCCGATCTCTCCCGTGCGCTCCACGTGCGTCCCGCCGCAAAGCTCGACGCTGTCAGCGCCGATCTGCACCACCCGCACCCGAGCCCCGTACTTTTCACCAAACAGCATCATTGCGCCACGCCGCTTGGCCTCCTCGATGGAGGTGACCTCCACCTTCGTGGGTAGGTCTTCGAGCACCGCCTGTACGACCTTCTCCTCCACGGCTCGACGCTCGTCCTCCGTCAACGGATCCGCGTGGCTGAAGTCGAAACGCAGCCGATCGGGGGCCACCAGGGATCCTTTTTGCACCACATGCGCACCCACGACCTCCCGCAGGGCGTGGTGCAACAGATGCGTGGCCGAGTGCGCGCGCCGGATCGCCATGCGGCGCGGTCGATCGACCTGGGCGCGCACCTGCACACCGGTTTCGAGCCGGCCCTGTTCGACCACGCCATGGTGCACGATCACCCCCTCGACGGGCCGCTTCGTGTCATCGATGCGCACCGACACTCCGTCCGCGAGCAGGCGCCCGGCGTCCCCGATCTGCCCGCCCGACTCGGCATAAAACGGCGTCCGGTCGAGCAGAACCTCGACCAACTCGCCCGTAGAGGCACCGGGCACGAGCCGACCGTCCACCAAGATCGCGACGACCGCCCCCGTGTCCTCGGTTCGCTCATACCCGGTAAACTGGACGGGTTCGTGGGCTTCCTTGAGTTCGAAGTACACGTCGGCCACGCGCGTGCCAGCCCCGAGGCCGCCTCCGCCGCTTTTCTTCTGGCGGTCGTGCACCGCCCGTTCGGCAGCCGCCTCGTCCAACTCGATCCCGCGTTCGCGGCATATGACGCCGGTCAGATCCAGCGGGAAGCCGTAGGTGTCGTAGAGGTCGGCCGCCACGGACGGCGGTAGGGTCTTCGTCCCGGGATCGAACCCTTCGAGGACGGCCGAAAGGCGCGACAGGCCCCGGTCCAGCGTGCGGCGAAACGCCTCCTCCTCCGTCCGCACCACACGCTCGATGGTCGCCGCTCGCTCGCGTAGCTCCGGATAGACGTCCGAGAACATCTCCACGACCTTGGCGCAGATCCGGTGGAGGAACGGCTCGACGAGCCCGACCTCCGTGCCGTGGCGGATCGCCCGCCGCATGATCCGACGTAACACGTAGCTACGCCCCACCCGGTCGGGGAACACGCCGTCGGCGACCAGGAACGTGGTCGCGCGGGCATGATCGGCGATGACGCGAAACGGCGCTTCACGGCGGTCGTCGAGCACTTCTTCGGGTGCACGCCCCGCCAGTGACTTGGCCAGGGCGACCAGCGGCGCCAGGAGAGTCGTCTCGAAATTGGATGATACGCCTTCAACCACCGCAGCCAGCCGCTCGAGGCCGGCCCCCGTGTCCACGCTCGGGCGGGGAAGCTTCGTCATCGAGCCGTCCGGGTGTTTCTCGTACTGCATGAACACGAGGTTCCACAGCTCCATGTACCGGTCTTCTTCGTGCGCGGGCCCGCGCCCGGGGGTGTTCGCGTCCGGCGGCGCTCGCCCGTCGAGCCGCAGGTGGATCTCCGAGCATGGCCCACACGGCCCCGTGTCCCCCATCGCCCAAAAGTTGTCCTTGGCGTCGCACCGATAGATCCGATCCGGCGGCAAGAAGCGCGTCCAGAGCTCGAACGCCTCGTCGTCCGGCGGTGCGTCTTCGCCCCGCCCGCTGAAGACCGTGGCGCACAGGCGATCCGGATCGAGGCCGAGGCCCCCCGCTTCGATCGGCCCGGTCAACAGGGCCCAGGCCCACTCGATGGCCTCGGCCTTGAAGTAGTCGCCGAAGGAGAAGTTGCCCAGCATCTCGAACAAGGTGTGGTGCCGCGGCGTAAAGCCCACGTTGTCGAGGTCGTTGTGCTTGCCGCCCGCGCGCAGGCAGCGCTGGACCGAGGCCGCGCGCGTGTAGGGGCGCCGGTCGCGGCCGGTGAACACGTCCTTGAACTGCACCATGCCGGCGTTGACGAACAGCAAGGTGGGATCGTCTTGCGGGACGAGAGACGAGCTGGGCACGACGGTGTGCCCACGCGCCTCGAAAAACGCCAGAAAACGCCGGCGAACGGCGGCTGCATCGAGCTTTCGCTGCGTCATAGGTCCTCGATCTCGATGGTGTCGGCGCCCCCGGCGGTGACGCCGCGAAAGTACAACTCGAAATCCGCGCGGTTCGTCGCGGCATCGCAGGCGGCCTCGTAGGTGATGAGACCGCGCTGCACGAGCATCGTAAGAGACTGGTCGAACGACACCATGCCGTAGGGGTGCGCGCCTTCCTTGATGGCGTCGATGATCTCGGAGGTTCGGGCGGGGTCCTTGATGAGGTCGGCGACCCGTGGGGTGTTCACCAGGATCTCGACCGCGGGGATCATGCCCTTGCCGTCCCGGCGGGGGAGCAGGCGCTGTGAGATCGTCGCGTGCAGGATCGAAGCGAGTTGCAAGCGGATCGCCCCCTGCTGGTGGGGTGGAAACATCTGCACGATCCGATTGACCGTCTCGGTGGCGTCGAGCGTATGGAGGGTGGACAGCACCAGGTGACCGGTCTCGGCCGCCAAGAGCGCCGTCTCGATGGTCTCGAGGTCCCGCATCTCGCCCACCATCACCACGTCCGGGTCCTGACGCAGCGCCGCGCGCAACGCCTTGGAGAAGCTGTCCGTGTCGAAGCCGAGTTCCCGCTGGTTCACGACGGACCGGCGGTCCTGGTAGACGTACTCGATGGGGTCTTCGATGGTAACGATGTGAGCCGCACGCTCCTGGTTGATGACGTCGATGAGCGAGGCCAGCGTCGTGGACTTGCCCGAGCCCGTCACCCCCGTCACGAGGACGAGGCCACGGCGCACCGCGGAGAACTCGCGCACCCGCTTGGGAAGGTTGAGCCGCTCGAACGGCGGCACCGTCGCCGGGATGACCCGCAGCACCATACCGGTCTGCCCGCGCTGCCGAAACACGTTGATCCGGTAGCGGGCGCCGTCCGGGGTGCCGTAGGAAAGGTCCACGTCGTGGTGCCGTTCAAACCGCTCGAACTGCGCCTGGTTCATGATGTTGACCGCGAACGTGTTGATCACGTCGGCGGTCATGGGCGGGACGTCCTTGAGGGTCCGTAGCACCCCACGGATCCGGAACACGGGGGGCAACCCCACCTTGAGGTGGACGTCCGAGGCGCCCAGCTTGCGCGCGGCGAGAAGAACGCGGTCGAAGATCTCGTTCATGCGTGGGGCTCCCGGCCGCACCATAGCGCAACCGCCCGCCGGGCTGGACGCATCGCGGTCGCCGGCCGGGGTCGTAAACGCCCGGACGACTTGCTAGGCTCATTGGTGATGCGCCGCGCCGCCCCCGCTCCCGGTCGCCGGACCCGGGCCCTGGTTGCTGTGATGGGTCTTTGCGCCGCCTGCACCGAGGTCGGCGGCCCGTTCATGGGGGATTCGATGTCCCCGAACACGGAGGGGCTCGCAACCCAGGGCGGCGGCGGAACGGGCACGGCGGGCGCCACCGACACGGGCACGGCGGGTGCAACGACGGCGTCCCAGACCACGAGCGGCGCAAACACCACCGGCGCGACGGCCACCACCGACCCATCGGGAAGCACGTCCACGTCGTCCACGTCCGGCGCCACCACGACCTCGTCGGGGACCACGGGCCCCGGCTCCACCTCGGGAACGACGGGCCCCGGCTCCACCTCGGGAACGACGGGGCCCGGTTCCACCTCGGGAACGACGGGGCCCGGTTCCACCTCGGGCGGCACGACAGGCAACGGCTCCACCTCCACATCCTCCACGTCCGGAGGGTCCGGGGGATCGGGCGGCTAGAGCGGCACGACCGACCCCACGGGCCGGCGGGACAGCCTTGGGGCGCGCACGATCCTCCGGGTCGGGCT
The DNA here is from genome assembly GCA_026989935.1 of Polyangiaceae bacterium. Classification (GTDB taxonomy): domain Bacteria; phylum Myxococcota_A; class Polyangia; order Nannocystales; family Nannocystaceae; genus J032. Next base: position 23,457 of record JALSIN010000008.1, on the reverse strand, counting down.
GCCGCCCGCGCCGAGGTGGTTACACGATCTCGACCAGGCGCACGTCGAGATAGCGCCCCTCCGCGAACGCCGCGGGGACCGGGAAATCCGGCGGGAGGCCGGCGGTGCCTGTCACGAGGGCGCGCCGTCCGGCGGCAGCGGCACCACGAGCCAGCGCATCGAGGAACGCCGTCTCGTCCAGGCCGGCCGCGTTCTTGACCGCGAGCAACCACCCCCCGGGCGCCACCACACCGCAAATCGCCTCCACCAGGTGCGGCCAGGTCTCGGTCGCCGAGAAGATTCGGCGACCCACCCTGGAAAACGGCGGCGGGTCGGCCACCACGAGGTCGAAGGTCGTACCGCGTTGGGCGAAACGCGCAAGATGCTTGAACACGTCCCCGACCAGGGCCTCGCACGACTCGGCGGGGAGGCCGCTTTCCGCCAGGTTCTTGCGGGCGCGCGCGTGTGCCCTGGCCGATGCGTCCACATGCACGACGCTGGCGGCGCCAGCACGCACCGCCCGCAGGCTGAAGGCCCCCGTATACGAGAACAGGTTGAGCACCCGGCGGTTCGGTGCGAGCCGCTCGAACCATCGCCGCCCCTCGCGAAGGTCGAGGAACAAACCCGGTGACGTCGGCGCCGTGACGTCCACCAAGAAGCGCAAGCCGTCCTCCTCGACGGGGACCTCGACCGGGGCCGCGCGCCCGGCCACGAGGGCAGCCGGCTCGCGCCGGTCCTGCGGCTGGACCGGTCGGGTCCGATCCTGCACGTAGATCCCCCGAGGGCGAAGCGATGCCTCGAGCGCGGCCACGATGGTCTCCATGTGCGGTTCGAGCGCGCGGGCGTATCGGTGCACCACCAGGAATTCACCGTACCGGTCCACCGAAAGCCCGGGCAGTCCCTCCCCATCCCCATGAAACACGCGACGCGCCGTCTTTGGCAGGTCCTGCCAGGGATCGCGGCGCGCCGTGGCCGCCAAGATCCGCGCCTCCACCGCATCGCGGTCCAGGCGGGCCTCCGGATCCTTCGAGAAGATCCGCAGCGCGATGGCCCCCTCCGGCTCGAACAGCCCGGCCCCCACCGGCGCACCGTCCTCATCCACCACGGGCACCGCGGTCCCGGCGGCCAGGTCCGCGGGCGCGCGGGTGAAGCTGTCGCGAAACACCCACGGATGGCCGGCGCGAACCTTCGCCGCGGCCACGGGCCCAAGGCGCACCGCGGCGCTGCGGACCCTGGGCCCGACGCTCCGACGGCGGCGGCGGGGACCGCGGGGGGAAGAAGCCGGGCGCGTCTTGCGCTGTCGCTTGTTGGACACGGGCGCGGCAGGATACACCAGCGCCCCCCGTACGTGTATGACGACCACCCACATCACCGGATACGCGACGATGGGCTACGACGGGCCGGTATCGGGCTGGTACGCTTCAAATGCGCGCCTTCGACCCTACCCGGCGCGGCGAACCGCACCATGTCTTCCGACCGCATCGGCGAACTCCTCGTCCGCGAGAACATCATCTCGGCGGAGCAACTCAAACAAGCCCGGCAGGACCAGCAGAAGACCGGCAAGCGCCTGGCCTACAGCCTGGCGAAGCTCGGGATCCTCGGCGAAAAGGACCTGACGGAGTTCCTCTCGAAACAATACGGTGTTCCGTCGATCTCCCTCGAAGAGTTCGAGATCGACCCAGAGGTCATCGAACTCGTCCCGAAGGACGTCGCCCGCAGACACACGGCGATCCCGGTGCAGCGTGCGGGTTCGACGCTCATCGTCGCGATGGCCGACCCCACGAACATCTACGCCATCGACGACCTCAAGTTCCTGACGGGTCTGAACATCGAGCCGGTGGTCTCGACGGACGCGGCCATCGAGGGCGCCATCGTGCGCTACTACGAAAAGCCGGACGAGGTGGAGTCCTACGACGAGGTCCTGGGGGACTTCGACCTCGAGGAGGTGGACTTCGCCACGGAGGAAGACGACGAGATCAACCTGGCCGACTTCCAGAAAGAGTCGGCCCAGGCCCCCGTCGTCAAGCTCGTCAACCTTATCCTCCTCAATGCGATCAACAAGGGCGCAAGTGACATCCACATCGAACCCTACGAGAAAAAATATCGTGTGCGCTATCGCATCGATGGCGTCCTGCACGAGGAAATGACGCCCCCCCTCAAGCTCAAGAACGCGATCACCTCGCGCATCAAGATCATGTCCAACCTGGACATCGCGGAGCGACGCCTGCCACAGGACGGGCGCATCAAGCTCAAGATGGGCCGCGGGCGAGCCATGGATTTTCGCGTCTCCACGCTGCCCACCCTCTTCGGCGAAAAGATCGTCCTGCGGCTGCTCGACAAGGAGAACCTCCAACTCGACATGACGAAGCTCGGCTTCGAGGACAAGCCCCTCGCCGACTTCAAGGAGAACATCCACCGTCCCTACGGCATGTGCCTGGTGACCGGGCCCACCGGCTCGGGCAAGACGACCACATTGTACTCGGCGCTGTCCGAGCTCAACGCCCCCGAGGTCAACATCTCCACTGCGGAGGACCCGGTGGAGTACAACCTGCAGGGCATCAACCAGGTGCAGATGCACGAGGACATCGGCCTGAACTTCGCCACTGCGCTGCGCGCCTTCTTGCGGCAGGACCCCGACATCATCATGGTCGGCGAGATCCGAGACTTCGAGACGGCCGAGATTGCGGTCAAGGCGGCGTTGACCGGCCACCTCGTACTTTCGACCCTGCACACGAACGACGCCCCTTCCACGGTCAACCGGCTGCTCAACATGGGCGTCGAGCCCTTCCTCGTGACCGCTTCGGTCAACATGATCGTGGCCCAGCGGCTGGCTCGACGCAACTGCCGTGACTGTACGGTGGACGACGCTCGCGTCACCGTCGAGGCCCTGGTGGACGCCGGCATGTCCCCGAAGGAGGCCAAAGCCACGCAACCCAAGCGGGGCAAGGGGTGCAAGACCTGCAACAAGACCGGCTACAAGGGGCGCGTGGCCCTGTACGAGGTGATGGTACTGTCCGACGCCCTCAAGGAACTGGTGCTGCAGGGCGCGTCCACGGCCGAACTCAAGGCGGAGGCCATCCGCCTGGGCATGGCCACGTTGCGCCGCTCGGGGCTCAACAAGGTACGCGACGGCATGACCACCCTCGACGAGATCCTGCGGGTCACGGCGGCAGACTGACGGCACCTTCGCCACCGGCCAATGGACGCGAGCGCCCGGGCGGTTCGTCCACCGGCACGGCGTGCTTCCCCACCGAAACGGTGCCGGACGGAGCACGGCCGACGACCAGCACCGCCCCCTCGGAGCGAGCCACGGACTGCGCCAGGGTTCGGACGTCCCCGTATCGGTCCGGCTCGACCACCCCCGCAACCAGCCGCGAACGAACCTCGACGGTCACGGTTCGCCCGTCCCGAGTCGCGCGAACCGTGCGCTCATAGTGGCCAGCCGACGTCGTGACCTCCACCGGCGCGGGGCGCCTAAGGATCACGGTTTCGTCATCCGCAACCACCTTGAGGCGGAGGGACCAGCGTGGCTCTTCCGGGATCAGCAGCCCGGTGCGCCGGCGCTCGAGAGCCGCGTAGGGACGCGCCAGGTTCGCCGATACGACCGCGATGGGCAGGACGCGCATACCGTCCGGAGACGACCCCCATGCATCCACAACCGCAGAAAAACGAAGCACCAAAGGTTTCGTCACGTCCTCCACGTCGTCGAACCGTACGCTCGAAAGCGTCGCAGCCAGGCGAAGGCGCGACAGTTCCGCGCTCTCGAAAGCCTCGGCGTGACGCTCGGCCGGTAGCGAGTCCAGGGCGCGGCGCCACGCGATGGCCTCCTGCCCAAACAACGCGATGCGCCCTTCGAGGGTCCCGCGCCCGTCGTGCCCGATTCGCACCTCGATGTCGTAGGACCTCCGGTCCGCGAAGCGCGCCCCCACGTTCGGCAGCCGCACGAACCCCGCTGGTCCGTCGCGCGGCGAAAGGTGCAGGCGAAAAGCTCGCGCGCCCGAAAGGCCCGGCGGGAGGTAGCCCGGCGCGGCGCCCCGCACCTCGGTCAATACCGGCAACGAGCCACCGGTGCCTCCAAGATCCACCATGAGAATCGGGGTCTGATACTCGTCGATCATCGAAGCGCCGCCGGGCCGGGGCTGGGCCGCAAAGCGCGTCCTCCCGAGCCAGATCTCGCTGTGAATCCCGACCTCCCGTAGCATGGTGCGCAGCACGTGCATGCGGTAGCCGCGGCCGGAGGCCAGCGTGGCGGTGGGGGCCATGGAAAAGTCTCCCCCTGGTTCGATCGCGCGATTCACGAACCGAAAGAGGCGGTCGAACTTCTCCCGAGCCGTCGTGGCGCCTTTCGTCACGCGACGGGCCCGCGCACGCAGTTCGGGATTCGTGCGGCCGATATCGGGGGACGTGCGCCGCAGGGCGCCGTTCCACCACGGCAATGGATCCCCCACCCACACGCGCACGTTCGGTAGTTCGTCTCGCCCATCTCGCATGTGCGGCTCCACCCCCAGACGCGGCATCCGGCGCGCGGTGAAGGTGAGAACCCGCCATCCATCCACCATCGTCTCCATGGGCGACGGCGGATCGGCGCGCCGCTCGATACGTAGATCCATCTCGGGCGGCACCACGAGGACGAGTTCCGAGTGCCAGTATGGCACATCGAGCGACTGGAAGCGAAACCTCGCCCCGCGCAGGAATCCCGGGAGGAACACGCGCGGTGGGTTCGTCACCACGTACTCCACCTCCACGGCGTCGCCCACGGCAAGGTCCCGAAAGCTCAGCGTGTCCTTGCCGGCGACCTTCTCGGGTTCGCGCGTACCGCCGTCAGGCTTGAGCGAACGCAGCGTCCATACCTCGGCGCCCTGCGGCAGGGCCACCTCACCGTTGCGGTCCACGGCGTCCTTCGTCGCCAGGTACGTGACGAGATGCACGAGTGTGCGTTCCGTACCGTCCGGGTACATCTTCGTCACGCTGCGATCGTACACGAGGACCTCGGGCACTCCCTCGGGGACCTCGGGTGCTTCGAGAAACGCGCGGTACGCCGCCAGGCCATCGCCCCGATAGCGGTCAAGGTCGTCCGGTTTGCCCAGCGCGCGAACCGCCGCCCGCAGGGACCGATCGGAGGGGAGTTCCGTCTGCCGCGCGCGCAGCAGCGTCCGGGCACGATCGGATCGCCCGGCCGAAGCCAACACGTCCGCCAGGCGCACGACCCGCCCCCCGTCGAACGGGCGCAGACGGGCAAGCCACCGCGCGACCGTCGCGGCCTCGTCGTACGATCCGAGGGCCGCCAGCACCTCGACCTGGGCAAAGGCGGAGGTCTCGTCGTCCCGCGTGCGCGCGAGCAGTTCCGCCAGGTACGACGCCGCCTCTTCGAGACGCCCGCGTCGGCGGGCCCACGCCGCCCTGCGAGAGCGCGCTCTCGGGCAACGGTCGAGCGCGGCGACCAGCCGGTCCACGTCGGCCGGCCGCGGCCGGGCGCGGGCAATCGCGAGCTCGCGTTCGAGCAGGCCGCAGTGCCGCGGAAACCGGCCCCGCACCCGCGACAACATCTGCTCGACCGCCAGTTCGTCTTCGATCGATCGGTAGAAGTCGGCGGCGAACAGGTCCACGTCGATGGACGTGGCAGCCGGCCCCGAACGCCGTGCGAGAGCAGCCCGCACGCGGTCGCGTTCGCCGCGGTCGAGATCGAGTTCCAGCGTTCGGAGGAACGCGCCCACGAGGTCCGGGGCGTGCTCGAGTGCGGCCCGAAGATCCCGGGACTCTCTCGTCCGCGACCGTGACGCTCCGCGGCTTGGATCGCGCCGCTCGAACCGTGCGGCCAACCACCGCCCCTCGGCGAAGGCTGGGGCTCGACGACGCAGCGCGTCGGCGAGACGCTCGGCCCGGTCGCTGTCGCCTCGCTCGAGCGCCAGCGCCAGCGCCAGCGCACGGCGAAGCTCGGCGCGATAGGGAGCCAGCAGCCCCTTCTGGGCGCGTGCGGGCACCGGGTCCACGACCGTCGCGCCGCGTACATCGCCACCCCCCCGTCCCTCGACACCGGGCCCACTGGCGGCCCGGGCCGCGCCCGCGAGCGACCGGCCGCGGCCATCGTGGGCGCGCACCACCACCCACGCCGACGCCGCCTCGATGGCGACGGCCACGGCCACCCGATGCCGGCCCGGGGACAGGTCCACCGCCACCGTGTGCCAGTCCGCCGGGAAGCGGTCGTAGACATCCGTGCGCAGAACCTCTTCGCCGTCCACGTAGAGCCGGTAGGGTGTCCCGGCCGACGACTCGAGCACGAGCGGCCCCGCCCCCACCGCAAGCTCCGCCGCGAGCACGCGCACGGCCGGATGATCGGTCCCGTTCCAGACGCGCACGGCGCACGACAGCGGAACCACCGGCGCCTCGACCGCTTCCGTGACGAGTGACGCCGCCCCGATCCGCGGCAGATCGACGGCCCCGTGCACCCCAAACGCCGGCCCGGCGGTGAACGTCCGCACGCACCCCTGGCGCTCGAACACCGGCGCAAGGTCCCGGCCCTCGATGCGTGCAAGCCGCCCCTCGTAGCTTAGCAGCGGGGTGCGCACCGGCACGGGCAAACGCTCGACGGGCACCCGCCCAAGAAGCGCTCGAAAGCGTTTCCGTCCATCGGGCACCGCCTCCGCCGCGTTGCCGAGTCTCGACGCCGCGTAGGTCGCCACCGGCACCCAATCGCTGTCGGGCCCCCGCCCCACCGACGCCGCTACGGCGGCCTCGGCCACCGCCAGCACCTGCGCGTGTTCGAGCCGGGCCTCGGCCGCCAGCAAGCGGGCAAACGCGGCGAGGGGATCCGTGGTGACCGGGACGGCCCGTAGATCGGCGAGCGCCCCCGACGGATCCGAAAGGGCCACGAGGCGCACGATCCCTCGGGATGCCCGCGCCGCGTGGTCGTCCGAGGCCCGCGAAAGGCGCTTCGACAGCCGCGCCTCGACCGCGCGCGCCCGCGCCACGTCCGACGGCGCCACGGCACCGCCACGCCGCGCCGCACACCCGGCGATCGCCGCCACCACGGCCAGGAGCAGGACGCCCACCCATCGCAGATGGGGCCGCGGCACCGCGGCGTCCACCCCTCGACGCCGCCCGCTCACCGCGCCCGCTCCAGGACGAAGGTCTGTCCGTGCAGGGCATCGATGCGCTGCAGCGCCCTGCGAAAGGCAGGGTAGTCCTCGGGATCGATCTGCGGGGTCTCGTAGCGGATCCGGCTCACCACGACGGCCCGGCGCCCCGTCTCGTCCACCGCCACGGTCAACTCGCCGTGGACGGCGGTGTGCTCGACCCGCCCGCCGTCGGGACGCCCCGCGAAGCGATACCCGGGCGGCGCGACGAACTCGATCCGCCGCTCAAACTCGTTGGGGACTCCCAACGACAGCGGGTAACGACGTTGGGCCTTGGCGGCCCACGCCCGCGTTTCGTGCACCTCGTGCCCCACGACGGGCACACGAAGGCGCCCCTGCTGCACGGCGGCAATGGAGGCCAGATGGGCCTCGACGGACAACCCGACCGCGGTCCGAACGTCCGCGACACCGCGGGCCGTCACCGAGCGGACGTCGGCCACCCCGAAGAGCCCGGCGAGCAGGGCCGCGGCGCGTTCACGTCGTTGCTCCTCGGCGTGGAAGGTGCGCCGCAGCACCGCCGCGTCGGGCCCGACGACCGCCACGTCCAGTTTCATGTCTCCACCACCTCGACGGTCCAGGCGAATGGTCCCCGAGATCGTGGTTCGATTCGCCTCGGGAGCCGCGAACGGGATTCGCCGAAACCGCGCCCCTTTCCCATCGAGTACGTGCAACACCACCGCCCCCTGGTCCTGAACCGGAAGTTCGGTCGGCCCCGACCATTCCGCCGTCGCGTCGAGATAGCGGTCGTACGTCGGTACGTACACAATGGCGTGGTTGAACACCGCCAGAGAAGCCGGCGCCGCATCGATCCCACCTAGATCCCGCGTGCGCACGAGCACCATGTGGCTCGCGATGCCCACCTCGGCGAGCATCACCTTGAGCAGCGCGGCCTTGTCCTTGCAGTCGCCGAACCGGCGCGCGAAGACCTCGGTGGTGGGATAGGGCTTGTAACCGTGGATGCCGAACTCGAGGCCCACGTAGCGCGTATTGCGGACCACATAGTCGTAAATCGCCTCCATGCGGGCGAGACCGTCCGACGGATCGATCCCTCGCACCGCCTCGGCGACCGCGGCGCGGATACGGTCGTCGGCGACGAGTTGGTCTCGGACGAGCCGCCAGTACCAATCCGCAACGTCGTCCCACGACTCGTAGCTGCTGGCGTGTAGATACGCGGCCACATCGGTCCATCCTGGCATGTGGGCCTCCGGATCGATGGGCGCGAGATTGGAACGTGTGTATCGAGCGACGAGGCGAGCACCGTCGCGCCCGCGCTCGATGTCCTTTGCATCGAAGATCAGCGGTAACGACGGCGGCGTCGTGACCACGTACTCGTAGCGCAGGATCGGATCGATCCCCTGAACGGGTTGGAGGTCACCGAAGTACGTGTCGAACATGTTTCGCGCCGCAACGTCGTGGGTCACGAACGCCACCTCCACCACGTCGCCGGGCTCGAGTCGGTCGAACACCACGTCCACGCGACGCCGGTCGTAGTACATGCGATAGCCGGCCTCGGACAGCGACGTGACGAGCACCCGCCCCATGTCCTCGACGGTCCCGTCCCGGTGCCGTACCCGTGCACGCCGCACGTCCACGTAGGAAAGCGAGGGATCGTAGTAGGTGCTCACGACGGAGCGCTCGCGGGCGCCTCGGTCGTCTTGGATCGCCACGATCCGGTGGTCGAGTCGCTCGGTGAGCCCGTTGTCGTAGACGTCCACCGCCACGCGGCGGGCGAGCACGACCGCCGGGCGGCGCGCCCAGCGGGCGGGGATCTTCATCCGGGCGATGCGTTCGAGGTCAAGCCCATAGCGCGCAAACGTGTCGCGGCGGGCGTTGGCGTCGAGCGCCGAAAGCAGTTCGCGCAGCTCGGGTTGCTGGGGGCGAAGCTCGATGGAACGCCGCAACTCGACCATGGCCGCCGCCTTGTGGCCCTGTCGCAGCGCCATGCGGGCCGCTTCCGCGTGCAGGTCCGGGTCGAGGGGAGCGAGTTGGAGCGCGCGGCCCATGGCTGACCACGCGTCGTCCGGTCGGCCTGCGGCGTCGTACGTCCACGCCAGGCGCACGAACAGACGGGGCCGGCCGGGTTCCGCCGCTGTCCATGCCAAGAGCCGTGACAGTGCCTCGTCCACACGCCCCGTTTCGAGCGCCAGCGCCAGGTAGCGCGACCTCTCGACGGGCGCGCTCGTCGGTCCGCCCGCGAGGATCTCCATGGCCTTCACTTTGCGTCCCGCCGCAGCCAGCCGGGCCGCCGCCCCGTGCCGCACGATGGACGAGTTCGGCCAGCGGTCGAGTACGTCCAGAGACCAGGCGAGAGCCTGCTGCTCGAAGCCGCTCTCCGCGAGGGCATCCACGCGGGCAAGTTCCACGTAGACGTCGTCGGGCGCGGCCTCGAATGCCTCGTCGAGCAACCGCCTCGCCTCATCGCGAAGCCCGAGTCCTTCGGCACGGAAGGCGAGTTCCAGCAGCAAGGGTGCGATCCGCGGCCCCACCCCGGCCTTGCGGCCCACTTCCACTGCGCGCTCCAGCACCCGGGCCCGCACCGATTCGTCGGTCTCCACGTGGGCCCGCAGGCGGCTTGCCCGAAAATCCTCGGCGGTGGGTTCGACACGGCGCAGGCGATCCACGGTGCGCGTGTCCTCCCGGGCGTACGGGTGGGTCCGCCACTCGAGCTCCGCGAGATCGAGCACATCCCCGACCTTGCCCGAGGCGGCCCGCGCCTGCAGGATCGCTCGCAACGCCACGGGCGCCCGAGCGGCAGGCGCCGCCTCGGCCAGCCGACCGTCGTCCGGCGGATGCGTCGCGACGGCGAGGCCCGGGACCGGGGCGCCGTCGAGGCGGGCCAGCCGAACGTAAAAGCCCCAGGGCTCGTGTTCGTTGGCGATGAGCAGCGTGAGCCGATGCCAGCCGGCCGCAAGGCGCGCCGCCGCCACGTCCTGGAGGGGATGCGCCAGGCGCCGAACGTCCCCGCGGGCGATCTCCCGGTCTCCGGCGAACAGCCGGTAAGCGCCGCCCGTCCCCAGGCGGAAGGACACATCCTCGGCCCGGTCGAGGTGCACCCAGGTCACGGCACATGCGAAAACCTTCTCGTTCGGCGAAAGGTAGTCGTCGAAGCCCACGAAGCCGCCGTCGGGTGCGGCCTCGTAGTCGTACCTGCGCCAGACGAGGGGCTCGCCCGGCACCGCCCCCTCGAAGGATCGCGTGGACGAAAACGGCTCCGAGCGGCAGGGATGTGGTGCGTCCAGATCGGCTGTACCGGCGTACTCGAACGGGCCCACAAAAAGCCAATCCAACACGTACCCGATCGAACGCAGGCGCTTGGCACCGGCGCGGGGATCACCCGCCATCTCGTCGAGACGTGCGCGCTGCGAGGCTGCGAACGCCCGCACGAGGGGATGTCGCCGGCGGCCAATGGCGACCGCGTCGAGCCAGGCGGCAAGGCGCTCGGTCTCGATCTCGCCGTACAGGAGATCGACCGCCGCGAGCAGCGGCAGCACCGCGGCCGGGTTCGCTCCACGCGCCTGCGCAAGGCGCCTCTTGCGGTCGGCGAAGGCGCGCTCGAACCGCCCTGGGTACCCGGCACCGGGATCGTGTCGGCCCACGACGTACAGGCGCTCGGACGCCTGAGGGGGCCGTGGGCTCTTCGTGGCCCACGAAACCACCGGCACCAGGAGGCCCATCAGGCAGGCGAACAGCCGCACCGCCCAAAGCAGCCCCCGCGGCGCGCGAGTGCGACGCGGTCGTGCCGGCGGTCGTGCGCGCGAATGCCGACACGAACGACCGCGATCGCCGGTGGGATCGGCCACGCGAGGCGGATGATGGAACATTCTTGGGCCACGTGCCATAGTCCGTCGGCAACGTCGTGGTCCAGGCACTGATCAAGACGCTCCGCCCGCGCCAGTGGTTCAAGAACGTCTTCGTCGCCGTGGCGCCGCTGTTCGCGCTCCAGTTTGGCGACCTCGGCGCCGTCCTGCGCACCCTGGCGGCGATGGCCCTGTTCTCCCTGGCATCGGGCTGCGTCTACGTCCTCAACGACCTGCTCGACGTGCACCAGGACCGGCTCCATCCGAAAAAGCGTGCCCGCCCCATCGCCTCGGGCGCCCTGCCGATCCCCGTGGCGTGGGCCTTCTTCGTCGTGATCACGCCGCTGGGCGTCGGGCTCGGCTTTCTCCTCGAACCGCGCTTCGGGGCGGTCCTTGCATCGTACCTGTCCCTCAACGTCGCCTACAGCCTCTACCTGAAGCAGATCCCCTTCCTCGACGTGCTCCTCATCGCAGGGTTCTTCATGCTGCGGGTCCTCGCCGGGGCCTATGCCGTCCGGGTCCCCGCCTCGCCGTGGCTGGTCGCGTGCACGTTCCTCCTCGCCACCTTCCTCGCCGTGGGCAAACGCGCCCACGAGCTCGCCACCGCCGACGACGCGAAGGCCCAGCGCGCCGTGCTCGCACGCTACGACCTGCAAACGCTACGGATCACCATGTGGTCCCTCGCCATGGTGACCGTGCTGGTCTACCTCGCCTACACGATGAGCGAACACACCATCCAGGCATTTGGAACCAAGCTGCTCGTGTTGACCACGCCGTTTCCCCTGGTGGGCATCCTGCGCTTCATCCACCTGGTCACCACACGCCACGAGGCCGAAAGCCCCACCGAGGAGATCCTCAAGGATCGCCTGTTCATGGCGAACCTGGCGGTCTACGTGGTGCTCGTGGCGATCATCCTCTACGCCAGCCGGGATCTTGGCGCATGAGGGCCTAAAAGCCCAGCCGGTACATCACGAAGCGGGGCAGGTGCCGGATGACGAGCATCACCAGGCGCCAGATCGAAGGCGCATAGACCACGGGGCTGCCCTTGTCGATGGCCGCCAGCGCCCGCGCCGCAACGGGCTCCGGGTCGGCGGCAAAGGGCGGTTCGGGAAGCCCGGCCGTCATGCCCGTGCGCACGAAGCCCGGCTTGACGCACACGAACCGCACGCCCTTTTCCCGATACCGCAGGTCCATCGACGACAGGTAGTGGGAAAGGCCCGCCTTCGCCGCGCCATAGATCGCCACCGGCTTGCGCGGCGCATCGCCGGCCACGGACGAGAACACCGCGATCGTGCCGCCCCCTTGGGCGAGCATCCGGCGGCGGACGTGCTCGCAAAGCACCACCGTGTTCGTGAAATCCACCCGCAAAAGGGCATGCGCTCGCGCCAGGTCGTCTTCGAGGTGATCCTGCGTGTCGAACAATGCCGCCGTGACGACGAACGCGTCCACGCGCCCGTCGAGCGCCTCGAACGCGCGATCGAGGGCTTCCGGGAAACCGGCGGGGTCGTCGAGGTCGCAGGGAACGGCCGCCGGCGCGCCCCCACCAGTACGGGTCGCCAGATCTGCAGCGCTCCTGGCGAGCGCCGCTTGGTCGCGGCCCATCAGCACGAGGCGATCGTTGCGAGCGGCGTACAGGCGCGCGAGGGCGCGCCCGATACCGCGAGTGGCTCCCAACAGGACGACGTTCATGGCGGATCTCCGAAGAGGCGGACGGACTGATGACTGCGAATGGACAGGGTCGGGTCCCACGCGCGGCGCACGGCCAGAAAGGACGAAAGGCGCGGCTCCATGGCCCGGAAATGCTCGGGTCGGGTGAGCGCATCCTTCGTCAAGTAGATGCGCCCCCCGGCGTCGATGACGAACTCGTTGAGGGCGTCCACGAGGGCCTGCGTGCGCTCGTCCATCCACAGATCTACCGCGATGGAAATGCCCTTCATCGGAAAGGAGAGCATCCCCCGCCCCTGGGGCCCGCAATCCTTGATCACGCAAAGGGGCGAGGCCCCCTGCCGGCTCGTCAACACCTCCAAGAACTGCCGCGCGCGCTCCGGGGCGTCGCGGTCCGGCAGCACGCACTGGTACTGGGTGAAGCCGCGCGATCCATACAAGCGGTACCATTTGCGCAGGGCATCGAGCGGATAGAAGAACCGCTCGGGATGAAGCACGCCCCACGTGGCGCGCGGGATCTGTTTGCGATAGTAGAGTTCGTTGAAGATCCGGGTCGTCCAGCGATTGAGGGCCCAGTTCGGCAGCCGGACGGGCACGGTCCGGCGCGGAAGGGGGGCCGGGGGCACGGGCGGGGCCTCGCTCGGCTCGCACCAGCGCCCGCGCTGCAGGATCCCCCGTCCGAGCCCGTGCCCGCGGGTGGCGCAATCGACCCAACCCATCGTCATCGGCCACGTCCCTGCTGCCTCCTGCAGGCGTGCCACGAAGGTCTCCACATCGGCGATGCGTTCGGCCTCGTGGAACACCCACCCGGACGGGATCTTTGCCATGCGGAAGGTCACTTCGAGGATGTGGCCCGTAAGCCCCATGCCGCCGAGGGTGGCGTAGAACAGGTCGGGGTGGCGATCCGGCCCGCAGTCCACGACGCGGCCGTCCGCCACCCGGATGCGCAGCGACGCCACGTGCTCACCGAAGCATCCTGCCACGTGGTGGTTCTTGCCGTGCACATCCGAAGCGACGGCGCCGCCGACCGTGACGAACTGGGTCCCGGGGGTGACCGGAGGGAAAAATCCCCGGGGTAGGAAGGTCCACACCAGCGTCCCGAGGCTGACGCCGGCTTCCGTACGGATCCAACCGGTGTCCGGATCGAACGCAAGGATCCGATCCGCCAGACGGGTACCGGCCACCTCGCGGTGCGATGGCGGCGGCAACGCGCTGTCGCCGTAGGAGCGGCCGAGCCCGCGCGTGAGGACGGCTCCGCGCGTCACACGGGCCAGGTTCTCGTCCAGCCGCTCACGGCCGGGTACCCCGAGCTGCCCCCAGCCCGAAAGCGCCGGCGGAGAAAGGCTCGCCACCGGCCGCAGTCCCCCAAGGACCGGTGCTTCCTGCATCGATGACCGGTCCGCGTTCATCGCTTTTCGCGGGGCAACGAGGTCGAAAGGTACGCCACGAGCGCACGCAACGCCTGGCCGCGGTGCGACAACCGGTCCTTGTCCTCAGACGGGAGCTGCGCAACGGTGCGCCCGTCGGGCAGATAGGCGTGCGGATCATAGCCGAAGCCGCCTGTGCCCCGGGGCTGCGCGCGGACCTCGACGGGCCATCGTCCCTCGAAGGTCCGGCAGGTCGGGACGCGCCCAGGGGCGCGGTCCAACAACGCGATGACACACGCGTAGTGGGCAGGCGACCGATCCACCCCGGCGGCCGAGAGCGCACGGACGAGGGCCCGGTTGTTGTCGGCGTCCGTCGCGCCCTCGCCGGCGAAACGGGCCGACCGAACCCCCGGGGCGCCACCCAAAGCGTCCACGCAGATCCCGGAGTCGTCGGCCAACACGAGGCGTCGCGCCGGCGCCCCCATGTCCGCTAGCCAGGCGTCATATCCCTCGGCCTTCCGGCGTGCGTTCTCGACGAACGTGGCGCCGGTCTCCGGCACGGCCGGCGGACGACCGAACGATGCGGTGGTCGTCACGGAACACGGCAGTCCCGCGGACGCGAGCACCCGCTGTAGTTCCTCGATCTTGTGAGGGTTCGACGATGCCAGGACGACGGGGATCACGGCAGCGGCAACATGGCCCGTCGCTGCTCGGCCTGCAAGCGCGCGATCCCTGCGTCGGCGAGATCGAGCATGGCGGCGAGTTGGTCGCGTCCGAACGTGCCTTGCTCCCCGGTGCCCTGGATCTCGACGTAAGCGTCGTCCCGCCGGACCACGTTCAGGTCCACGACGGCCCGCGCGTCCTCCTCGTAGGGCAGATCGAGGACCTCGACCGGAGGATCCCCGACGATCCCTACACTGACCGCGGCCACCTGCCCAAGCAGCGGGATCCGCTCAATCTCACCGGCCTCCCAAAGGCGCACGAGGGCACGCTCGAGCGCCACGAAGCCACCGGTGATCGATGCGGTCCGTGTGCCGCCATCCGCCTCGATGACGTCGCAGTCCACGATGAACGACAGGCCAGTGCCGTCGGCGCGAGCCAGACGCGACAGATCGACCGCGGCCCGCAGCGATCGACCGATGAGGCGTTGGATCTCCTTGGCGCGCCCACCCGCCTTGCGCTGACCGCGGGGGCTCGTGGCGCCCGGCAGCATGGCGTACTCGGCGGTGACCCAGCCCCCGTCTTCGAGCCAGCTCGGTGTCCTCTCTTCGAGGCTCGCCGTGCAGATCACCCGTGTGCGGCCGGCCGTGACCAGGACGGAGCCTAGAGCCCCACGGATGAAGTCGGGTTCGAGGGAAAACGGGCGAAGCTCATCGTGGGCGCGACCGTCGGAGCGCATGGGACGGGACGCTAACAGATCCCCACACGCGAGGCGCCCAGCGCACACAAAAAGGACGGGGTCCCGGTCGGAACCCCGTCCTCGGTTCGTGCGGCCCGGACGGAACCGAACCAACACATGCGGCGCAACCTAGTGCGCGCCGGCCTTGGCGTCGCCCGCCTTGGCGTCGCCCGCCTTGGCGTCACCGGCCGGGGCATCGCCCGCCTTGGCGTCACCCGCCTTGGCGTCACCGGCGGGAGCGGCCGGCGGGGCCGGAGGAGCCGGGGGCTTGGGGGCCTCGGCCTTCTTCTCCTCCTTCTTGGCCTCCTTCTTCTGCTCCGTCTTGGTGTCGGCCTTCTTCTCGTCGGCCTTCTTCTTGTTGTCACAGCCGGCGGGACCAAGGGTGAGAGCGGCGATCGCGGTGATGACGAGCGTGCTGCTGAGCTTCATGGGAATTGTCTCCTGGGTTGGTGATGGAACGCGGTCGAGGAACGAGAAGAAAGGGTGCCGGAGTCGGCGTTGCCCGAGAGCGCCCGCGAGCGCTCGCGGCGCGCACCGGGCTGGGACAAGGTGTTTAGGTCAAAAAGGTCCCCTAGGCGCTCCTGGTTCGAGTCGTGCTGCGGACCATACGCCAGATCCGCGCCCGAGGGCAACGGTTTTCACAGCCAACCGCGCAAGAAAATTCGCGGCCCAACCGAGCAAGATCACTATACATTCGTTCCCTCCTTCATCTTTGCGGCAGAGATGCGAAATCAGCGTTACGGTTTTTACAGGACCTCAAAGTCGGCATCCGCGTGCCCGGGGGCGTGACGAATCTCCGCCCGAGGCCGTGTCGAGAACGGCCGCGAGGGTCCTATGGTTTGCACGCCATGACGGTCCACAGCCTCGAAGATTCCGCCCTGCGCCCCATCTTTCAGCCCGGCGGCGAGGGCCCGATCCGCGCGCTCGTCGTGGCCGGCGCCTGCGGGAACGTGGGCTTCGGCAAGCTCGGCCAGTTCGCGCGGCTCCTGTCCCGGCACGGGATCCCGGTCGTCGGCCTCGACCCGAGCCCGGAGGTCGCGAAGGTCCCCGAGCGGCTGTCCCAGGCGTTCGCGAAGCGCTTTCCGCCCGAGGAGGTGGACGCGATCATGGCCTCGGTGACGGTCGTGCGCGGTGACGTCGGAGATCTCCCCGACGAGCTGCGGGTGGGCTTCGTCTTCGAAGCGATCCCCGAGCGCCTCGACATCAAGCAGCCGTTCTACGAGGCGATCCGGGCGCGCGACCCGGAGGCGTTCATCTTCTCGGCCACGAGCGGCTTTCCGAGCACGACGCTGTTCGCCTCGCTTCCGGGCAACCAGCGGTGCGGTGTGATGCACCCGTTCTTCCCGCACCTTACCAACAAGCTGTTCGAGGTCCCCACGAGGGGCGCCGTCACCGGCGAGCAGGAGATGCGAACCGTCCGCAAGATGCTCGACCGCCTGGGAATGCACGTCATCCCCGTGCGGGATGTCCCCGCGTTCGCGGCCGATCGCCTGTTTTGCGGGATGATGCTCGAAGCGGTCCGGATCCACGCCGATCTCGGGCTCTCCCCCGCCCAGGTGGACGACGCCTGCCGCAAGTTGCTGGGTACGTCGCCCTTCTTCGTCCACAACCTGATCCCGGGCGCGAACTACCTGTCGGCCCACTGCATGGACCTTCTGCGCAGCGAGGTTGATTCGAACCTCTACGCGATCCCGGACGTGTGGAAGCCGTACATCGAAGACCCCCACAAGAAGTGGCCCTACGAGAAGGGCGAGACCTGCCCGCCCGACGCCTTCGACACGGTGCGCACCCGGATGCTGGGGATGTTGTTCGCGCTGACGGCCTACATGATCGAGCACGACGTGGCGGCGCTCGACGCCATCAACTTCCTGGCCGAAAACGCCCTGGCCTTCCGGGCGGGACCGCCGGCGCTCGTCGAGTCCATGGGCTTCGCCGAGGCCCGGGCGATCATCGATCGCTTCGTCACCTCCCAGGCCATCGAGCGCGCTGCCGAGGTCGCCCCGCCGGCGGCCTTCTCGAACGACCGCGGGGGCTGGGGCAGCCTCTACGTGGACCGCTCGGTCCACGATGGTGTCGGGCTCTTGTCCCTCAAGAAGACCACCTTGAACGATCTCGTCCTGCGCGAGCTCGACGACCACCGCGCCCGCCTCGAGTCGGACGACGCCGTGCAGGCCATCGTCATCGCGCCCGACGGCCGCTATGCACGGGCGTTCGGGCACGGCGCCGACCTCGGCGCCTTCATTCCGGTGCTCGGCAACGAGGAGGCCGCCCTGGACCTCATCCAGCGCTGGAAGGCAAAGCTCGCCGGCCTGCGCAGCGGTAAGCCCACGGTGGCCGCCCTGGTCGGGCGCGTGCTCGGCGGAAGTCTGGAGCTCGCGCTTTGGTGCCACGGCCGGATCGCGGCGCGGGGAACCCGACTGGCCTTCCCGGAGACCACGGTCGGGGTGATCCCGGGCCTCGGGGGCTGCCACCACGCCCACCGATTCTGCCGCCCGGAGGCGTTCGTCCACATCGACCACATGCTCCTGACCGGCCACAGCGTGATGGCGGAGGTGGCGGCCGACTGGGGTGGGCTCGTACAGGAGGTCGTCGCCGTCCAGGACCTCCCCGCGGCGAGCATGGCGCTGGCACGTCGGCTCGCGCAGGACCCCTCGGCGCGCCCCGCGTTTCGGACGGAGGCCGTCGCTCACCGGGTGGACCGGGACGTGCCCACCACGAACGAGGCCGGCGTGCCGCTCGACGCCGATCTGCGCGACCTGCTGGCGGAGACCATCGAGGCCTGTGTGGGCGCACCGTGGCCCGAGGCGTCCTCCCTCGAAGAGCGCAACGCGGCCCGGAGCCTGGCGGCCCCCGCCGCCAAGGTGGGCGTCCGTGCGATGATGCGCGGCAAGCCGCCCGCCTTCCCGCGGCCGCTGTCCTGATGCGGTGCCACCGCGGCAAGCCGCCCGCCTTCCCGCGGCCGCTGTCCTGAAGCGGCGCCGCCGCGGTCGTCGCCCCGCTCAGGCGAGGGCGTGCCACAGGCCGCCGAACAACAGGCCGACCCCCACGAGCGCCGCGACCGTCCCGGCGACGGCGCGGGGCAGCCGCCCCCCCGCCAGCGACGGCCCCGGACGGCCGAGCCAGGCGATCCCCTGCGCCAGCACGACGACCCCGAGGAAGAGACCGGCGATGCCCAGGATCCGCACGCCGCCGATCCTACCAGGCGCGACGGGGATCACCTGCGGAGCGGGAGCCTCGGCACGACGTGGAATGCACGGCCGATGGCGTCGTGGGACCGCGCGCCCCCGCAGAGCACGAGCCTCGACGCAGAAACGTCCCGGGACGCTCGAGGGAGCCCCGTGTCCCGACCGCCGCCGCCTCTCGGCGAAAGCGGTGCTCCGCACCCGGCCACGCCCTCCGCGGGTTTCGATCCCGGCCTTCCTCCGCTAAGACGCCCGACGTGCTCACCGCGCCGGCCGACGCCCCCGCGGACTGGTCCCTCGCGATCCTGCTGGGGGCCGTGCAGGGGGCCACGGAATTCTTGCCCGTGTCGTCGTCGGGGCACCTGGCGCTGGCGTCGGCGCTGCTGGGGGTCGATCCGGCGGCGGGGGGACACCTGCTCGCCGTCGTCACCCACGGGGGCACGCTGCTGGCGGTGCTCGTGTACTTCCACGCCGATCTGCGCCGCCTCGCCCGCGGGCTCGCGGGGGATCCGGTGGGGCGCCGGGAGCTGCTGGCGCTCGCCGCGGGCACGGCCCCGCTGGTCCTCGCACTCCTGCCGGGGTTTCGCGACGGCGTCCTCGCCCTGGAGGGACGCCCGCGCGCGGTGGGGGTGGCCCTCGTCGTCACCGCCCTCCTGCTGCTGTCCACCCGGTTCGCGCCGCCGAAGGATCGGCCCCTGTCCCCACTGCGTGCGGTCCTCGTCGGCCTCGCGCAGCTCGGGGCCGTCGTCCCGGGGATCTCCCGCAGCGGCAGCACGATCGCCGCCGGCCTCTGGCTGGGCCTCGCCCCCGACCGCGCGGCCCGGTTCTCCTTCCTGCTGAGCGTCCCGGCAATCCTCGGCGCCCAGGTGGTCGAGGCCGCCCACCTGGCCGACGCCCCGGCCGTTCCGCCCACCATGCTGGCCCTGGCGTTCGCCACGAGCTTTGCGGTGGGCCTTTCGTGCCTTGCGTGGTTGCTGCGGCTCGTCCAGCGGGGACGCCTTTGGCTGTTCGTCCCCTACCTCCTGGTCGTGGGCGTTGCGGCGCTCGTCCTCGCGCCGTAGGGCGGGCCCGCCGTCGCGCCGCGCGCCCTGCTACCGTCTCGGTGCGGTGGCCTCGCCCGGTGACCCCCTCCCTCCCCTGCGCGCCCTCGTCCTGGCCGGCGGCGCGGGCACCCGACTTTGGCCCCTCTCGACGCCGGCCCGGCCCAAGCACCTCGTCCCGGGTCTTGCGCCGCCCCCGAGGACGGGCCGGGGCACCCTGCTCGAGGCCACCCTCGCCCGAATCGCCTCGCTCGTCCCGTTCGAGCACGTGCGGATCGTGACCGTGCGGGCGCAGGCCCCGGCCGTGCGGGCGGTCTCCGGCCTGGGCGCGAAGGCCGTCGTCGAGGAGCCGCGGGGGCGCAACACCGCCGCCGCCGTCGCTCTCGGCGTCGCGCGGATCGCACGTCAGGAACCGAGCCTCGACCCGGTGATCGTCGTGCTGCCGGCGGATCACCACGTGGCGGACGCGGCACGCTTTCGGGCGCACCTGACCGTCGCCGCCGCGGAGGCCGTCCGCTCGCGGCGGCTCGGCACCCTGGGCGTCGTGCCGACCCATCCGGCCACGGGCTACGGCTACCTGGAGGTGGCCTCGGAGAACCCGGCGCCCGGCACGGTCGAAGACGGCCTTCGCTTCGTCGAGAAGCCCTCCGCCGAGCGGGCGGCCGCCCTCCTCGCCACCGGGCGCGTGCTGTGGAACGCCGGGATCTTCGTGGGGCTGCGCTCGGCGTTCGAGGCGCAACTCGCCGCGCACGCCGCCCCGTTCCTCCGCGCCGCCACCACCGCCTCCCCCGCCGCCCTCGACGCGGCCTACGAAGGACTCGACCCGCTGCCCTTCGACGTGGCCGTCATGGAACGTCTTTCGCCGGGCGCCTTCTTCGTCGTCCCGACGGATGCGGGCTGGAGCGACCTGGGCACCTACCGCAGCCTGTTCGAGGCGGCCGGCGGCGCAGCGGACCAGACCGTGGTCACGGGCGAACCCGGCGCGAAGGTGCGCCTTCGGGACGCCGCGGGCAACCTCGTCCACGCCGAAGGCGGCCGCACCGTCGCCGTGTTGGGGCTTGCGGGGCTCGCGGTGGTCGTCACCGACACGGCCGTCCTCGTCTGCCCGCTCGACCGCTCCGAAGACGTCCGCCGCCTGGCCGACCCGCCCGCGCCCGACGCATAGCCCGGCCCCGGGACCACCCACCGCGGCGGCTCCGGCCCATCGTTCGGGGCCGAAAGCCTCCACGCCGGGTGGCGCAGCCGCAGAAACCGGCGTCAAGGATCCCCGGAACGCAGGATCCGCGCCGCACCGACGTCGAGCAACATCCGCGACAACGCCCGCTCGTCACGGGCCCAGGCTTCGAGGTCGTCGCAGGCCTCGGACGGCAACGCGCGCCCGTCGGGTCGGGTGCAGCGCACGCCGTCACTGGACGCGAAGGACAGGATGCGATCACCGGCGACGACTCCGAACCGCGGCGCGAGCACGGGACGATCGACCGGCGCGAAGACCGAGGCACCGATCATGGTTTCGGGTGGGACGAAGCCGAGGAGATCGAGCAGCGTCGGTGCGATGTCGATGGCGCCCGCCAGGCGGCGCGCGGGCGGGCGTCGGCCGGCCCCGTGGAGCACGAGCGGCACCGTCGGGACCGGCACACGGGTCGCCCCCGCCGCCTGGAACGCCGCAAGGCGCCCTCCCGGCGGAAGCCGCGGATCGTGGTCCCCGAACACCACGACCACCGTGTCGTCCCAACGCCCCGCATTCCGCAGGGTCCGCTCGAAATCCGCCAGGGCGTCGTCGAGGTGCCGCGCCGCCAGGAGATAGTTGCCGAGCGGCCGCCCGGCCAGGTCGGGCTCGGCCGCGAGGTCGAGGCTCGAAAGGCGCGGCGGCATGGCCTCGTAGGGGTGGTGCAGGCCGAGGGTGATCGCGTAGACGAACACCGGCGAGGCGGACCGCACGATCTTGCGCGCAAGTTGGCCCAGGAAGGCGCGGTCGCTCAGCCCCCAACCGACGGTCGGGCCGGGCGCGAAGGCGTCGTCGAACCACGACCGCTCGAACCCGTAGGCCGGATGCACCACGCTGCGGTTCCAGAACGATCCACGGAACGGGTGCGCGGAGATCGTGCGCACGCCCGCCGCCCCCAACACCTGGGCGAGCGTGTGGTGGGGTGTGTGGGCGCGCAGGAAGGCCGCCGCGCCCCGTTCGAGGGGGTAGAGGGAGGCCAGGGCCAAGAGCTCGGCGTCCGAGGTGTTGCCGTCGCCCGTCTGGTCGGCCAGCGCCACGTGCGTGCCCGCCTCGGCCCACCGGCGCAAGGTGGGCATGACCGGCGCCCCACCTACGCTCGCCGCGAGCACCCAGTCGGCGAGCGCCTCGGCCTGGATCACGACGACGTCCTTGCCGCGCGCCGCACCGAACGCGGGGCTCGGCGGCGGGCGGCGGGCCCGAAGACGCGCCCGCAGCGCCGCACCGCCGTCGGACGGCAGGGCCCGCCGCGCCCCTTCGCGGACCCGCGCGGCGAGGGCGAGGACGTGGGCCCCGGCCACGCCGAAGCGCGCCACGGCGATCCGTCCGTCGTAGATCCGCCGCCCCTCGGCGCCCGTGACGGCCTCGGCCAGCGGTTCGAGGAGCCCGAGGACGCCGGCGGCCCACAGGAGCACGGCTGCCCGGCGTGCTCGGCCCCCCGAGCGCCGCCCGCCGCCGAGGTCCCCCCGGGGCCGTCCCGCCGGCCGGCCCGCCGGACCGACCGCGCCGCGCCGCCGCCGCGCCCACCCAACACCCGCGATCACCTCGCCGACCGTCACCGCCGTCCACACGGCTGGGGCCACCGGCGACCGGGCCACGGAGGCGACGAGGGAGCCGGCCACGTCGCCGGCCTGGGCGGCCGCCGCGGCGTGCTCGATCGCGAGCACCTGCCCGAAGAAGCCCAGGTACACCCCATCGACGGCGAACAGCCCCGCCAGGGCGAGCGCCGGCACGGCAAACCACGGGGCCGCCCGCGAGCGGCCGGCGATCCATCGCATCCCCGAAACGCCGGCGGCCACGCCGAGCACGACGCGCGACCACGCGGGCCACGGATGCAGGGCGTTTTGTTCCAAGATCGACCTCTCCGCTGCGAGCCAGGCGAGCGCCCACGCCGCCGCCATGGCAACGGCCGGCGGCGGTCGGGCGCGACGAGCGAACACCCACGCCGCCAGCAAGGCCCCCAGTGCGGCGGCCGCGAGCTCCGGCGCGAGCGCGACGACCCGGATCGTCGCCGTCGAACGCCCCGACCGAGGCGGACCGAACCAGCGCGCCCCTTCCCGCACGGGTTCGACCCGGACCGTCGCGGCCCCGATCGCAGATGGCGCCGGAATCTCCCCCGTCCCCCACAGGCCTTGCCCGGGGTCCACCGGCCCCGGCAAGGCGATTCGGTGCTCCCGCTCGGAGCCGTCCGCCGCCACGACCTGCACCCCGAGCGCGTCGCCGGCGGCGGGATCCCAGCGCGCCACGCCCTCGTTGCGCACCCGAACCGCCAGGCGGATCGTCCCCCCCGCCGAAGCCCACGGCGAAACCGAGATCCCCTCGACCGACCACGAAAGCCGCGCGGGCCCCACGGCGAACGCCAGGACCGGAAGCCGTCGGCCTTCGAGGATGTCGGCGTCGGCCGCCCACATGACGCCGTCCTCGACGACGCCGGGCACGACGCGCAGGGTGCGACCGGCCGCGTCCGCGGGCACCGGGACCGGGATCGACCGTTCGACCGACTCGCCCGGCGGCACCGGGCGCGGCAGGCGAACACGCGCCCCGGTGTCTTCGAGGCGCCCAGCCGACAGGAAGCGGGCGCCCACGCGCACACGATCGGGCTCCCACGTCCGGCGCCCCGTGTTCCGGAGGCGTACCTTCAGTACGAAAGGTTCGCCGGCGAACCTTTCGTAC
>JALSIN010000007.1 GCA_026989935.1 Polyangiaceae bacterium | reverse complement strand
GCCGGGGGGGCGACCGCGGCCAACGGGCCAGCTCGATGGGCTCGTCCGCCGGGTGTCTTCGCCGGGCGCCGGGGGGCGACCGCGGCTGGGGGCGCGTTTGGGCGCCGGCGTGGTAACCTGTGCGCATGCGTACCTTGCATGACCTTCGATGGAACCTCGTTCGTCTCGGCGCGGCGGCGGCCTTCGGCGCCGGGCTCGCCGGGGCCGGTTGTGCCGGAGACGACGGGGCCACTTCGTCGAGCACCGGCACGGGAACCGCGAGCACGAGCGCCTCGGGCACGTCGGCCGGCTCGACGGCCGCTTCGACGGCGACGGCCACGGGGACGAGTGCCGGCTCGGCCTCGGGCACGGGGACGACCGCCACCACGGCGACCGCGACGGCCGCCACCACGGTGGGTTCGACCACCGGCGCGGGCTCGACCACGTCCGCGGGCACCACGGGCGGCGGCGTGATGCCCGAGTGCACGCAGGACACCGACTGCACGGTCCACGAGGACTGCTGCTCGTGCGAGGCCGTGCCGGTCTCGGACGTGCCGCCCGACTGCGAGGCCGGCTGCCAGGAGACGGCCTGCGCCGCCCTCGAGTACAAGGCGACGGCGCTCTGCCTGGACGGGATCTGCCGCTTCCCGGAGACCACGTGCGACCCCTCAACCGTGCTGTGCGGCGCACCCACGCCCAACTGCCCCGACGGCACCCTGCCCGAGGTCATGGGACAATGCTGGACCTTCAAGTGCGTGCCCGTGGCGGCCTGCGACTGGGTCCCCGACTGCAGCTTCTGCGACGCCGAGACGGAGGTGTGCGTGGAGAAAGCCACCCAGCTCGGCCCCGTCTACGACTGCGAACCGAAACCCTGGCAGTGCGG
This sequence comes from Polyangiaceae bacterium, assembly GCA_026989935.1. Lineage (GTDB taxonomy): Bacteria > Myxococcota_A > Polyangia > Nannocystales > Nannocystaceae > J032. The sequence goes on along the minus strand of JALSIN010000007.1, from coordinate 6,259 downwards.
CGACGGACCGGCCGACTGCACCTGCGCCGGCGCCCTGTGCGAACCGCCCTTCGACACCTGCATGGAGGGCCAGCCCGGCACCCTCCAGTGCACCTGCCCCAACTGCGGCTGACACACCGGGCACGCCGTCCCCGGCTGCGCGGCCCGTCCGCCCCCCGTGCGGGCGAAGGAGTCGGCGGGCCGCCGGCGCGCCGTCCGCGGCTGCGCGGCCCGTCCGCCCCCCATGCGGGCGAAGGAGTCGGCGGGCCGCCGGCGCCCCGTCCGCGGCTGCGCGGCCCGTCCGCCCCCCGAACGATGGACGGGCCGGGGAGATCGGGCCGGGGTGTGAGAGGGACCCGAGATCGGTCGGCCGGGCGCGCTCGCTCAACCGGCCGCCGACGTCTTCTCGGGACGTCGCACGTCACCCGTTTACGTGCGCGCTCGAAGGTCGTCACGTCGCCCCGCGCTTCGTTCGGAAGCTACCGGTGCGTCGCCCGTGTGCGGGCGACCCGGCGGTTCGAGGGGCCTGGTCGAGATGGCAAGGTGGGCTGCCACTTCCTCGTCCGACGTTGTCCCGGATTCGTACATCTGGACCGCCCTCGTACGAAGACCTGCAGGCTGTGCCCTTCCACACCCCCGGTCGGTCACGCATCTTTCGTCACTTCGATCGTTTCGCCACGGCGGGGAAGCTCCAAGGTTCGTCGCCGCTGAGACAATCGAGATCGAGGAGCTCTTGTGGGCGGCCGCAGGCGCGTTTGTTCCTCCGTCGATCCCGGCGCGAGATGATGTTGGCGACCCCCCCCGAGGTCGGCGCCTACTCGGTTCTTCCAGACTGTCTGGAATCGCACCCCATCAATGGATTCGAGGATGTCGATGCGAGTCGGCGGGTGCCCGATCACCCACGACGGCTTCGAAGCGGAGCCCGTGGTGGGCGAGGAAGGGTCGAACCGCTCGATGGTTTCCCGCGGCCTCACCGTGTGTCACGACCGCCGACACCTTCGTGCTCGTCACCCCCCTGCCGGCGAGCCCCCGACGAACACCGTCCGCTCCCGAGACAATAAACCGTTCGGCCCTCGATACGTCCGTGTGGGGGGGGTGGGGCGGAGCAGGCGTCATCCCCGACGAGTGGATCCCTGGAACGGGAGCACGACCGACCGATGTCCCTTTCCGACAGGCCCCGGAGTCTCACTCGGCGGACTCGGTGGCCGATCGGTTGCGTGTCGCCTGACACCGGTGACCGTGTGCCTGCCCGTGCACAGGATCCAGCCGGTCAGAATCGTCACGAAACGGCGGTAGCTGGGGGCTGTGAAGCAGGACTCGAAAGCGAGGAGGAAAAAACCGAGAATGACTCAGGCAGCATCGCGAGGCGGGTGCTCTCTGTTGAGGATTGGGGTTGATGTGTTGCAACGCCAAATCTGATCCTCTTGAAAGTACCCGTCTATATTTTCGCCGACACCACCTGTCGCCCCGCGCCGTGCCTCGCGTCCCTTCACGCACGCTCAAGTGCGCCAACCACGCGCTAGAAAATCGCCAAAAGTCGAGGTTGGCGCGCCAACCTCGCGCTAGAAAACCACCAAAATTGAGTCTAACGCGAGTTGTTCGTGACGATGGCACCGATGACGAGGCCACCGAACAGCCCGAGAACCACGCCTTGGCCTACCGACAAGCCGCCCCGGCGTCGCGTAGTCGGTCGAGCGGGCACGGTCGGGGTCTGGTGTGGGGGCGTCGTCCTCCCCTTGAGCGCACGGATCACGTTGTCGGCGTCCTTGATGAGGTGCTCATCGCCAAGGTCACCACCGCCCTGCTCTCGAAGCACGCGGAAAGCCTCACTGATCTTGTCGAGGTCCACATCCGTGTCCCCGCCGTTCGCCCGCTGCTTCTCGGACTGCTGGATGAGACGCTTGAACCGTGGGTTCTTCACGGCCTTCTCCAAAACACTTCGGGCTTCTTCCGGGGTCATGAATCGTCCTTTCTGACCTACGGGGGGCATGCCGGGGCAACCTAAGGTCGCCGGCGAGGGGGTCAACCCCGGCGATCCAAGCCACCCTCGGCGAGCGCGATTGCCTGGTGAACGCTGTACGGCCGTTTGTCCCGCGAGATCGCATCCTGCTCGTCGGGGTCAAGCGAGAGCAGCTTCATCGCCTGCGCGACCCCCGCGTGGGAGATCTCTTCCCTCCTGGCGACCTCAGCACGGGTCACCTGGCCCACATTGACTTCCGCCTGCCACCGTCGCGCCGACTTCACGGCGTTCACCGCCTCGCACGCGGCTGGTCCACGTGGAACCCCCGGAGGGTGGGCTACGGCTCGTTTCCAGGGCCTTGCACCAGTGTTTGTGACAAGTGTTGATTGGCCCTGCCCCGTTTTGTTGGACAACTCCGATAAGGCAGAATGATGTCCCGAAGCATGTCCAAGAAGAAGTCATCAGGAACCCGAAGGCGGTTGACCGCCGAACACGAGGCCGAGGTCGTTCGGCTCTGTCAGCAGCCCGGGAAGACGGCGTACGCGGTCGCGACCGCGCTTGGTCTTGCCCCCAGTTCGGTCTCTCGCTGGGTCCGGCGGGCGCAGATCGATGCGGGCGGTGAGGCGGTGGAGGCGCAGGGCCGCGGACCACGGCCGAGCGCGAAGAGCCGGCAGCGCTGCGACGTGAAAACCGAACGCTCCGCCAGGAACGAGATATCCTTCGGAAGGCCACCGCGCTTTTCGCAAGGGAGGGCATGTCGTGACCGCAGACATGCACCTTGTCGCCACCGCGGCCAAGGCTTCGGTCACCGCGGTCTGCAAGGCCCTCGGGGGCCCGCGTAGCAGCGACGACGCCAGACGGACGCGCGAAGCCCAGTCCGCGACGACTTGACACCCGGCCGCTCGACGTCGAGATCGCGGCGTTCTTCGAGGGGCACGAGGGGCGCTACGGGCACCATGTCCTGCGGGCGAAGCGTCCCGTTTCTCGCAAGCGTATCGCGTCCAGAATGCGGGCCCTGGGGCTGCGTGCGCGGCCTCCCAGGCGGTTTCGGCGCACGACGGTCACCGACCTCACGAAGGCCCCGGCCCGGCGGTTCGACGGCTGGGACCGCCCCGACCGGGCCCCACCGGCAGGAGATGGGGGACGTCACGTACCTCTGAACCTCGGCGGGCCGGGTCTACCTCGCGGTGCTCCTCGACCTGCACACGCGCGATCGTGGGCGGGTCGGTCTCGGAGCGTTGCGACGCCGACCTGGCGCTCGAGGCCCTCGACCGGGCCGTGGCCCGACACGCTCCGGGGCCGGGCCTACGCCACCACACCGACCGGGGCTCCACGTACACCGCGGGTGCCTATCAGCGACGACTTCGCGACGTGAAGGCCGTCGTCCGCATGAGCCCCAAGGGCAACGGCTGGGACGACGCCGTCGCCGAAGCCACGCTCGGAACGATCGAGGCCGAGCGCTTCCAAGACCACGTTCCCAAGGACCTCGTCGCGGTCCGGCGTGCACTGTTCCCCTACATCGAGGGCACCGACAATCGCGTCCGCCTGCACTCCACGCTCGGGTACGAAACCCCAGACCAAGTTCCTCGACAAACGACCGCGCGAGGGGCACGCGCTGCGTAAGCAACCAGTCCCCCCCAGGTTCAGGCGCAGTGACCGGACGAGCGCTGAGGTGGGGTTCTACGCCCCGTCGCCGAGCTCGGTGCCCTCCCGCAGCCGCTCGAGGTAGGCCTGGTAGGCATAGACGCGGTTGCGCTTCCTGCCCGTCGTCTCGACGAGCACACCGGCCTGGACGAGGGCGTCGATGGCGCGGCCGGCGGTGGGCTTGGTGGTCTCGAGCGCCTCGACGACCCAGGGGACCGTGACCAGCGGTTGGCTCGGCAGGCGGTCGAAGAGCCGCACGGCAAGCAGGGTCGTTCCGGCCTGGTGGACGACGCGCTCGCGATCTGCGGTCACCCGCGCGAAGAGATCCCGCGCCGTGGCCACCGCCTCGCCGGCGATGGTGGCGACACCGTCGAGGAAGAAGTCGAGCCAGCCCTCGAAGTCGCCTTCCGTGCGCACGGCGTCGAGGCGCCGGTAATACTCCTGCCGGTGTCGCTTGAAGAAGAGGCTAAGGTAGAGTAGCGGCCGCGAGAGCAGCCGCCAGTGCTCGAGGAGGAGCGCGATGAGCAGCCGCCCGATGCGGCCGTTGCCATCGAGGTAGGGGTGGAGGGTCTCGAAGTGCACATGGACGAGGCCCACCCGCACGACCGCGGGGAGTCGATCGTCCTCGTGGACGTACCGCTCGAGATCCGAGAGCAGCTCCGGCAAGCGGTGGGGCGGCGGGGAGACGAAGACGGCGTTACCGGGCCGGCTGCCGCCGATCCAGTTCTGGCTGCGGCGGATCTCTCCGGGCATCTTGCTCGCGCCGCGCACCCCCTGCAGCAAGCGCCGGTGGGTCTCGGACAGGAGCCGCATCGACAGCGGCAGCCCGGAGGGCTCGGCGAGTTGCCCCCGCGCGAAGGAGAGTGCGTCCAGGTAGTTGCAGACCTCCTCGACGTCGGCTCCGGGCGGCGATACACCGGTGCCGGCCTCGTAGTCGAGCAGATCCATGAGCGTCGCCTGCGTGCCCTCGATCTGCGAGGAGAGCACGGCCTCCTTGCGGACGAAGGTGTAGAGAAACCAGTCGAGCGACGGTACCAGCTCGCCGGCGAGCTCCAGCCTCGACAGGCCGTGCTCGGCCTCGCGGACGCGCTCTCGGAGCTGGCCCTCGATGGCGAGCGGCGGTCTGGCTGGCGGCAGCGGGTACGGCACGAAGGCCCGCACCTGCTCGCCCGCCACGGTGGACGTCTCGTAGTAGCCCGTCTCTCGTCTCATCGTCGTGCCCCTGCTGGTCACGCTCGTGTGTCTTCCGATCTGCGCTAGAAACGGATTCTTTACCAGGACAGATGCGAAGTCAAGAAGACGTTACTATGGGTGCGTCGCGAGCCTGTGTCGCGAGCCCCCTCGCCCCCCGATGCCCGAGCCGCGCCGGCGCAGCGGCCTCCGGCGTTCACCAGCGCCAAGACGGCTCGTGGCACCCTGCCCCCCGCCGCAGAGGCCGAAAGTGTGATGCAACCGAGCATTGAGGTCGCGCACGAAGGCCTCGATCTCCTCGCGCTGCCTCTGTGCGATGGCGCGCTGGTCCACCAGCATCTGCGGGTTGAAGTAGAGCACCCGGCGCAGCTTCGCCTCGACGACGCTCGCCCGCCGCCCCCGCTTCGCCGGGCGCGCGCTCCGGCTGTCCCGTGAAGTGCTCGACGTTCCAGGCGGCCAGCGAGAAGAGCTTGGACATGGATCCCCTCCGCTATGTGGTAGCCGCGACGGCCGGCGTCGTTCCATCGGGTGGCGACGTCTCCGCGCCCGCGACGCCGCCGTGCACCAAGAGGTAGTCCCGCCGCACCTGCCAGGCGGTGGCGAAGGAACCGTAGGTCCTTCGGGCCAGCTCGGCGGCCGACAGGTCAGGCTCGGCTTCGAGCGCGGCCCACATGTCGGCCCGGTAGGTGGGGCCCATCATCACGCGGTAGCGAAAGGCGCGGTGGCGCCGGCAGAGCGTCGCCGGATCGAGCACGTCGGCCGGCCGGTCGCGCAGCACCCCGGCGGGAACCCGCAGGGCGCTTCGGGCGAAGCGCTCGTCCTCGCCGCGGCGACGAAGTTGGAAGTCGGTGCCCACGCGCAGCAGGTCGAGGCGCGGTCCCTCGTAGACCTTCTCCAGCCGGGCGAAGCGCCGGTCGCGCCCTTGCCAGCGGCCCATGGCGCTCCAGAAGGCGCGCACGCGCTCGGAGGGATGCTCGCGCGTGATGCGCACAAGCCGGTCGGCGTTGACCCACGGCGCGTGCACGCCGAAGTAGGTGACGAGCACCGACAGTACGCGCAGGTCGTCATGCTCCATCCCGGCCTCCGAGGCGAACAGCAGCGTGTCCTCGATGTTGGCGCTCCAGTCGGGCTCGGCGGCCAGGCGCATGCCGATGCCCGCCATGGCGCGCGAAAGCTGCGCCTCGCTCGGGCGCTCCCTGGGGAGCACGATGCGGCTAAAGGCCATGGTTGAGCCTCCTTGTGAGGTCGGCGAGCACCTGATCGACGTGCGCCGGCCACTGGGGGTTGGTGTCTTGCTCATGCAGCCACGGCCGAGCCTCTTCGAGTTCCTGGGGCGTCGGGGCCAGGGCCACGCAGTCGTGTCACAGCTCGGCCTAAGTGATCGCTCCCAGTTCGGCAGAACTGATCGCCCCCCAGTTCGGCAGAACTGATCGGCGCCAGCTCGGCAGAACTGATCGCCTCGGGCCTGTACATCCGCACAGGCTT
>JALSIN010000006.1 GCA_026989935.1 Polyangiaceae bacterium | reverse complement strand
GAGGCGTGGACCGTGGACAACGGGATGCTCACGCCTACGATGAAGATCCGCCGCGCTCGGATCGCGGAGGTCTATGGGCCTCGTCTTTCCGACTGGTACGGGGCGGGGCAGACGATCCTGTTCGCGTCGCCCTCCTTGTGAGGCGGCGGAAGCGGGTGGGCCGTGTTCGTCGGGCGCACCGTGGGCGTTGCGTGATGCAACGCTGCGTACTGAGACGGGGCGCGGGGACCAAGGGCGCCGGGATCGTCGCGTTTCGAGCCAAGTCGTGGAAATCCCATGATCTTGCGCGATCAGGTTCCGGTGGAACGAGCCTGGCAATGCTCCGGGGCATGCTTCGTGGACTCACTGTCCTGTTCTTCGGTTCGACGGCGGTCCTGGGCCTGGCGATCCTCATCCTGTAGGCGGGGCACGCGGGCGCGCCGTCTGCGCGGAAGGAGCGCGATCTCCGCGAAACACCTGGGCCTGCGGTGCGCCGCCCTCCGGGCAGCGGTGTTCGGCAGTGCCCACCCGGCGCTTCACGGCTGCACGATGCGCGGCGCGTCTGTTCGGTATGTCAAAATGTCACACCTGGCGAGACAGGGTGACAATCCGTGTCTTCGGCAGTCCTTGCTGCACGGAAATACATCGTGGTGAAAGGCTGTTTTTGCCTGGTGCGAAACTTGCAATATCCCTCGGAGAGAGGTCGTTCCCGATGTCCCAACCCTCCACCGACACCCCATCGCCCACCGTCCTTGTCGTTGACGACGAGCAGGGGATCCGCGAGGCGCTCTCCAAGATCTTCACGAAGGAGGGCTGGGTCGTGCGCCAGGCCGCGACCGGTCGCGAGGCGTTGTCGGTGATCCGGAAGACGCCGGTGAAGGTGATGATCACCGACCTTCGCATGCCGGGCATGGGTGGCGACGACCTTCTCAAGGCCGCCAAGGCCCTCGTGCCGGAACTCGAGGTGGTCGTGATGACGGCCTACGGGACGGTCGAAAACGCCGTGGACGCCATGAAACTCGGCGCCTACGACTTCGTCTCGAAGCCGCTCAAGCGCGCCTCGGTGGTGGCCACCGTGCGCAAGGCCCTCGAAAAGGCAGAACTCGTGGCAGAAAACCGCGCGCTGCGTGCGCGGCTCGACCAACGGCGCGAGCGGACCATCGTCGGACACGCGCAGGCTCTACGAGCGGTCCTGGAGGTGGCCGAGCAGGCGGCGGCCTCGAGCGCCACGGTGCTGCTGCTCGGAGAGAGCGGGACCGGGAAGGAACTGCTGGCGAACTTCATCCACGCGCACAGCCCTCGCCGGGAAGGGCCGTTCGTCCCCGTCAACTGCGCGGCCTTGCCCGAGACGATCCTCGAATCGGAGCTGTTCGGGCACGAAAAGGGGGCGTTTACGGGGGCCGTGCGGGCGCGGGAGGGGCGCTTCGTCGAGGCGCACGGGGGGACGCTGTTCCTGGACGAGATCGCGGACGTCAGTCCCACGGTCCAGGTCAAGCTGCTGCGAGCGCTGCAGGAAGGGGAGATCGAGCCTGTCGGCGGCAAGACGAGACGGGTGGATTTTCGGCTCGTCTGCGCCACGAACCGGGATCTCGGCGAGGAAGTCCGTGCCGGGCGGTTCCGCGAGGACCTCTACTACCGAATCAACGTGATTCCGCTACGGGTTCCGGCGCTGCGGGATCGTGCCGAGGACATACCCCTGCTGGCGGAGCATTTCGTGCGACGTTTCGCCGCCCAGCACGGAAAGCCCATCGCGGGCATCGAACCGGACGCGGTGGCGGCCCTTGCGGCCTACGGATGGCCAGGAAACGTGCGGGAACTCGAAAACGCCATGGAGCGGGCCGTCGTGCTCGGGCGCCGGGAGCACATTACCGTGGCCGACCTGCCTCCGGAGGTGCGAGCCGGTGGAGGGGGCAACCGGCGCCTGGTGACGTTCGCGGTGGGGACGCCGCTTTCCGAGGTCGAGCGGCGCATGATCATGGAGACGTTGGAGTTTACGGGGGGCGACAAGCGCCTGGCCGCGGACCTGCTCGGCATCGCGACCCGCACGATCTACCGCAAGCTCGATGCCGCTGCGTCGGCTGGAACCACCGACGGCACCACGACGACCTCCGATGACGGGGTTTTGCACTGATCCACGGAGACGACCGTGACGATTGCAACGCGACTGCTCGGGATCGCAACGTGGGGCCTGGCTGCCGGTGCCGCGGCCTTCGTCGTCCATGCCGTAGCCACGAAGGTGACGGTGGCGACCATGCTCGAGCCACCATCGAAGATCGTGTCGGCCCGAGAGGACGTCGTGGGGGGCGACGAGGACGATGACGCAGGGGCCGCCAAGGGCAAGGGCAAAGGAAAGAAACGCGGCTTCGACTTTGGAACGTCGGGCCTGTTCGATACGTCCGGGGGCCGGGACACGAAGTCGATCCTCGACCGGATTTTGTCTTACGATCCCTTCTGCCCCACCTGCCGGAAGGCGGCCGGCGAGGGCCAGGAAGGCAACGTGGGGACGTCGAGCCTCCCACTCGTGCTCGTGGCGACGATGGAGGCCGAAGATCCCAAGCAGTCCATCGCTACGATCCTGGACCCGGACACCGAGACGGTGGGCGTCTACGGTGTAGGTGACCAGGTCCGGTCCGGCGTCGTGCTCGCGCAGGTGGAGCGGACCCGCGTGCTGCTGCAGCGGGGCGGTGCGTTCGAGGCCCTCGAACTCGGCGCCAAGTCCGAGACCTCCAAGAAATCGACCAAGAAGAAGCCCTCGAAGAAAAAGAAGAAGAAAAAGAAATCCAAGGCCTACATCGAAGGATCGGAGGACGCGATCGATTGCCCGAGCGAGACGCTTTGTATCGTCGATCGGGCTTTCGTCGAGAAGCTGATCGCGAACCCGGCGGCGCTGGCGAAGCAGGCCCGCGTGGTACCGAAGAAAAAGGACGGTGAGCAGGTGGGGCTGAAGTTCTACGGGATCCGTCGCGACAGCCTGCCCAAGATGCTCGGCCTCAAGAACGGAGACATGTTGGTTTCGGTCAACGGCGAAGACCTCACCTCCATGGACAAGGTGATGTCCCTGTACATCAAGCTGCGGAATGCGTCGAACTTGACGGTGGTCCTCGAACGCAAGGGAAAGCGCATGACCAAGGAGATTCAGATCAAATGACGGTGAAAAGCCACGGACGTCGAGGTGTACGGCGCGTGACGACGGCGCTCGTCGCGATCCTTGCGATCTGTGTGGCGCCGATCGCCCAGGCGGCGCCGCCCCGCGGCCGCCCGACGGCCCCAGGGGCGAAGGTCCAGCGGCCCGGCGCCCCGGCGACCGCCGGCCCGGTCGCGCCCGAACTGTCGGGGGACGAGGTGGGCGCCTTGCCGCACAACACCTGCCGCAAGCAGCCGAAGAATGCCAAGTTTACGATTACGCTGCCGCGCGAGGCGGAGCTTTCGGACCTCGTAAACTGGATGATGACGATCAGCTGCCAGAAGTTCATCTGGGATCCGAAGCTGCGCAGCGGCAAGGTGACGATCCTGTCCCCCGAGCCGGTGACGGTGCGTGAGGCGTACGCGGCTTTTTACGCCGCGCTCGAACAGATGGGGCTTACGGTGGTACCCTCGGGCAAGTACTTCAAGATCGTCGAGAGCACCGGTGTCGAGGGCAAGACCGTGCCGGTGTACGGGCCCAAGGGGCGGGCGCCCAACAACGACCGCTTCGTCACGCAGCTTTACCGGGTCGAAAGCGGCGACGCCCAGTCGGTCGCAGACGTCATCTCGGCCCTCAAGTCGAAGCAGGGCAGCGTGCGGGTGGTGGGAGACATGCTCATCATCACCGACACTGGGTCGAGCATCCGGCGGTTGCTTCGGATCGTGCGCCAGGTGGACGAGGCAGCCCTTCCGGATGAAAAGATCTTCTTTTACCAGCTCCAGTACGCCGATCCGGCGGAGGTCGCCAAGATCATCGAGGAGATCTTCCCAGCGGAGGGGGGTTCCTCGCGTGCGACGAAGGCGTCCAAGAAGTCTCGTGGCAAGGGCAAGAAGAAGGTCACACTTTCGGTCGCTGCCGCGGGGGGCGGTGCAGCGCCTGCGGCACGCAAGGTCATCGTGGACGAACGCACGGGCACCATCGTGGTGATCGCCGATCCGAAGGACTTTTCGGTCATCCGTCGGCTCATCATGCAACTCGACGTGCCGCTTGCGGGCGGTTCGTCGGACCGCATCCACGTGGTGCGCCTGCGGCACGCCGACCCGGAGAAGGTGGCGCAGGTTCTCCAGCAGCTCGCGACGGGTGCCCAGTCGAGCAAGAAGAAGGGCGGCAAGGGGAAGGCGGCGCCGGCGGCGAAGGCGGCGACTCTGTTCTCGGGCGAGATCAAGGTGGCGGCCGACCCCGCCACGCGCTCGCTCGTCATCCTCGCCAGCCAGACGGACTTCTTCAGCCTCAAACCAGTGATCGACAAGCTCGATGCCGAGCGCCTGTCCGTCTACATCGAGGTCTATCTCATGGAGCTTACGATCGGGCGCACGCTGCAGGCGGGGGCGGCGGGGCACTTCGGGGCGCCGATCAACACGGACCAGGGGCAGGGGCTCGGGTTCGTGGCGACGGCCCCCGGCATGAACTCCATCCAGCCGACCCCGGACCTCTTGAGCGGGATCCTGGGGGGGGTGCTCGGGCCGCAGATTCCGGGCTCCGGCCAGTTCTTCGGCCTTGGGCAGGACATCCCCGCCTTCGGAGTCATCATCCAGGCGTTGCAGAGCAACAACGACGTCAACGTGGTCGCCGAGCCGCACCTTTTCACGGCGGACAACCAGGAGGCGGTCATCGAGGTGGGCAAGACGGTGCCAACCCCTGGAAACCTGGCGTTTCCGGGGGGTGGTGGGCAAAACGGAGGCATCGTGCCCGTACAGGGCATCAACCGCCAACCTGTCAAGCTGACGGTCAAGATCACCCCCCACGTCAACGACGACAAGACGGTGACGATGGACGTGGAGATGGAGGATCAGGACATCGAGAGCATCGATCAGATCCTGGGGGTCACGACCACCGAGCGGCGTATCGAGCTCAATCAGATCGTCGCGCACGACGACCAGCCGCTCGTGCTCGGCGGCCTGGTGCGCGAGACGGAGCGCGAGACGACGGCGCAGGTGCCGGGGCTTGGCTCGATCCCGGTGCTGGGCTGGTTGTTCAAGCGCAAACGCAAGGAGAAGGTGCGTACGAATCTCCTTATGATCCTCGTCCCGCACATCATCACGTCGCCCGACGACGTGCGGCGCATCCATGCGCGGCGGACGGCCGAGCGCATCGAGTTCATGGAGCGTACGTCCTTCAAGAAGCGCGAGGTGGCCACGCACGTCAACTACCGCAACAAGCGCGGCCTGCTCGCTACCATCGAGCAGGAGGCCGATCGCATGGAGGAGGAGCTCGAACGCCTGCGCGCGGTCGAGCGGGAACTGCTGCAAGACTCGGTCAGCGGCGAAATCGACCTGCGCGGCGCGGCGGCCGGTGCGGCGAAGGAGGGGCAAGGGGCGAGCTCCGGGGACACGGGCTCCCGTGACGAACCGGTCTCGCAAGGAGGGGGGCGGTGAGCCAGGCCACGGCCACGGCCATGGCCGCCGGCGACGGGGCGCCGAACGCGGCCGCGTCGCGGCGGCGGATCGGGGAGATCCTGGTGGAGATGGGGGCCATCGGGCCCGACGCTCTGCGCGAGGCCCTCGAGCGCCAGGCGGCGGCCGAGGAGCGCGTGGGCGAGGTGCTCGTGCGGCTCGGGCACTGCACCGACGATGCGCTCGGGCGGGCGCTGGCCGCCCAGTACGAGCTTCCGTTTCGAGCGGACATCCCCGACGAGGCCGTGGACGACGCCCTCGTGGAGCGGGTGCCCATCGGCTTCGCACACGGCAACCGCGTGCTGCCGGTTCGTCTCGACGAGGAGGCCGGCGTCCTCGAGGTCGTGGCGGCCGATCCGCTGCGCCTGCTCGACATCGACGACCTCGGCGAGGTCTTCGACGCGCGTGTCGAGGTCACCTTGGCGCCGCTCGGGGTGGTCACCGCCGCCATCAACCGTATCTATGCCAAGCGCACCAAGGACGTCGATCTCGAACGCAAGGAGGAGGCCTTCGAGGAAGAGGACGAGGACATTCTGCACGCCTCGGCCGAAGACGCCCCGATCATCCGCTTCGTCAACTCGTTGATCTTCAACGCGGCGAAGGAGAAGGCGTCGGACATCCACATCGAGCCGCAGGAGCGCGAGGTCACGGTGCGTTTTCGCATCGACGGCGTGTTGCGGGAGGTCAAGCGGGCGCCGAAGGCCCACCTGTCGAGCATCGTGGCCCGCGTCAAGATCATGGCCGGCCTGAACATCGCCGAGAAGCGCCTGCCGCAGGACGGCCGCATCCGGCGGCGGATCGCAGGCAAGGAGGTGGACATGCGGGTGGCGACGGTGCCCACCGCCCACGGCGAGCGCATCACGATCCGGTTGCTCGACAAGTCGGCGATGATGCTCGAACTCGAGAGTATCGGGATGGCGCCCGACCACATGCGCCTGGTAGATGAGGTGATCCACCGCCCCCACGGGATCTTCCTCGTGACCGGGCCAACGGGGTCGGGCAAGACCACGACCCTCTACTCGTGCCTTTCGCGCATCAACCGCCCGGACCTCAACATCCTGACCATCGAGGACCCGGTCGAGTACCAGCTTCCCGGGATCAGTCAGGTCCAGGTGCAGCCGAAGATCGACCTTACGTTTGCCAGCGGCCTGCGGTCGTTCCTCCGGCACGATCCGGACGTGATCATGGTGGGCGAGATTCGTGACCTGGAGACGGCCGAGATCGCGATCCAGGCGTCCCTGACCGGGCACCTGGTGCTCTCGACGATCCACACCAACGACGCCGCCACGGGGATCACGCGGCTGGTGGACATGGGGGTGCAGCCGTTTCTGGTCGCGTCCTCCCTGGTGGCGTTGCAAGCCCAGCGACTCGTGCGCAGAGTGTGCGATGCGTGCGCGGTCCCCCATCGGCCGACGCCGGAGGAACTGCGGGAGGTCGGGATCGACCCCGAGGCCTTCTTTGCGGGGCGCCCTGCGTTGATGCGTCCGGTGCGGGACGGCGATGGCAACGTGCTGCCCGTGCGCGCCCCCGACGGACGTCGCCCCCCGCCGCCGAAGATGGTGTTCGTCGCGCGCCCGGAGGGTTGCGAGCGCTGCAAC
>JALSIN010000005.1 GCA_026989935.1 Polyangiaceae bacterium | reverse complement strand
GCGGCGGCTGAGCGCCCCATAGGCGGGAAACGACCGCACGCGAAAGTACAGGCTGCCGTCGCGGGCGTAGGCCAGGCCCTTGGCTTCGAGGGTGCGGCACAGCTCGACGATGGCGTCGATGTGCCCGGTGACCTTGGGCTCGACGGTGGGCACGAGCATCCCGAGGGCCGCGAGATCCTCGTGGTAGCGCGCGGTGTAGCGCGCGGCCACGGCCTCCGGCGCGGTCCCCTCCCGGGCGGCGCGCGCGATGATCTTGTCGTCCACGTCCGTGACGTTGCGGACGTACGTGACGTCGATCCGCTGGGCGCGCAGCGTCCGCACGAGGATGTCCGGAGCGAGGGCCGCACGTGCGTGGCCGATGTGGGCGTCGTCGTAGACGGTGGGCCCGCAGCAGTAGATCCCGCAGGCACCGGGTTCGAGCAGTTCGACGGGGACCTTGGCCCCCCGCATCGTGTCGTAGAGGAGGATCGGCGCCTCGACTTGGCGTGCGGCCGTCATGTGCCGCAAACATGCCACAAGCACACCAATCCGCCCAAGGATCGGGCGGGCCGCGGCCGGCGCCCCCAAGGCCGACGCCCCGCGCCCGGGTGCAGCCGAGCACACGACCACGGGGGCGGAAGCGGCTACACTCGCGCCCTCGCACGCCCCATGCCGCCCGCGCCTCCGCAGCTGACCCTCGCCTTCCTGCTCTTCGGCACGGGCGCCGGGTGGAGCTTCCTGCTCCTGCGACGCGCGCAGCGGCCCGTCGATCGCGTGGTCTGGATGGCGCTGGCGAGCCTGCTGGTGGATCTCGTCGTCGGGCTCGCCGTCGCCCGGCTCCACCGGTTCGAACGCGACACGCTCGCCGCCGCCCTGGCCGCGGCCGCTCTCGCCGGTTTCGTCGCCGCCTTCGCCGCCGGCGTACGCCCGCCGCGCCTGCCCCGGCGGAGCGCGCTACGAATCCCCTGGCGTCCGCTCGCGGTCCGGGCCGGAACCATCGCCGTGCTGGCCGCGCCGGTGGCGACCCATGTCCTACGCCAGTGGAAGCAACCGTGGCACGAATCCCGTGTCGCATGGTACTATCTGGCGGACACCATCGAGATCGTCCAGCACGGTCGGATCCCCGACCGGATCTTCGACCACGGGATCTGGATGCCGTTCGAGGTCAACAAGATCGGCTGGTACATCCCCGTGGCCGAGTGGATCGCGCTGTGCGGGACGCACGCGCAGCCGATGTTCGTGATGCACCAGTGGGTGCTGGCCGCGGTCGGGCTGTTGACGATCGGTGCCTATGCGGTCTTTCGGAGGCTGGTGCCCCAGCGGGCCGTCGCCCTGTTCGGCACGCTGCTTATGTGCTTCGCGCCGCGGATCATCTGGAAGACCGGCGGGTTCCGGGGCGAAGGTTTCGGCCTCGCCGTGTTCTTCCTCGTCCTCGGCGCCGTCTTGGATGCCCACCGGCGTGGGCGCATCGGCGACGCGATCCGGACCGGTCTCGGGCTGGGGTTGTTGGCGACCTGCCACCTCGTGCCCGCCGTCGTCGCGGTCTTCTGGTACGCGGCCGAGTGGCTCGTGGGTCTGCGGCGCCGTGGCCTCGGCCGGTCGCTCCTCGGGGCCGGCCTGGCCGCGGCGATCGCCGCAGGCCTGGCCGCCGCCGCCTTTGCGACGGCCTCGCCCGGCGTGGCCGGCGAGCAGTCGGCGCTGTTCGCCCCCGACAGCTACCGCCCCTACCGCGGTTTCGACCCCACCGACGCCTTCGTCCAACTCGTCTCCGGCAAGCCCCTCAGCCGCAAGGTCAAGCCCTTCGTGCCGGCCGGCGAGCGCATCTTCTACCAGGGTCCCCTGGACGTCGCCGCCTCCCTCGCCAAGTGGCTCGAACTTCCGGTGCCCTGGTGGCCGTCCCACCGGGACAAGCTCCTGCCGTTCTTCTACCTCCTGCTCGCCTTCGGCCTCGCCCGCGCCCCGCCCCGGGTGCGCCGGCCGTGGATCACCTGGGCCGTCTTCCTCGGGATCCTCTACGCGTGGGGGCTGTTCTTCTCGGCCGTCTACCACACGATGCTCCCGGCGCTGCACCCGGCCCGGCGGGAGTTCCCCTACGCCCAGACCATGTTGGCCGTCGTGTTCGTGCCCCTCGTCCCGTGGGCGTTTTCGCGGCTCGCCGAGCGCTGGTTCGGCTGGCGCCGCGCGGCCGTCCTGGCCCTTGCGTGGGTTCTCACCGCGGCCGGGCCCGCGCGCGCCGCCGTCAAGCAGTTGCGGCGGGTCAAGACCCTGCGGCCCGTGGCCCGCGACGCCCGCGAGGTTCTCGCCTGGCTGCGCCGCCACACACCGCCCGACGCCCTCATCCTCACCGACGGCCCCACCGACGGCATCGTGCGGGTCCTGGCCCGCCGGCGGGCCCTGCTCGAAGGGCGGGCGCCCTACTTTCAGCCGAAGAACCTCGAACACGTGCTTCGCACCCTCCAGCAGGCCAGCCGCTACTTCCGCAATCCCATGGACCCCGACCACGTGGCCTGGCTCCGTTCGGCCGACGTGGACTACGTGGTGACCGGCGCCGTGCGGTTCGGCGCGCGTCCCTTCCCGGCGCCCGCCTTCGATCGGCGCCGCCTCCCGGGGCATCTCGAGCGCGTGGGCACCTTCGGTCGCCTTCGGATCTATCGTGTCCTGCCCCCCGAAGAGGCGCGCCCCGATCCCCTCGACCCGTGGCGCGGGCAGCGAGACGACGTGGCCGAGGCCGGTGCAGGCAACCCCACCACGAACGCGGCGACGGGCACCGACGCGACACAGCCCGCCCCCCATGCCGGCGAAGGGGCGGCCCCCCTGGCGGCGAGCGACCCCGGCGGCCGGCCCGCCGCCGAGGCACCACCCCCGCCGCGTGCCCCGACCGGACGGGCGCCGGCGGCTCCATTCCCGCCGCGGTGACCTTCGCCGGGCCCCCGCCCGCGGCGCGCGGCCCCCTCCGGGCCCCACCGCCCCCGTGCGAACACGGCCCACCCCGACGCCCGGCGTCCCGGTCCCGGCCGCCGGTGGTGCCTCCACCCGCTACCGCCAGCGAACCCGTGGATGGATCTTCCGCTCGTCGATCCGGTCGCGGTGGCGCAGGACTCGTTCGAGCATGTCCACCAGGACCTCGCGCGTCATCGGGTGGGGCGTAAGCCCCAGCTCCACCAGCCCCTTGTGCACGGGGTTGTAGTAATGGTCCTCCGCCTCCTTGCGCGGGTTCTCCACGTGGTCGATCTTCACATCGAGCCCCACCGCGGCGCCGGCATCGCGCACCCGCTCGGCGAGTTCCTGCACCGTGAAGGTCTCGGTAAACTGGTTGAAGATCCGCAGCTCGCCGGGCGCAGCCGGCTTCTCCGCCGCGAGCGTCACGCACTGCAACGTGTCGAGCAGGTTCAGGTACCCGCGCGTCTGGCCGCCCTTGCCGTAGACGGTCAGCGGTACGCCCGCGACCGCCTGCACGAGGAAGCGGTTGACCACCGTGCCGAAGATGTCGTCGTAGTGGAAGTTCGGGGCCAGGCGCGGGTCACGGTCGCACGCCGGTGTGGACAGGCCGTAGACGGGCCCTTGCATGAGGTCCGTCACCGAAAGCCCGAAAGTCCGCACGTAGAACCAAAGAAGGTCCGTGTCGAGGACCTTCGTGGTGTGATACAGGCTTCCGGCCGCGCGCGGGAACAGGAACCGGTCCTTGCGCCCCTTGTGCTCGATCTCGATCCAGCCCTCCTCGATGTCGATGTTCGGGGTGCCGTACTCCCCCATGGTGCCGAGCTTGACCACGTGGCACGACGGAGCGTGCTCCAGCACGGCCCAGATGACGTTGAAGGTCGCCGTCAGGTTGTTGTGCAGCGTCGTGCGCGCCTCGTCGTACCCGATCATCGAGTAGGGCGCCGAGGGCTGCTCGGCGTAGTGAACGACGCACGCGGGCCGGATGCGCTCGAACAGGGCGGCCATCATCCGGTAGTCCGTGCAGTCCCCGATGACCACGTCGATGGGGCGGCCGCCGTGCGCCTGGTGGATCTCGGCGCGTTCGTGCAGGTTCGGCGTGGGCATCAGGGCCTCGGACCGCGTGGCGCGGGCGAGATTCCGCCGCAGGTAGTTGTCCACCACGGTCACCTCGTGCCCGCGCTCGGCAAGGTGCATGGCCGTGGGCCATCCGAGGTAGCCGTCTCCACCCAAGACGAGGATCTTCATGGCATGGTCTCCTTTGCGTCGTCCGCCGCGGGGTCGAGCAGGCCGCCCCGTTCGAGGTAGGCGCGAAGTTCCGCCCGCGAAAGCACCGGCTCGTCCGCGGAGACGTAGGGTCGATCCACGCGCCGCGACACGAGCCCCGGGTAGTCGGAAGCGATGGGCCGATCCGCGGAGGCGAAGGCCGGTCGCACGACGAAGTAGCGCGCAAGCTCCACGGATCGGCGGACCTCCTCGGAACTCAGTAGCTCCTCGTAGAGCTTCTCGCCGGGCTTGGCGCCGATGGTCTGGACCTCGATGTCCGACGGACGCCGCCCGAACGCCGGGGCGAGCGCCTCGATCATCACGTGCGCCAGGTCCTCGATCCGGATCGCCGGCATCTTGGTGACGAAGGCCTCGCCGCCGCGGGCGAGGAAGGTGCTTTCGAGCACGAGGCGCACGGCGTCGTCGAGGGTCATGATGAACCGGGTCATCCGCGGGTCGGTGAGCGTGACGGGCCCCCCGCGGGCGATCTGCCGCCGGAAGATCGGCACCACCGACCCCCGTGACCCGAGCACGTTGCCAAAGCGGGTGGAGGCGAAGATGGGGCCCTTCTCCCGCGCGCGGGCGTTCGCCGCCGTCATCAGGCGCTCGCCCATGAGCTTGGACGTCCCCATCACGGAGGTGGGGTTGACCGCCTTGTCCGACGACGTGAGCATCACCCGCGCCACGCCGCATTCGTAGGCGGCGTCGATGACGTTTTGCACGCCGCGGATGTTCGTGGCGACGGCGTCCGGCGGCGACATTTCGCACAACATCACGTGCTTGAGGGCCGCGGTGTGCAGTACGATCTCCACCCCGCGCGTCCGGTCCCGCAGCGTATCGCGGTCGCGCACGTCCCCCAGGAACAGGCGCGCCCGGGGCTCGTGCCGGTACGCCTCGCCCATGAAGAACAGTTCGCTTTCGTTGTTGTCGAGCCCGAGGACCTCGCGGGCGCCCGCGGCGAGCAAGGCCGCGAACAGGGCGCGCCCGACGGTGCCGCACGCCCCCGTGACGAGCACCGTGGCGTCCCGAAACCCGGCGGGGGCGGGCGCAGCCCCGGTGCGGTCCGATGCGGCCATGGAAGGCGAGCCTACCCCAACCGCGCCCGTGCCTCCACGGGGTCTTTCCTGCCGCGCCGGGGCGGGTAGTCTCGTCCGCGATGGCCGAAGCGCCCACCGAGCCGGTTGTCCGCCCCGCGCCCGCGGCGGGGGACGACCGCCCCGTCGGCGACGGCGCCCGCGCGGCGCGGGCCGCCGGCCACGACCACGCACCCGTGGCCGGCGACCGCACGCGGATCCTCCATGACCGGCTCTATCTGGCCGTCCTGCTCGTGGTCCTCGGCGTCCCCAAGGTGGTGATCGCCGCCGTCGAGCACGGCACGAGCATCGACGGCGGCTTCTACACGGACGTCGCGCGCCACCTGCGGGACGGCGACGGCTTCGTCACCTGCGTGTCCCTCTACCACCAGGGATTCCCATCGTTTCCCTACCCGACGACGATCTATCCCCTCTGGCCCCTCTTGCTCGGGTTCGCCGCGCGCCTGGGCGCCCCGCTGCCCGAGGCGGGCACCTACCTGGCCTCCTTCTTCTACGGCACCACCCTCGTCTTCGCCTACCTGTGGGGCCGGTCGTTCGACGACCGCGACCTGTTCGGCGCGGTCGCGCCCGGGTTTACGATGGGGCACCTGGCCCTGCTCGCCGTGGGCGTCCACCGCGAGTTCTACGAGTTTACGTCGTGGCCCTACACGGAGGGCCTCGCCTACACCCTCGGGTTCGCGCTGCTTTGGCAGGCCGACCGGTCGTTGCGGGCCCCGTCGGCGGCCGGGGGCGCCCTGTGCGGGCTGCTCGCCGGCCTGTCCTTCCTCGCACGCTCGCAGCTTCTCGTGGTCGGCGTGGCCGTGGCGGCCGCAGCCGCCGCGAACCTCCCCGCCCGGCGCGCGCTCCGCGGCACGGTCCTGTTCCTCGCCGCGTTCGCCGCCGCTGCGGCCACGGTCGTGGCCCCCTACGCGATCCACGTCGCCCGCCTGGTGGTCGTCGATCCGCTCGTCGCCATGCTGCGATTCGACGCGGCCCACGTCACGGGGGGGCTTTCGTTCGTACCGATGCTCGTCCCCACCGCCGGCCCCTTCGACTTCCTGCGCGACCGCCTGCCGGGGTTGTGGGAGGCCTTTCGCCCCGCGGGGCGCTATGCCTACGCCCGCTCCTTCGGCCCGATCGCCTGGGCGCTGCCCCTGGCCGCCGCCGTGACCGCCTTCGACGCCGCGGGCCGCCTGCGCGCGCGCCGGGGGGCGGTGCGCGCCGCCTGGCGCCGCCTTACGCGAACGGACGCGCGCCGCCTGGTGATCCCCTGCCTGGCCGCCCTGGCCTTCCTGTCGCTCCAGGCGATCCACAAGAAGTACTACGTCCCGTGGAACTTCGCGCGGCGCCAGGCGCTGGTGGTTCTCTTCGCCTTCCTGCTCGCGCTGCGGCACCTGGCGCACCACCCCCGCGGAGGCGTTCGGCTGCTCGCGCTGGTGCTGGCGGCGGGGACGCTCACCACGGGCCTTGCCGGCGTCGTCGCCATCGCCGACAAGCGGATCCGCAAGCCGGACCCGACCGCCCGTCCGGGATACCGCGCCGCCTTGCGCAGGTTCCTGGCCGACCGCCGCGCCCTCGAGGGCGACCTGGTCGTGGGGCTGACCGCCCAAGAGCCCCAGAAGATCGCCTGGCGCACGGACGGGATCGGCTATCACTGGATCCACAAGACGACGAAACCGCACGATCTTGCCGTACTGGCCGAGCGTCTGGGCATGCGCTACGTGCTCGTCCACCGCGACGCGGAGCGCTGGCCCCTGTTCCGCACCCCGGTGTTCGAGCGCCTGTTCGTTCCCGAAGACGGCGCCCGGCCGCGGCGCTACGCCGGGTATCGGGTCTACCGCCGCCGGCGCCCGGACGATCCCGCGCCACCGAGCGCCGCCGCTCCCGACCCGGCATCGGCCCCCCGACGCACGAAGACCGATGCCCCCGCCCCCCGCC
>JALSIN010000004.1 GCA_026989935.1 Polyangiaceae bacterium | reverse complement strand
ACCTCGACCCCCGACCCCGCCTCGGCGGGCGGGAAGTCGCCGTGCTCGAGGGCGTAGGCGGACAGGAGCGCCAGGCGCCGCCGGCAGTCGTTCGGGTCGCCGCACCGGATCCGACGGGCCACCGGGGACCGCCCGGGGCCGGCGATCTCCAGGTGGTAGAGGCCCGATGCGAGCCGGCGCACGAGGATCGTCCAGGCGGTCGCGTCTTCGTCGGAGACTGGATCGAAGCCTTCGGGCGGCAGGCGCGAGGTGACGGCCTCGAAGAAGGCCGCCCGCGTGACCGGACCGGCCCCGGCCTCCCACACGACCCGGAAGGGGCGCCCGGTGGTGGCCTCGTGCGTACGTTCGTTCGGGGCGGCGTGTTCCGTCCCGGCGTGTTCCTCCCGCGCGGAGGCGGATCCCGGCGCGGGCGCGCGATCCGCCGGGGGCGGCGCCGGCGCGAACAGGCCCGCGACGGCGGTGAGGACGCGCAGGCGCACGGGACGATGGTAGACGAACCCCGCGTGGTCGGACGGGGGGCGCGTTCTAGGAGCCCCGACGCGCGACCTCGACCACGGCGGCGGGCGGACGGGGCGGGTGCGCCGGGGCCCGCCGGAACGGATCCACGCGCCGCGTCCGCACGGCGGTCGGTGCCGGTGCCGGTGAGCGCCGCGGGGTACGGGCACCGGGACGCCGCACCTTCGGCGGCCTGGTGCGTTGCTTCACGCGGATGGGCGCCGGGGTGCGGGCGCCGGGACGCGACACCTTCGGCGGCCTGGCGCGCTGCTTCACGCGCGCGGGCGCCGGGGTCCGGGCGCCGGGACGCCGCAGCGGGTGCCGCGCTCGGCCGGTGGGCCTTCCTCGGGTGGGCGCCGGGTCACGGGCGCGGGGTCCCTGCACCGCACGGCGTCTGGCCGGCCTTCGGACGCAGGCGCTCGACGGCGCGGCGCGCCTCGCCGGCGAGCGGGTCGCGGCCGTGCTCGGCCAGCAGGCGGCGGTAGGTGCAGTAGGCGCGCGACGTGGCGCCGAGCTGCTCCTCGAGGTGGGCCAGGTCGAACAGGGCCGTGGCATGGCCCGACCAGGCCGGGAAGGCGCGCACGAGCGCCCGCAGGACGCGCCGGGCCTCGCGCCGGCGGCCGGCGGCCAGGTGGGCCTCGGCCTCGCGGTACAGCGCCTCGGGGTCGGGTCGCGCCGCCCGTTCGGGCCTCGTGCGGGGCCGCGCCGCCCGGTGGGAGCGCGCTCGGGTCGGCGTCTCGGCGGCGCCGTCGTTCGGCACCGTCGCGGGTGTGGCGGCCGGGGACTCGTGGGGGGCCGCACGGTCGGGGTCGGGGGGCGGGGTCGGTGGGCCCGCCGCCGGGGTCGCGGGCGCGGGCGCGACCTCGGCCGGCACCTGGTCGGTGGAGACGGGGTCGGCCGCCGGCCGTGCCGGCGGCCGTGCAACGATCGCCGTCACCGTGGCCGCCGCAGCCAGGCCGCCGAGGATCCACCACAGTGCGGTCCGTCCGCCGGTCGCCGCACCGGCGGCGCCGGCCGCCGCTGTGCCGGTCTGGGCGGCGGCGAGCAGCGCCTCGAACGGCGGGCCCACGTCCTCGGGCACGTCCTGCCGGCGCGCAAGGTCGAGCAGGTCGTCGTAGTTCATGATTCGATCCCCTCGTCTCGCAGCATGGCGCGCACCCGGGTCTCGGCCTTGCGGGCACGATACGACACCGTGGCCACCGGTGCACCCAGGATCGCCGCGGCCTCGTCCAGCGGCCGCCGTTCGAGGACCCGCACCACGAAGGCCTCGCGCTGCGCCGCGGGCAGGCGGTCGAGGGCGGCGTACAACCGCGCCAGGGCCTGCCTGCCGCGGGCGGTCTCGTCGGGGGCGGCCGCGAAGGAACCGACGGCCGGTCGCTGGTCGCGGTGGGCGTCGAGCAGCCGGCGCCGCCGCCTTGCCTTGGCCAGGTGGTTGCGCGCCAGGTTGCGGGCGATGCCGACGAGGAACGTGCGCAGGCGCGACGAGCCGTCGAAGCGGTCGAGGCGGCCGAAGGCCGTGAGGAAGGTGTCTTGCACCAGGTCGTCCACGCAGCTCGGATCCCCGGTCAGCAGGAGGACGTGGCGCCCCACCGCGTGCCGGTGGGTCTCGTAGATCGCCCGCAACGCGGCCCGGTCGCCGGCATGGCCGCGTGCGGCGAGTCGGGCGTCCTCGTCGAGGGGGCCGGCGGGCACGGTGCGGGGCACCGGAGCGTCGAGGGTGGCGGCGACCATCTCGTCCTTCGATGTCGGCGCGCGCCCGGGATTCCGAACCGCCGGTTCGGAACGTCGTTGCGAGGGCTCCTGCCGGGTCACGGGCACAGCGCGTCGATCTCGGCGGCGGCGTTGGACACCCACTGGGCCGGGCCGTCGGCAAACAGGCACCAGTCGCTCGAGGCGGCGTGTTCGTGGCGCGCGAGCCAGTCGAGGACGTTGGCGGCGGGGGGTGCGCAGCCCGGGGGGTCGGCCGGGTCGGGGGCCAGGGCGAACAGCGCCAGCGCCGAGCCCGTCTCGGGCGCCTCCAGGTCGGCCAGGGCGGCGTGCCAGTCGGCCGGTGCGCCCGGGGAGCCCGCGCCGCCGCCCGGGTCGTCCGTGCTCGTGACGAGCACGACGGCATGGAGGGCCTGCGGCCGAAAGAACCCCGCACCGCACGCGGCGTCTGGGACCGTATCGCCGGGCAATGGGCGGCCGAGGGCCCGCGTGGCCGCCCCTGCGAGGGCGGGGGCGGTGTCGGCCGGGACCTCGGGCAGGTTCGCCAGGCACGCGAGCGTGTCGGCCAGGCCGTCGCCGTCGGTCTCGGAGGCGAAGGGGCCGCCGCCGGCGGTGGCGCAGGGGCCGCCGCCGGACGGGTCGATGGACAGGTCCCCGGGGGCGCCGCAAGGTCGGCCGGTGTCGCGGGCCGGGGTGAAGGCCACGTGGAAGTCGGCCGTCCAGGCCGCGTCGCTGCCCTGCAGGTAGTCGGCGAGCAGCGCGATGTTGGCCGTGAGGTTCGCCAGCACGAGCTGGTTGTCGGGGCCGTTTTCGACCACGAACAAGAGGTCGAGCGCATCGCACGGGTCGGGGGCCGTACCGGCGTCGGGGGCCGGCCCGGTCGCGGCCGTGCCGGCCGTCGCGATCGACCCGCCCGACGCTCCGCCGCTGGCCGTGCCGGCCCCGCCGAACCCGATGCGGTCCCAGGTGTCGCCGCAACCGAGGGCGGCGAGCACCGGGACCAAGAGGAGCGCGCGGTACCGGGCGGCCATCACCCCCCATGATGCCACGGACCGCCGGCCCCGGCCGGTCAGCCGGCCGGCTTCGTCCCGGGACCGACGTTCTTCTCGCACTCCCAGTGGAAGTTGTCGAGCAGCACGTAGCTGTCGAGGCGGGCGTCTTGCAGGTCGAAGATGGCGAAGACCAGTTCCACGGACTCGCCTTCGGTCAGGGGGTGGGAGGTGGTCAGCCAGTTCGTGCCGGCGTGGCCCTTCATGCAGGTGCCGTCGAACTCGGGCAGGGTCTTCGTGTCGTCGAGGAACTCGAGGAAGCCGGCGTTGAGAGAGATCGGGTTGCCCTGCTCGTCGAACGAGATGTTGCCCGTCCAGCTCTCGGATTCGAGCCAGCCGACGAACATGTCGTTGTACCCGGTCTGGTAGTACTTCGGGTACTCGACGGTGAGGTAGGCGAAGTCGAACGAGAACCCCTTGACGCCCTGCGGCACGTCGAACGCGATGCGCAGGTCGGCGTAGTCGTAGGCCTTCATGCCTTGGTCGAACTGCCCCTGGATCGTGTTGCTGCAGTCGCCCGTTCCCACGAGGGCCGGGTCGTCGGCGCACGTTTGCGGACCGACGTCCTGGGGCACGAGCGGCGCGGGCAGGCCGTCGCCGGGGTTGAGCCCGTCGGGCAGGATGAAGTTGCACCAGAGGGGATTGACCACGTTGTCGCTGTCCGGGTTCTCCTTGAACAGGTCGGAGATCCGGCCGCTGCCGATCACGGCCATGCGGCTGCCCTCGCGCGGCGTGAACGTGTCGGTGGGGCCGAAGGTGTCGATGACCCCGTGGGCGGCCGGCGACCCGAGGGCGTCGGTGTCCACCTGCGGTTCGAGGGGACAATTGAGGCCCATCGCCGCGAACGGGTCGTCCGTCCCGGCGTCGCAGGGCTGGTGTACGGGGAACAGGCACGCCCCCTTGCAGTCCTCGCCGTCGGGACCGCAGGGGATCGGGATGTCGGCGCCGTTGCCCACGTCGAACAGCGGGCCGCTGTCGCCGCCCGACCCGGCGGTGCCGCCGCCGGCCGTGGCGCCCGCGCTCCCGCCGGCCGACCCGGCGGTGCCCCCCGTGGCGGTCGCACTGTCACCGCCGGTCGCGCTGTCGAAACCGCCGGTCGCGGCGTCCTGGCGGCAGGCCGAAGGTCCCGCGAGGAGGGTGCACACGGTCACGAGGGAGGGGACGGTTCGTCGTCTCATTGGCACTTGGCTCCTTGCACGCCCATCAGGCTTGCGACGGCGTCGATGCAGACCCCGCCGCCGCAGTCCTGGGAGGTTTCGCACTCGCCGCACACCCCGATGAGGATCCCCAGGCCGAAGGCATCGGCCACGTTACAGATCCCCGACGCACAGGCGGCGTCGTTTCCGACCCCGTTGCCGTCCACCGGACAGCCCTGGTCGTTGGGCACGCTGCCCGGCGCGACACAGGTGCGGTAGCCGGCCAGTTCGCCGTCCACGTACTGGGGCGCGCACAGCTCGGCGCCGGGGCAGTCCTCGTCGGTCTTGCACGTGCTGCAAAACGAGGCGTTGACGAACCCCTTGGCGTCGAACAACTCGGCGCAGACCAGGCCCGCGCCGCAGGCGGCGTCCGTCCCGCACATGGTGCCGAGGCTGCCGTCGGTGCAGGTGGCGGTCTGGTTGTCGAGGTCCACCTGGCAGCCCCCGGCGGGGCAGTCCGCGTCCTCGTTGCACGCGGCGCAAAAGCCCCCCATGGGGATCAGGTAGCAGTTGCCCGACATGCACTCGTCGTCGAGCGAGCAGGGTTCGCCGTCGGGCTTGCCGTTCGGGTTGCCGCCGGTGGTGCTGCCGGTGCCGGAGCCGCCCGTGGTGCTGCCGCCGCTGTCGGCGCCACCGCTCGATCCGTCCCCCGTGGCGCCGCCGCCCGAGCCGGTCGTCGCGTCGCCCGCGGCGGTCGTACCCCCCGTTCCCGTGGTGTCGCCGGCGGTCACGCCCGCACTGGTGAGGGTCTCCGCGCGCGGTCCGTCGCCCAGGCAGCCCCCCGGGGCGATGGCGAGGAGAAGGATCCAAGGTCGTCGTCGCATGTCGCGGGTGCATGTCGCAGGCGGGCGGTCGTTCCAAGTCGGGCGGCCGGTTTTTCCTCGCGTATGCCGCGACCGCCGTCCCGCCGAGGGCACCCTTGGAATCCACCCCGGGCTGCGACATCCACGATCGCCATGGTCTCTTCCAAGTCGCCGCCCGCCCTCCCTCGTGTGCACATGCTTCTGGTCGCAGGGTCGCTCGGACCGCTGCTCCTCGGTGCCTGCACCCAGGCGCCCGGTTCGACGGATGCCGGCGGCCAGGCCAGCGGGACCGAGGGCGTTGGGACCGGCACCGGGGGCACGGGGAGCGGGGGGCCCGGCACGTCGGACACCGGCCCGCCGCCGGCGGACGCGGGCGGTCCTGCCCTGCCGCCTGCGTCCCTGTTCGTGCGGACGGATGGGGACGACGCCTGTGACGGGCGCGCCGACGCCCCGGGGCCCGCGGGCGGGGGAAGCTGCGCCCTCGCCACGATCGCCAGGGCCGCCGAGGTCGCCGCGTGCGGCGACGTGGTGGCCGTGCGGGCCGGGCGCTACGACGAGCCGCCGATCGTGTTCGAGCCGGGCTGCGGGCCGGACCAGCCCATCGAGATCCGCGGCGACGGCCCCGGGGCGACGGCGTGGCTCGCAGCGCTCGTGGCCGTGGACCCGGCGACGTGCGCGTCCGAGGGGGCGCCGGGGGTCGTGCGCTGCGACCTCCCGGACGGCGCCCTGGACCCGCAGGGCGCGTGGTCGCCGTCGTGGGCCTTCGTCCAGCTCGACCCCGGGGTCGTGCGGTTCGAGGACGAAAACGGCGTCGAGGGGGACATGACCGGGCCGCTGGCTCTGACCTGGAACACCGTGGGGCCTTCGGCCATGGCCGATGCGCCGGGCCAGGCGGGGGTCTTCGACGGGGCCGCCTACGTCCACCCATGGAACGGGGTGGCGCCGTCCGAGGCGGGGATCTATGCCACGCGCGGCTGCGGGGCCTCGTCGAGCAACGCGGCCGTGGAGCTTGCGGACGGGGCAGTGATCCTGCGCGACCTGCGGATCGTGTCCGGCTGCGGGGCGGCCGTGACGTTGCGTGGGGCGGATCAGGCGTTGTCGAACGTCGAGGTGTACACCGGCACGGTCACTCTGGCGTCGTCGAGCACGGACGCGCGGCTTACGGACGTGTGGATCCGAAACGCCTACCGCCGTCCGAACGACACGGCCGCGACGGCCGGTGGCGACGCCTGGAGCACGAACTCCCAGGCGCTGTCGGTGTGGGGGAGCGGCTTCGTGCTGCGCAACGTCGAGACCTACGCGGCGCGGGAGGGGGCCGGCTTCGCCAACGGCGCGCACGACGGCCTGGTGGACGGGGCCACCTTCCACGGCCACCACAACCACGGGTTCAAGGTGCAGGACCCCGACACCCGCAACCTCGTGTTCCGGGACGTGCTGGCCTACAACAGCCAGGAGGCCCTGTTCATCGAGTGCCCGCAGGATCTCGTGTTCTCCCACGTGACGCTGCCGGGCGGCCCGGTCGTGGTGCAGGGCAACCCGGGGGGCTGTACGCCCGCCCGCCTTGCGTTCGTCGAGAGCGTCCTGTGTGGGATCACGTGGTTCGACTACGGCGGGGACACCTGGTCCCAGCCCGGGGGGCACGTGCTGCGGCGCAACGTCTACGTGGGCGGCGATGCGGCCTGCGCGGGGACGATCAAGCACCTGGTCTCGGGAGAGAGCTTCGATCTTGCGTCCTGGCAGGGGTGGGCGGACGACCCATGCGCCGACTGTGTGCGCGACGAGGGGTCCTTGGCGGACACGGTCGCCGCCGCCTTCGTATCGTTCGTCTTCAAGAGCGACGTCGAGGGCGCGGGCGCGGATTTTCACCCGACCGACCAGGCAGCGGGCCGCGATCTCGGCACCGCCGCCGAGGCCGACGGTCTCGACCGGGACGGCACCCCGCGCGACGGCGCCCCGGACGCCGGGTGCTACGAGTTCGTGCCGTAGCGGTCGGGCCGGTCAGGCGCCGTCGCCGGCCGACCGGGGGCGCTTCGCCGGGGGT
This sequence comes from Polyangiaceae bacterium, assembly GCA_026989935.1. Lineage (GTDB taxonomy): Bacteria > Myxococcota_A > Polyangia > Nannocystales > Nannocystaceae > J032. Next base: position 28,548 of record JALSIN010000004.1, on the reverse strand, counting down.
GCGGCGGCGGGGGGCGGTTGCGAGCGAGGGCGGGGCATCGGACGGTCGAAGTCGTCGCGCGCGAGCGTGACCTCGATCCACGCGGCGTAGCCCTCGTCCCCCTCGGGCGCAACGGCCGGAGTGGTGTGGACCGTGCGGAAGACCGGGGCTCCGTCCTTTGCGATCCCCCGCAGGGCTTCGACCAGCAGGTTCACCTCGTGGGGGCCCGTCGCCCGCTCGACGCGGAACCGGCATCGGACGGTGCGGCACTCGAACGCCACGGTGCGCAAGGGCGTGGGGGCCGGCGCGCCCTCGAAGGCTTCTCGCCGCGCGAGGGACACCACGCGGCGCAGGCGGGGGACGGCGTAGCGGGCGAAGGCGTCGTTCTTCGGCTCCGCGGTGAAGGGCCGGCGCGCGTAGCGGTCGGCGAGCCCGGCCAGGGCCTCGGGGGGCCGGGGCTCGTGCCGGGTCGGCCGCGGCTTCTTGCGCTTGGGTTTCGGGACGCCCTGGTCGCCCGGGATGGCGACGACCTGGTCGGGGACGTTCCAGTAGAAGTGGAACCCCGCGGCCAGGGCGGCGAGGAGGGGGGCGTCGAGGTAGCGGAAGCGACCCAGGCGCCGGCGGGCGGCGGTCAGGCGGTCGGCGAACGTTCCGAGGTCGTGGGGGGACGGCGTCACGGCGGTGGGGCCTCGGCCGGCAGGGGTACCACGACTCGAAAGGCGCCGTCTTCCCGGCGCAGGGACAGGCTGCGGTGCGTGTCGTCGGGCAGGCGGATCGTGACGACGGCCTCGTCGTCGCCGGCTCGTTCGACCACGAGGGTCGCCGCGCCCAGGCCGGCGGGCAGGTCGAGCACCTGGAACATCTCGTGCGCGGCGAAGGTGCGGCGGCCGCCCACCTGGTCGCTCGCCCGCTGTGCGGCGGCCGCAAGACGCTCGCGCACCGGGCGGACGGACAGGGCCACGGCGGTCTCGTAGTCCTCGGCCACGAGGGCGTCGAGGAAGGCCCGGGCGACGATCTCCGGCTCCGAGCGGCCGAGGGCGCAGCCGCCGAGGCAGGCGACGGCGGCGAGGGCGAGGCCGCGGGTCACGACTCGCCTCCCTGGGGCTTGTGCATGCCCAGGCGCTTGAGCAGCTCGCGCAGGTAGTAGCGGGTGATCCCCGCCTCGGCGGCGGCGCGGCTGACGTTGCCGCCGGCGGCGGCCATGCAGCGTTCGAGGTACGCGCGCTCGAACCGGTCGATGACGAGCTGCTTGGCCTCCTTGAAGGGCCGTTCGAGCAGGGCGGGGTCGAACGGGCCGGGGGTCTCGTCCCGGGTGTCGGGCCGGACGGCGTGCTGGCGGTCGGCGCGCTGGCCCAGGTGCAGGTCGGCGGGCTCGATGGTGGCGCCCTGGCACAGGTGCGCGGCGCGCAAGATGACGTTCTTGAGCTGGCGGACGTTGCCCGGCCACGGCTCGGCCGACAGGGCGGCCTTGGCGGCCGGCGACAGGGTCAAGGTGCGCCCATGGACCTTGCGGAAATCCTCCAGGAAGCGCTCGGCGAGGAGGACCACGTCGTCCCCACGACTGCGAAGGGGCGGCAGGTCCACGCTCATGACGGACAGGCGAAAGTACAGGTCCTCGCGGAACTGTCCCTGACCCACGAGCTTGCGCAGGTCCCGGTGGGTGGCGGCGACCACGCGCACGTCCACCTTGCGCACCTTGTTCTCGCCGATGCGCTGCACCTCCCTGCGGTCGAGCACCCGCAGGAGCTTGGGTTGCAGGTCCAGGGGCAGCTCGCCGATCTCGTCGAGGAACAAGGTGCCGCCGTCGGCGTTTTCGAAGGCGCCGGGGCGGTCGGCCACCGCGCCCGTGAAGGCTCCCTTGCGGTGGCCCAAGATGGCGGCCTCGGCCAGGTCGCGGGGGAGGGAGCCGCAGTCGAGGACCACGAAGGGGCCCTTGGCGCGCTTGGACTCGTCGTGCAGGGCGCGGGCGACCAGCTCCTTGCCGGTGCCGGTCTCCCCGCCGACGAGCACGCTCATGTCCGTGGGGGCGACGCGCTCGAGGGTGGCGAAGACCTCGCGCATGGCGGGGGAACGGCCGTACAGGGCGCCGAACTGCTCGCGCTCGGAGATCGGCACGGCCACCTCGTCGGCGGACTGGAGCACGATCTCGGTCGTGCCGATCTGGATGACGCTGCCCGGTTCGAGAAAGGCCTCGCGCACGCGCACGCCGTCCACGAAGGTGCCGTTCGTGCTGCCCAGATCGCGCAGCAGGATCCCCTCGTCCGTGACCGCGATCTCGAGGTGCGTGCCGGACACGGAGGTGTCGGACAGGGGCAGGTCGTTGACGGCGCTGCGGCCGACGGTCAGCCGGTTGCGGGACACCTGGACCTTGGCACCGCGGTCCGGCCCTTCCTGCACGCGCAGCAGCACCCGGCCGAGCCGACGATGGGTCGGCTGGGCGGGAAAGAACATCGTCGTGTTCCCGTGTGAACCGCCTTGGGGATCGGATGGGGTGGTCACGGTGGCTCAGTGCAAGGTGACGTCGTCGGGGGGGACGACGCGCAGGTGGTTTGCACGCCTGCGTCGCCCGGCGCGGCGGGAGAAGGGCGGGCGCGGTCCGAAACGGGCGAACGCGACGGCGACGGCGACGACCGGGGGCACGAGGCCCACGAGCGGGGCGCCGGACAGGGCCTCGGAGGCGAGGGCGAGGCCGACGACGGCCCCGGCCAGGGTGCGGGCGCCGACGGGCAGCACGCCCATCCAGGACAGGCGCACGTGGGCCAGACGAAGGCCGAAGGTCGTGGCGACGGCCAGGTCGGCGGGGAGCATGCCGCCGAAGCGCGCGGGGCCGGGCGGGACGAGCCCCGCAAGGCCCAAGGCGGCGAGGATCGCGTACCCGAAGACGGCGGCGCCGAGCGTCCAGGCGAGGTAGCGGCGGGTGCCGAGGCTGCGCTCGACGGGGCCGCCGAGGAACCACTGCACGCCGAGGGTCAGCAGCAGGCCGCCGGCCCGGCCCTCCGGGAAGACGAACGGGGCCGACAGGACCCGCCACGCCTCGCCGGCGGCGAAGGTCCGGGCCGGGTCGAGGAGCAGCGAGGCGCCGAGCCGGTGGTCGCCGAGCAGGGCCGTCGTCGCGGCGGCGGCGGCGAACAGGGCGAGCCCGCCGCGCTCGAAGCGGGGCAGGGCGGACCAGCGGGGCGGCGCGGGCACGGGGTCAGGGTAGCAGGGCGGCGACCGCGCGGCGTCCCGCCGGCGACCGGCCCGCGGGCCGCCTGCTGCGCCCAAGATCGCCGCTTTCTTGCGATCGCCCCCCCGGCGCCGCCTACCTTGGGGCCATGGCAGCGCCAACCGTCAACCGCCGTCGCCATCGTCTGTTCGTGACCCGCAACACCGAGTACCACCTGCGCGACGACGAGTGCGTGGGGGTGCGCGACCGCAAGAGCGGCACCTGGCTGCGCGATCACGCAGCGCTGCGGCTGCGGGCCATCGAGTTGCCGCCCCACGGCCATGATCACGTGTTCGTCGGGCGCCGGATCCAGTTCTGGGGTTCGCGTGCCGACGTGGTCACCTCGGCCGTGGAGGCCGTGGATCGCCCGCCGCGCGAGTCCGTGGGCGCCTACGTCAGCAAGCTCGTAAGCGGCGAGATCGTGCGCCCGTCTCCCCAGCCCGGCTGACCCCCCCTGCCGGCCCGGCTCGGCCACCGGTTCGGCCCGGGGGCGGGCAGGCGGACCGCTGCGGTCATCGGTACGGAGTCGGCGACGGTTCCGGAGACCGGCCCGGCCACCGGGGCCGAGACCGGATCCGTGCACGCTCCCGTCGCCCCGAACCAGAAAACAAAAATATAGGACGGAACGTAAGTGCGGGCCGGACGGTGGACCGGGGCGGCCACCCGTCGCGGCGAGGGCCTGGGGCGTTCGTGGCGTGGCCCGGCGTCGTCAGCGTCGGACGCCGGGGGCGAGGGGCCGGGGCGCGACGGGGCCGGGCGTGGGGCGGTCCCCGCGGCAGCGGTCCAGCGCGCGGCGGACCTGGGCGGCAGCCGCCTTCGAGCGCAGGATCCCGACGTGGGTGGCCTCGTATCCTCGGACCACCGTCGCCTCGCCTTGCGCCTCGTCCCTGAGCTGGCGGGGGATCGGGACCGTGCCGTCGTCCGCGCCCTTGCCGTCGTAGGCGAACAGCAGGTGATACTCCACCTCGTCCGGAAGCGGCGGCCGGTACAAAGTGGCGAGGAACTCGCTGCCCGGGGCGATGTCGTACCACGACGGCACCACCGCCGGGGCCATCTTGACGCCCATCCCCGCAGAGGGCATCCCGCCCACGGGGGAGGCCAGCGTCACCAGCGCTCGGATGGGGTGGTCGGGGGTCTTCTTCTCGTGGATCCCGACGAACTTGCGGGCCACCAGTCCGCCCATGCTGTGGGCGACGACACAGATGCGTTTGGGGGCGTATCGCGCCTCGATCTCGTTCATCAGCAGGTGCAAGACGTTCGCCACGCCGTCGAACGCCAGGCCGGACGGGTAGAGCGCCACCCAGGGCTGAAACCGGCGCCGGTCGAGGTCGGCGATGAGAGCGGCGAACTGCTGCGGAAATCCCATCATGCCGTGTACGAACAGGACCGGCGTCTTGTTCGGGTCGTAGGGTCGGAGCATGTAGACGCCGGGGCGCAGGTCCCGTGCGGCGGCCAGCGGCTCCCACATGCCCCGGCGGGCGGGCGCCTCCCCGAAGCGTGGGTCGTCGAGGGGCACCACGTCGCCGCGAGCCAGCTCGAAGGCTTCGAGTGCACGGTACTCGTCGAGGTCCGGCGGTCGCCCCCCGGTTTGCCCGATGGACAGACGGAGCCCCCCGATCCGCTTGCCGGCGGCCACCCGAAGTACCCGGGAGACGGTGCCGCGCTCCCCGAGATTCCAGTGGCCGTCGCGGTTTTCGTCCACGTAGGCGCCGACCACGTACTTGCCCGGCGGCACACGGATCGCGAACGCATCGGGCTCGCGCAGCACGTGCGACCCGAACACCTGCAGCAGCGAGCCGCCGTCTTCGGGCAGTTTGCCCGCGGCCACCACCAGCGGGGCGCGGCCGTCGAACCCCGGGACACGGACCTCGCCGGCCAGTACGGCCTGGCTGGCCATCTCGGCGGTGTCGTGTCGTAGCCTGCGGAAGGCACAGGCCGCAAGTACGCACACCGCGACGAGTGCCAGGGCGGGACGGCTCCACGTGCGCACGGGTGGGAAGCCTAACAAACGGCGAGGGCCGCGCCGGGCCCGCGACCTTGCGCGGTCGGAGGGCGTCTCCGCCGCGGATCGTCGCCTGCGCCGGGGTGAATGGCCGGTCCCCGGTCGCCGCAGCGGGAGCCTTGGTACGCCACACGGGGGTGGTGGCCGCCGTCTTGGCCGGCGCGGCGCCGAACCCCGACGGCAAGATGAGGGCGTACGCCACGATGGCGCTTGCGAGCGTCCACGGGCAGCTCGCTCGGATCTACGAGGACGCGGGAGCGTCGAAGAACGACGGCGCGCTGTGGCGGATGCTGGGCGCGGCCCCCATGGTCGGTCGCAACGACGTGGCGGCCGAGGTTTTCACCCTCTCGGGCGCCCAGCCCCTTACGGACCGGCCTCGGGCGCAGGACCTCGGGTCGCTCGGTATGTGGTCTGCCAACCGCGACTACCCGTGCCCGACTGAGCCGAGCGTGCGGCCGGACTGTTCGAGCGCCCCCGACCAGACGATGGACCTGGCGTTCAGTCAGTTGTTCGCGGCCTTCGGCCCGTGACCGCCTCCTGCGCGCCGGGCGGCGGCGAGGCGGTGGGCGAGGTGGGTGGCCCGTTCGATGCGGCGCCCGAGGGCGCGCTCGACGACGGCCGGATCGCCGTACCAGTCGATCCGCGCCCGCGCCCGGGTGACCGCCGTGTAGACCAGCTCGCGGGTCAGCAGCGGCCCCTCCCGGTCCCCGACCACGAAGGCCACGCGCTCGAACTGCGACCCCTGGCTCTTGTGGACCGTCATGGCGGCGCCGCGCTCCCAGGCGGGCAGGTTCGCCACATGCACCCGCCGGATCGCGCCCGCGTCACGAAAGAACGCCGACAGGCGATCTCCGTCGGGCAGCACGAGCCCCACGTCCCCGTTGCGAAGACCCACCCGCGGGTCGTTGCGTGTGACGAGCACGACCGAGCCGGCCCGGATCCCCCCGGGCCCGTCGAACCCGGTCAGGTCGGCCGCGGCGATCAGGTGCGCTTCGAGGGCCTCGGCCAGCGTCTCGGCGCCGAGGGGGCCGCGGCGGTAGGTGGTCAGCACCCGGTAGCGCGCCAGGGCGTCGAGGGCGCGTTCGACGGCCGCAGGGTCGGCCGGCCGCCGGCGCTCGGCCCGCGCGCGCCACCGGTCGGCGCGCAGCACGTCGGCCAGCCCCCCGGGGGCGGAGAGCGGCGCAGCCAGGTGACGCAGCACGCCGGTGGGGGTGGCGCGGGGGCCGAGGACGTGGCGGATCCGGTCCGGGCACGGGTCCGGCGGGCCGCCGCCGCCCAACAGCGCCAGCGCGTCGGAGACGCGGTCTTCGCGGATCGCCGCGGCCAGGGCGGCGATCCGCGGGGCCTCGCCGAACCGGTGGCCGACCGTAAGACGCGCGACGTGCCCGCCGAGGCCGGCGGCCGGGTCCACCAGGTCGGCCAGGACGGCCCCGGCCTCGACGCTCGCGAGCTGGTCCGGGTCGCCCAACAGCACGAGGCGGGCGGCCGCGTTCTCCGCGGGGTCGTGGGCCACGGCCTCGACGAGGCGCCGCATGGTCGTAAGGTCCAACATCGAAGCCTCGTCCACGACCACCACGTCGGCGGGTAGGGGGGCGCCGGGACCGTGACGGCAGGTGCCGTCGGGACGGATCCGCAACAGCCCGTGGACCGTCGTGGCGCGGATCGCCTGGAGACGCTCTCGGACGGCCTCGGGTACGTCCAGGGCGGCGAGCCGTTCGCCGAGGGCCTCGGTCAGGCGGGCGGCGGCCTTGCCGGTCGGCGCCGCGGCCACGACGCGAAGCGGCGCGTCGGCGGGGGCGGCGGCGAGCAGGACGGCCAGCAGCCGCTGCACCGTGTACGTCTTGCCGGTCCCCGGGCCGCCGGTCACGATCCCGAGCGCCCGGCGCAGACACGTGCGGACGGCGGCCCGCGCCTCGGCCGAGGCGTCCCCCGGCAGCAACCGCGTCACCAGCGCGTCCACCCGCGTCGCATCCACGGGCGGGTGCGGGGTGGCCGCCGCCAGCCGGCCCAGCGCCTCGGCCGTGCGCACTTCCTCGTGGTGCAGGCGCCGGCACGAAAGCAGCGGCGGGCGTCCGAGGTGGTCGCGCAGCACGAGGCGGAAGGGGCGCTCGGGCGCGGCCCCGTCGCCGGGGTCCGGCCCCTCGATGGTCACCAGCGGCGAGCGAGCGAGTTCGTCGCGCAGGCGCGCCGGAGCGAGCCGGGGTCCGGCCGCCGCGGGGCCGTCGGGCTCGTCCCACGGCACCTGCGCCCGCAACGCGAGCCCCACGTGCCCGAACCGCACCGCGGCCAGGGCGAGTGCCAGCGCCACCTCGGCGTCGGCGCACCGCGCCCCCGCGCGCTCGGCGAGCACGTCCACGACGGCGGCATCGGCGGCGTCGCACAGCCCGGCCGCGATCCACGGCGCGATCGCGCGGGCGAGCGTCGGGTTCGCCACGCAAAGGTCCAGCCGAGCCGCAAGGGCGCGCCTCACGGGGGCCCTCCCGAGGTTAGGCAGCCGGCCCCGAAGGCCCGGTCGAGTGCCTCGATGACCGCGCGCGGCCAGCGGTCGGCGTACACGCCCCGGCAGGCGCCCGCGGGGCCGGTGCGCGGGGTGTCGGGACCGGACATCCCCCGAAGGAACAGGTACATGTGGCCGCCGAAGTGCCGGTCGTAGTCGTAGTCCGCGCCGAGTTGGTCCCGCAGGAACCGGTGGGCGGCGAGCGTGTACAGCAACCCTTGCAAGTGGTAGTGGTGGTCCGCCATCGCGTGGGCGAGGTGGGGCGCGTCGTAGGCTTCTCCGTCGTGGGGAGCCGCCCCGAAGCACAGGCGGTTCGTCTTGTAGTCCACCACGAAGGTGCGGGTCGTCGCGCCGTCCCGCAGGCGGAACAACAGGTCGATGGAACCGGTGAGGATTCCCGCGACGTCCGGCAGGCCGCGCTCGACCAGCGGCGCGAGCCAGGCGGCGCCCTCCCAGTTCGGGTCCGTTTCGAGCCGGTGTGCGAGGGCCGCGCGCACGCCCGCCGTGTCGATCCGCACGGCGGCCGTCGTGCCGCGCCGGTAGGCGGTGCCGGCCCCCATGGCCAGGTCGAAGACGAGCTCGTCGAGTCGGTCTTCCCGGTCGATCCGCGCCAGGCACCAGCCGGGCGGGATCGGGAGCCGGGCGTTGTCGAGGGGCGTTTGCAACACGGCCGCAAGGTCGCGTTCGACGACGGCGGCGGCGGCCGGATCGAGGCCGGCGCGGGCGAAGCGGGCCGCGAGGAAGGCGGCCGGCCGCCGCCCGTCGTCGAGCAGGCCCGTGGGGAAGTCGAGCCGTTCGAGCAGCTCGTGGATCGCCGTGCCGGTGTGGCGGCCGGGGGCGACGCCCTCGAAGCTCGGCGGCGGCCCCTCGGCGGCCGGGGGCGAGGCTGGGACCGCCGCGTCTGGGACCGGCGCCCTCGGGCCATCGGACTCGGGCGCGTCGTGTTCGAGGGCCGCCTCGAGGGCGCGCTCTTCGGGCGCGGCCGGCTCCTCCGGGTCGGCCACGCCGCCGGCGGCCCAGGCGGAGAAGCTCGCCACCTGGAAGTCGCGCACGAACCGGGGCGGGTCGATCGGGCGCCGGGCGATCGGGGCCGCCGCCTGGCGGCGGTGCGACGGCTGGGGGCCTTGCGAAAGGTCGCGGTCCGAGGGGACCTCTGCAAACCCCACGGTCCCGTTCGAGGTGTCGGCCAGGTGCGCCAGGCGTGCCGCGAGCGCATCCCGGTCCGCCGGCAGGTGATCCGTCGCGCCGAACGACCCGCGATCGACGGCGACGGCGCCGCGGGCGTTTCGTGGCCGGCCGAGCAGGTGCAGCAGCGGCCGCCGCCCGCCGCCGCGCATGTCGAGGGCGTCCGGCGCGAACAACACCACGTGGTGCCGCGCGCGGGTGAGGGCCACGTACAGCAGGCGGATCTCCTCGCGGAAGGCGTCGTCCTCCTCGGCCTGGAGCACCCGCCGGGTGAGGTCCGTGGCCGGCGCCTCGGCGCCGTCGATGGCATCGAAGGCGACCGGCCGGGCCGGGGCGAGCACCCGGCGGCCTCGGCGCGGATCGAAGCCGGCCACCAGCTCGTTCGGCTTGCCCGGCGCAACCGTGCGCAGGCCTGCGAACGGCACGAAGGTGACCTCGAAGGTGAGGCCCTTGCTACCCCAGACGGTGACGATCGACACCGCGTCTTCGTCCGAGTCGAGCCGAAGGAGCGTCGGGTCACCGGCGGCCGGCCGTACGGCCCCGCTCGTCGAGGCTTCTCGGATCGCGGCGTCGAGGAAGCGGGCCAGGCCCTCCGGGGACAGGAAGCCGCGCCGCTGCTCGGCGTGGCACAGCTCGACGAGGTGGCGCAGGTCGGTGACGTGCCGGTCGCCGTGTTCGAGGGTGGCGATCGCCTCCAGCGCTTGGGTGCGCGCCCAAAAGGCCTCGACGGCCGGACCGAAGCCGCGCCGCCGCCAGGTGGCGCGCAGGTGGTCGAGGGCGGCCAGCAGCGCGTCGAGCTTGCGCCGGGCCGTGGGGGCGGCGGGATCGTCGGGCTCGAGGTCCCCGGACAGGACGGCGGCTTCCTCGTGCGTAAGGCCCCCAAACGGGCCGAGGGCGATCCGGTGCAACGCAGCGGTCCCCTCGCGGTCGGCGCAGGCGAACACCACGTCGCGCAGCCAGCGGGCGGCGTCGCTGCCGAACACCGAGGCGGTGGCGGGGCGGACGCAGCGGATCCCACGGGCGGCGAGCGCGGCCTCCATGCGCGCGGCCTGGCGGTGGTCGTAGACCAGGACGGCCACGTCGCTCGCCCGCAGGGGGCGCGTCCCGTCGGCCTCGCCGGCAAGGCGCGTCCCGGCGGCCAGCAGGGCCGCGACCTCCGCGGCGCACGCCTCGCACAATCGCTCGCGCACCGCCGCGACCCCCGCGGCCCCTTCCGCCGTCGTCACGAGGCGAAGCTCGAACGGGCGCCGCGGGCGCGGGCCGTCGGCCGTCGTCACGGGCGGGGCGCCCTCGAGGCCGAAGGCTTCGCGGCCCGGGGCGGCCTCGACGGACACGAAGTCGAAGTCGTCGGACATGAACGCACCCGTGCCCGGACCGAACAGGTGCTCCAGGCCGGCGAGCAACGGCCCGTCCGAGCGGAAGTTGCGGGTCAAGGGGACCTTGCGGACGCCCGGCGCGGCCGCGGCGCGGGCGTAGGTGTGGATGTCGGCGCCGCGGAAGCGGTAGATCGACTGCTTCGGATCGCCCACGAGGACCAGACGGGCGTCGGGGTGGACGAACAGCTTGCGCAGGATCGACCACTGGGTGGGGTCCGTGTCCTGGAACTCGTCCACGATCGCCACCCGAAGGCGCTGCCGCAGGGCCCGCCCGAGGGGGCCGCCGTCCTCCCCGTCGAGGGCTTCGTCGAGGCGGGCGAGCATCTCGTCGTAGGTGAGCACACCGGCGTCGGCCATGGCCGAGCGCACGCGGGCGCGCAGCCCCGTGGCGAGGCTCGCAAAGAGGCGGCGGGCCAGCGCGTCCCAGGCCGCGTCGAAACGGGCAAGGCGCGGCTCGATGGCCGAAAGCGCCCCCGGATCGGCGCGGCGGCGCTCGTAGAGCGCGGCGACGAAGGCAGCGACCTCGGCCGTCGGGGCGCTCGGATCGGGAACCGGCCGGGCGTCGCCGGCCGCCCCGGCCGCGAGCGCCGCCTCGATCGTGGCGCGGTGTCCGGCGAGGTCGCGCAGGAGGCCGCGCACGAGGTCTTCGGCCTCGTCCGCCGCCCGGTCGGGGGTGAGGCGTCCGGTCCGGGTGGCGTCGCCGGCCGGCGCGGGCACCTCGGCCACCTCGGCCGGCGACGGGGCCAGCATCGCCCCGCAGACCGTCGCGGCGTGGGCGGGCAGGTTCGACGGGCCGCGCCAGCCGAGGCGGGCGAGCAGCTCGAACCGCCCGGGATCGGGCCAGCGTGCGGCCACGGTGCGCGGCTCGAACAGGGCCGGCCGCGCGAACGCTTCGGCGGTGGGGATCACCTCGCGCGGTGGGACGAAGCCGGCGCTGGTGGCGTGCTCGACGAGGGTGCGCTGGCAAAAACCGTGGATCGTGCTGACGAACAGGTCGTCGAAGCGGGCGAGCGCCTGGTCGAGCCCCGCCTTCGCGTTCGGCCACTGCGAAAGCCCTGCGAGCGTCGCGTCCGGGCGATCGCCCGCCGCCCCTGCCACGGCCGCGCGGGCGGCGTCGAGCCGGCGGCGCACCCGATCGCGCAGCTCGGCCGTGGCGGCGTTCGTGTAGGTGACGAGCAAGATCGCCGACAGGGGCACGCCCTCCTCGGCGACGAGGCGCAGCACGAGGTCGGCCACCTGCCAGGTCTTGCCCGTCCCGGCGCTCGCTTCGAGCAGCAGCGGCTGGCCCGGTTCGGGCAGCGGAACGGTGGGGGCGGTCATGGCGGGCCACCTCCCGCGGCGCCGCGCCGTCGCGACGGCTTCGCCGGCGTCCGCGTCGTACCGTAGCCCGGGTTCGACCAGAACCAACGAACCCGGCCCCACACCCGCACGGCCAGCTCGATCTCCTCGGCCGCGTGGCGGCGCGCCAGGATCGACTGCCCTGGGTCGTAGCCCGCAAACAAGGCGGCGACCGCGTCGTCGGCCAGGTCGTCGCTGGCGCCGCGGCGGCCCGAAAGACCGTTGCGTGCCCGCCGTGCGAGGTCGGCCCAGGCGATCTCGGTCACCGCCGGGCCCGACGGGGCCGCGGCCTGCCGCAGCCGGTCCAGCACCGCCTCGGGTGGCTGTCCCTTGAACGCCGAGGTCTTGGTGCGGCCGACGAGGCCCGTGGCGATCGCCTCGCTCATCTTCGGAAACAGCGGCAACGGGCGCAGGGCCGCCCGTGCCGCCACGGCCACCAGGTCTTCGAGGAGGGCACGGGCCACGTCCGGCGGCGGCAGCGGGCGTGCGGTGATCTTCGCGGCGCGCCTTGCCGGGTCGAACGCACACAGGGCGACCGCCTCCACCGGCGCGGCGGTTGCGGCCTCGCCCGGCCGGGCTGCCAGCACGAGGGCGATCACCATGGCGCGCAGCTTCACGTACGAGCTCGGCGTCTTCGTGCCGTGGAGGGGCAGCAACAGGGTCGCGGCGCCGTCGTGGCGGCCCACCAGGCCCGTCAACGTGTCCGCGACGGAGGGGAGGGTGGGGCGGTCGGGCCACGCCACGTGCACGGGGAGCGACACGGTCGCCGGTTCGAGGGCCTCGATCGCGCGCGCGAAGGCCGAAAGGGCGCGGACGGTGTCGTCGAACGCGCCGCGCCCGGCCGCACCGGGCACCCACTGCCCCTCGGCGCACAGGCGCCGGTGGACGCGCTGGACCGCGACGTCCCGGCCGGCCAGGAGGTCCTCGAACAGGGCCGCGGCGTGCGCCCGGTCCAGCGCGCCGGCGTCCGTGGGGTCCACGTCGGGCGGTTCGGGGGCGGCGCGGTCGGGCCACAGGGCGAGGCGCTGCCGGACGAGCGTGTCGTTGGGCCGGTACAGCCAGCTCGTCAGCTCGCGAAGGTCGAGGCCGGCGGCCGCCGCGGGTGGCGGGGGCAGGCGAAGCGTGTCGTACGCGCCCCACAGGCCGTCCGCCCGCGCCGCTGGGGCCCCGCCGCCCGTGCGGAGCCGTTCGAGGCGCTGCGCGATGGCGAAGAACCCTGGATCCGGGCTCTGGGTCGGGCCCGGCTCGAAGGCCCGGCGCGCGTAGGGCTGCAGCGGGTGCTCCACCACGAGCTCGGAGCGCGCCGCGCCGGTGAGCGTGCCGAGGGTGGCGACGAGCTCCTCGATGGGCACGGCCGCGGGCCGCGGCTCGTTCGTGTGTGGGTCGCGGCCCGAGAAGGTGACGACGAGGCGGTCGCGGGCCGACAGGATCGCCTCCAGCAGGATGTGCCGATCGACGTCGGCCCGGGCCAGGACGCGCGGGTCGCCGGCGAGCGGATCCCACGAGGGTCGGGCCTCGGTGCGGGGGAACGCCCCGTCGTCCATCCCGACGAGCACCACCAGGCGAAACGGCACCACGCGCATGGGTTCGAGGCCGCTTATCGTGACCGCGCCGGTGGCCGGGCGGCCGGCGCGCAGCGGCCGGTCGCAGCGCCGCTCGAGCTCGTCGAGCACCGCGCCGACCTCCAGCCGCACGGCGGCGCCCTCGCCGTCGCGGGCGAACGCGTCGAGCACGTCGTCGATCTCCCGGCGCAAGAACGCCTGCTCGGGCGGCAGGTCGCACCAGGCGTCGAGGGTCTCGGCGAGGACGCGCGCCCACGCCTCGGCGGTCCGGGGGCGGGTGAGCCGCTCGCGGGTGCGCTCGAGCATGCGAAGGCCCATGGCCAGGCTCGCGGCGAGGCGCTGCGGGGTGCCGGCCGGCGCCTCCACCGGCGCGACGGTCGCCAGCGGCGGGGGCGCGGGCTGCACCCAAAGCGGGTCCGGGTCGTGCTGCGCGGCGCCCAGGGCGAGCCGGCCGGCGGCGAACCGCGCCGAGCCGTGGTCGTCCACCAGGTCGCGCGCCCCCGCCGGCATCCAGTCCGCGGCGTCGAGCGTGTGCTGGCGGTCCTCGGCGTCCGCGCCCCAGGTGAAGCCGCTTTCGGCCAGGAGGCGGGCGAACGTCTCGGCGCCGTCGGGCGGGACGTCGAGCGCGCGTCGCACCGCTTCGAGGCCGAACAGGTCGGCGGCGTCGGGCGCCCGCAGGCGGCCGGCCGCGAGCGCCAGCAGGGTCAGGAGGACCTGGGCCGCGACGTTGCGCTCGCGCAGGCCGAGGTCGCTGACCGCCACGGGGATCGCCGGAAAGACGCGCGCTTCGGGGTCGGTCTGCCGACCGGTCGCCTCCACCGGAACGCGGCGGCCGAGCACCAGCGAAAGCAGCGGGGCGTAGACGGCGGGCTGCGGCGTCTGGATCACGACATCCCGCGGCATGAGGGTGGGGTCCTCGGCGAAGGCGGCCATCAACAGGTCCCGGACCACCTCGCACTGGCGCAACGCGCCGGGGGCGGCGTGGAACGTGATGGAGTCGTCGGCGGCCCAGCGAGGGGCGCCGGGTTCCGGGAGCGGACCGGCGTCGAAGATCCACCTCTGGAGTCTGTGCAGCAGCGAGGCCGGCGCGGGGGCCTCGGCGAAGTGGTCGCGCTCCCGCACGTCGAGGTCGAAGCCCTCCTCCTCCGTGACCAGGTCGAGCAGGGCGCGGCTGCCGTGCCCGAGCGCCGCGAGCAGGGGGTTTTCGGGATGCTCGCCCGCGCGGGCGTGCGGCCCCGTCAGGAAGAAGTGGGGCGTGGGCACCACGGAGAACAGGTGCACGTCGAGGATGCGTGCGAGCCGGCGCAGGCGGGCGCGGTCGCCGGGGCGCAGGGTGGAGATCCCGAACAACAGCAGGTGGGGTGGGGCACGACCGGCCGGCGCGGCGGCGCGCTCGGAAAGGGCGTGGTGACGCACGACCGGACTTTCGGGATGGTCGAGGGCGCCGGCGGCGCGCAGCAGGCGCGCGAGGAACGTCTCGACCGGGCGCCCGCGGTCGGCGAGGCGACCAGCGAGATCCGGGGCCTCGTACAACAGCCGGTCGAGCACTTGCGCCACCTGCCGGGCGAAGGCGAAGGCTCGGCGGTCGGCCACGACGGCGCCGTCCTCCTCGCGGGTCGTGATCGCGCGGGCGAACTCGGCCGGTGCCCCGTCCTTCTCCGCGTGGAGGATCTCCAACAGGCGCAGGGCGAGGGGGTCGGGGTCGAACGGATCCGAGCGGTCGGGTTCGATCCGGATGGCGGGGGCCCGGTTCAGGCAGGCGGTGACCGCCGCCGTGATCCCCCGGCGCGGCAGGGGCAACAGGAGGCCGGCCGCCACCCCGCGGCGCGTGGCGAGCTCGTGCCGCAGCCACGAGGCCATCGCGCGGCTGCCCACCAGCACGGGCACCGGCTCGAACGGGTCCGCGGGCCGATGGGCGTCGAGGAACGCCGCCAGCGCCTCGACGAGGCGCTCGACCCGGTGGGCGCGGTGCACGATCAGGGCCATGGCGGCGCAGCCGCGCAAACCATAGCAGCGGGGCTCGATCCGCCTGGGAGCGTCGGGGGGTGAACGGCCCGGCGCGAAGGGACCGTTCGGGACGGACGGCTGCGTCCAAGGTTCGAGACACGGCCGGCGCGCCCGCCGGCGACCCGTCCCGGATCGGGCAGGGGGTACGGTTTCGGGAGTGCCGCCGCCGTGCTATGTCCGGGGGGTGCGCCGAGCCGTTCGTACCCTGGTCCTGGGGGTCGTGTTCGCCGCGGGCTGCGGGGAGACCGAGGCGCCCCCGCCCGCCGCGCCGGTCGCCCGGCCCGTCAAGACCTTCGTCGTGGGAGAGACCTCCGGGAGGGTGCTGCGCTGGCCGGGCGTCGTGCAGGCGGCCGAGCACGCGGAGCTCAGCTTCGAGGTGCCCGGCAAGCTGGTGGCCCTTTCGGTGACGGAGGGTCAGAAGGTCGAGGCGGGGCAGGTGATTGCACGGCTCGACGACCGCGACCTGCGGGCGCAGCTGCTCGGCGCGCAGGCGCGGCTGCGGCAGGCCCGTGTCGAGCACGATCGCACGCGGGAGCTCGGGGCCAAGGGGATCGTGTCCGCCGCCGAGCAGGACGTCACCCGGCGCCAGCTCGGCGAGGCCCAGGCCGAGGCCGCGCTCACCCGCAAGGCGGTGGAGGATGCGGTGCTGCGGGCGCCGTTTGCCGGCGTCGTGGCCCGCGTGGCCGTCGAGAACCACCAGGCGGTCCAGGCCAAGCAGCCGGTGGTGGTGCTGCAGGGAGCGGGCGGGCTCGAGGTGGTTACGCAGGTGCCCGAGCGCGACATGGCCCAAGCCGGCGATGCTGCCTCCCTCGAAGCGCTCGCCGACCGGATCCAGGCCACGGCGCGGTTCGACGCCCTGCCGGACGAGACGGTCCCGGCGCGCCTTTCCGAGGCCGCCACGTCGCCGGACCCCGAGACCGGGACCTACGAGGTCACCTGGCGCATCGAGGCACCGGAGGGGGTGAACATCTTGCCGGGGATGACGGCCACCATCGAGGTGCAGCCGGTGAAGGCTGCCGGTGCGGCCGCAGCCGCACCGCTGGAGGTGCCCGCCCAGGCCGTGTGGTCCACGCCCGACGGCGAGGCGCGGGTGTGGAAGATCGACCCGAAGACCCTGGCCGTGACGGCCGCGCCGGTGCAGCTCGGGGAAGTCCGTGGCGATCGCGTGCAGGTCGTCTCGGGGCTGGCGGCCGGGGACGAGATCGCGACCAGCGGGGTGCACGAGCTTTCGGAAGGCCAGGTGGTGCGGCGGTTCGAGGATCTCTACGGGAGCGTCGAGCGGGCCCGGTGAACCCCGCGACGCTGGCCCTGCGCGGCCGCACGGTCGTGCTCGTGTTCGCGCTCCTGCTGCTGGTGGGGGGCCTGTGGGCGTTTTCGCGGCTCGGCCGCCTGGAGGATCCGGAGTTTACAATCAAGGACGCGGTGGTGGTCACGCCCTACTCGGGCGCGACGGCCGACGAGGTGGCGCGCGAGGTGTCCGACGAGATCGAGCGCGCCGTGCAGGCCATGGCCCAGGTGGACCACGTGCGGTCGCGGTCGGAGCCGGGCCGATCCATCGTGACGGTGACGATCCGCGACCAGTACGACCGCACCACCTTGCCGCAGGTGTGGGACGAGCTGCGGCGCAGGGTGGGCGACGCCCAGGGCCGGCTGCCGCCCGGGGCGGGACCGTCGCTGGTGCGCGACGACTTCGGCGACGTGTACGGGGTGTTCGTGGCGATCACCGGCGACGAGTACTCGCTGTCGGAGCTTCGCGTCTACGCCGAGCGCCTGCAGCAGGAGCTGCTCGTGGTGGAGGACGTGGCGAAGGTGGAGCTGTTCGCCGCGCGCGAGGAGGCGGTGGAGGTGGCGTTCGAGTCGGACCGGGTGGCGCAGCTCGGGGGCTCGCCGGCGGCCATCGCCGAGGTGGTGCGCGCGCGCAACCTGGTGGCCGATGCCGGGCGCGTGGCGGTGGGTCCGTCGTACGTGCGTTTCGTCCCGGTGCAGGCCGGCGACGCGGTGGCGGACCTGGCGGACCTGCAGGTGGCGGCGCCGGGGGGCGGGCTGGTGCGCCTGGGCGACGTGGCGCGGGTGCGGCGGGTGTTTCGGGATCCGCCCGACGTGCTCTTGCGGGTGGACGGGGCGCCGGCGGTGGGGCTTGCGATCTCCACGGCGCCGGGGGGCAACGTGGTGACCATGGGCCAGGCGCTCGAGCGCAAGATGGCCGAGATCACCTATCTGCAGCCGCTGGGCGTGTCGTTCCACGTGATCGCGTTGCAGTCCAAGGCGGTGACCGAGGCCATCGGGGCGTTCGTGGTGAACCTGGTGGAGGCCGTGGCCATCGTGGTGGTGGTGCTGCTGCTGTTCATGGGGCTGCGCAGCGGCCTGCTCATCGGGGCCGTGCTGCTGCTGACGATCTGCGGCACGTTCCTGTTGATGTACGCCCAGGGGATCTTGCTCGAACGGATCTCCCTGGGGGCGCTGGTCATCGCGCTGGGGATGCTGGTGGACAACGCCATCGTGGTGGTGGACGGCACCCTGGCGGGCATGGCGCGGGGGCAGCGGGTCGAGGCGGCGTCCGAGGCGGTCGTGCGGCAGACGGCCGTGCCGCTCTTGATGGCGACGGCCATCGCGATCCTGAGCTTCGCGGCGATCGGCACCTCGAACGACGGCACGGGCGAGTACTGCCGGTCGCTGTACTACGTCATCATGTATGCCCTGGGCCTTAGCTGGGTGACGGCGGTGACGGTCACGCCCGTGCTGTGCGCCATGTTCCTGCGCCCGCCGAAGCAGGCCGGCGAGGCATCCGACGGCGGCTTCATGGGTCGGGGGGTGCGGCGGTTGCTGGGGGTGCTCTTGCCGCGCCGGGGGTGGGCGGCGCTGGGTGCGGTGGGGCTGTTGGCGGCGGCGGTGGTGGGCTTCGGCGGTGTGGAGCAGAGTTTCTTCCCCGCCTCGACGCGCCCGCAGATCATGGTGGACCTGTGGATGCGGCGTGCAACCCGTGGTGATGGCGGCGCTGACGACGATGCTGGGGATGCTGCCGCTGCTGTCGGACGCCTTCTTCGCGTCCATGGCGGTGACCATCGTGTTCGGCCTGGGCTTCGGTACGGCGCTGACCCTGCTCGTCGTCCCGGTGCTCTACGCCCTGGTCTTCCGCATCCGCCCCGGCGAGTGCTGACCTGCGGGGGACGATGCCCCCGGCCCCCCCCGGTTCGTACCCCTTTGGTCCCCAGAGAGAAACGGACCTTGCGACCTCATCGGCGGATGTTCGGTGACGGTATGCCCGGATGCGTCACGAGGCTCGTCATCGATCGCGCGGCTGCTCGTGGATCGAGGTGGATACGTCGCGGTTCGTCTCGCGGCGAGGTGTCCGAAGTGTCCGTTTTCGTCGAACCCGCCCGACGTGCGGGCGACGCGGACTCGCCGGTGATCGACGATGGCCTGCGACGGGGATCGAGCGCGGTGCTCGGCAAGGAGGGCCCGGCCGCCGCCCAGATCCTTCGAGCGTGGCGCATCGCCGTGGGCGGTGGAGAGATCGACCTTGGTCCATGTACAATGGGCGAGGAGATGCTCGGCTTCGACACCGACGGGAAGACCGTCCTCGCGGCATCCGAGGCGGCGGCCGAGGTCGTGACCGACGGCGCGTGCGGGGGTTGCGAATGCCTGGACGAGGCGCCCCTTGCAGCGCACGAGTTGCAAGGGCGTGCGGTCCAACGGTTCGCGGCCTGCGCGGCGATCGAACCGACGCCCGATCGCCGTCGGTGGGGCGCCGGGATTCGTTCGCGGTGTGGGCGTTTCCCAGCGATTCGACGCGAGTTCGTCGAGCACCCGGGGGGCGCATGACCAAGGCAGGGCGGCACCGGTGGACCTTCGCGGCGCGCTTTCGGGCGCGGGCCTTCGGGTGGCGTTCCCAGCCGGCCATCAAGCGCATCGAGGAGGCCGTTTCCGAGATCAAGAAGGTGGCGCGCAAGGAGCCCGTCGTCGCTGCGGAGGGGGCGGTACGTTTCCTGGAGAAGGTGTCGCCGGCACTCGAGCGGGTCGATAGTTCGTCCGGCGCCATCGGCGCCGCGGTGAACAGGGCCATCGACGCCGTCGTGCCCATCATCGCCCGGGCCCCGGTGGATGCGAAGACGCGGCAACGCTGGCTCGAGAGGCTGTGGGCGGCCCACGAGGCCGACACGATCCCCTACATCGAGGCCCTGGGCGACGCATGGGGCGAGCTGTGCGGGTCGCCCGAGGTCGCCTCGGAGTGGGCCGATCGGCTCGCGCCCTTCGTCGAGATGGCGTCGAGATCCGATCCGAAGCTCGGCGGCTTCTTCCACGGCACCTCGGCGTGTCTGTCCTGCCTGTTGGCCGCGGGGCGGTACGAGGAACTGCTCGACCTGATCGAACGCGCGCGCCTCCGATGGTGGCCCGACCGCGGGTACGGCGTGCGTGCCCTCGCTGCCATGGGTCGTGTCGATGAGGCCATCGAGTACGCGGAGGCCTCGTGCGGTCCGAGCGACGCGATCCGTGTCGCCTGCTTGTGCGAGGAAATCCTGCTCGCCGCCGGCCGCATCGAAGAGGCGTACGACCGCTACGCCATCCTGGCGAACCAGGCCACGACCCGGCTCGCCACCTTCCGTACCATCGCCAGGAAGTATCCGAGCAAGGATCCGGTGGAAATCCTCGCCGACCTGATCCGGTCCACGCC
This sequence comes from Polyangiaceae bacterium, assembly GCA_026989935.1. Taxonomy (GTDB): domain Bacteria; phylum Myxococcota_A; class Polyangia; order Nannocystales; family Nannocystaceae; genus J032. Next base: position 8,725 of record JALSIN010000004.1, on the reverse strand, counting down.
CGGCGACGAGGGCAAATGGTTCGCCACGGCCAGGCGACTTGGGCTCCGTGACCTCGCGGTGCGTCTGGCCGACCGCTCACCCTGCGACCCGAGGACCCTGAATCGAGCTGCGCGAGACCACGTGGCCGACGATCCCAGTTTCGCGCTCGAGGTCGCGCTGGCGTCGCTGCGGTGGCTCGCCGAGGGGTGGGGCTACGACGTCACCGATCTCGACGTCCACGAGGCGTATGACTACGCCATGAAGGCAGCCACGATCCTGGGATGCGAGCCCCAGACGCGGGCCCGTGTCCTGGAACTCGTGGCAACCGATCGCGCACAAGCGGTCTTCGTACGCCAGGTCTTGGCCGCGAGGCTCGGTCTTCCAGAGGAGACGTAGCGCCCGCATGGAGTTGCCCCGATCTCTTGGAATGGCTGCGTACGCAGCGCGGGCCCCTCGCGCCGTGGTGCGTCGATGAACTTGGTCCGGGGTTTTGTACCCGGACGACGGCCTGCCTGTCGCGAAGTCGTCTCGGATAGGCGTCCGCTGTGTAGGTGAAGCCCCGATCGGTGTGGCCGAGTAGGCCCGGCCCCGGGGCGTGTCGTGCCACGGCCTGGTCGAGGGCCTGAAGTGCGAGGTCGGCGTTGCAGCCTCGACGTCGAGCCGCCGGGTGTCGAATCGTCGCGGACTGGGCTTGCGCGTCCGTCTGTTGTAGTCGCTGCGAGGCGGGCTCCGAGGGCCTTGCAGACCGCGGTGAGCGAAGCCTTGGCCTCGGTGGTGACAACGTGCATGTCTGCGGTCACGCCGTACCCGCCCTTGCGAAAAGCACGATGGCCTTCCGCAGGTTGTCTCGTTCCTGGCGGAGCGTTCGGTTCCCACGTCGCAGCGCCGCCAACGTTTCGCGCTCGGCCGTGGTCCGCGGACCTTCGCCCCCACCGCCCGCATCGATCTGCGCCTGGCGGACCCACCTCGTGACCGAGTTGGGAGCAAGGCCAAGCTCGGTCGCGACCGCGTACGCCGTCTTCCCGGTTTGCTGGCAGAGCCGAACGACCTGGGCTTCGTGCTCGGCGGTAAACCGCCTTCGTGCTCCTGAGGACTCCTTCTTGGACATGCTTCGGAACATCCTTTTGCCTTATCGGAGTTGTCCAAGAAATCGGGGCAGAGCCAGACCGGGCTCCTGGGCGAGGTGCTCGTACCACCCGGGATCGGTGACGGCGACGTAGCCCTTCATGCCGCTTCTCCGGCCAGGGTCTCGGATGCGCGCAGCGCGTCGAGGGTCCGCGCCACCGTGGCGACGGACACGCCCTCGGGCAGCCGAACCGGGACGCCAGCAAGCGCGAGGCGGATCGGTCGCCCAGCCCCGGACAGCGATGCCTGGATCACGGTCCGCCCGACCTCGGCCAGCCGGGACCAAGTTCGCTCGAACATGGGGTAGACGAGGATCGCGGTGATCTCGGCGCCGCCAAAGAGCGAGGCGTAGGCGAGGACCTGATGCAGATCGTGGCGATGCTCGTTGCGAAGCTCCTTGGAGAGCGCGAGCCAGCGGGCATCGTCGAACTCCTGGAAGTGGCCCTTGTACTTGGCGTCGATGACGTAGACGTGATCCTGGTGGCGGACGACGAGGTCGGGCACGAGGCTGCGCAGGCTGCCGTGGGCGCCGCGATCCCACTCGATCGGAACCACGGTCTCGTCGGATCGTCCGGTGAGCACCTCCCCGCCGAACTCGCGGGCCCAGATGCACGCCACGTGCTCCACCCAGCGCTCGAAGAGCTCATGCATGGGTAAGGCCCAGGCGAGCCCGTTGGTCTCGGCCGCACCCGCGAGGCCCCGCTCGTCCACGATCCAGCCGAGCGCTTGCAGGCCTCGCTGGAGCACGGCCGACGGCAGGCCGACGCCGCGCATGAGTTGGTCCAGCGTTCGGCGGTCGGGGGCGCGGGCGCTGGTGTCCTTCAGGCTGTTGAGCAACCCCTCGGCCTGTTCGGAGAGCCGCCGCGCGATCAGGTCGATCACGGCGTAGGGCACGAGCGACCGGTGCACTCGTTCGAGGCCCCAGCGCAGGTAGGCGCGTAGTAGCGCGTCTGGGCCAAGCTCCGGGAAACGGCACGGCACCTGGTGGAAGGCACCGCGGCTCATCTGCTCGGTCACGTAGCGCTGCCAGAGGATCTGCCCGCGCGGCGCCTGGCGGACCTCCTCGTGCATGCGAAAGCCTTTTCGGATCTCGCGCAGCAGGCTCGCCAGCCGCTGGAGCACGGGGCCTGCCAGCACCCAGGGCGGCACCTCGCGGGCGCTCCCGGGAACCAGCGGCATCTCGAGCACGCGCGGCGAGGCGACCCAGCCGATCTGCTGCAAGAGTGGACCGATCCCGTCCCAGCCAAAGCGCGGGCGCACCACCACGCCGCCGGCGACCTTGCGCGTGTCGGGTGTGCGCAGCGGGATGGCGCCCACCGTGCCGCCCGGGCAAAGTCGCAGGGCGATCTCGTGGGTCTCTGCTGCGAGCTCGGGTCGAACGTCGAGGGCCGCGAGCTGCGGGCGGTTGGCGCTGATGAAGTTCTCGGCGTGGGCGTTCCAGCTCCGGTCCCGCCCGCCGATGCCGAAGAGCCCCGGCTCGATGGTCACCGGCGCGCCCTGATCCGAAAGCGTTAGCAAGGGCCGCTGCTTCGGCTTCCACGCCGAGACGAAGACCGGCTGACGACGCCGTGCTCTACGCGCTTGCGCCATGCCGGGCGATCTCTCCTTCGAGCCAGTCGAGATAGGCGCGCAGCTCGCTCTCGCAGGCCCCGAGCCGCCCCTCCTGGAGGTACTCGATGAGCAGCGGCATGAGCTCGAAGCGCAGCCGGCGAATGAGCTCCTCGTCGCTGTCGGCCAGGAAGTATGCGTGGCCGGGGACCAGCACCAGCGCGTCGTCGGGCGCGTACTGGGCAAAAACGTCGAGCAGCCGCCCGAAGGCCTCGGTGGCGAGCTGTCGGCCCTGGTCGGCGACGACGCCGATATCGGGCCACACGTCCACGAAGGCAAACCGACGCCGCACCGCCAGGTCGAGGATGGCGATGGAGCGGTCGGCGCTGTTCATGGTGCCGAGCAGGAAGAGCCCCTGGGGGATCTCCAGCGTGTCCGTGCCGTCGTCGAGCCCGTGCGGCAGCCTGACCGTGCGCCCCTCGCCGCGGGCGATCTCGCGCGACTCGAAGAGGTAGATCGCCTCGCCGAGCACGCGCCCGAGGTCGGCCCGGTTGATCTCGTCGATGACCAGGAGAAAGTCTCCCTCCTTCGCCTGCCGGGCCGCCTCGACGAGCCAGCCGCCCTTGACCTGGAAGCGCAGCGCGCTCTGCTCCACGTCCGGCGAGATCCCGGCCACGAAGGTCTCGTAGGTGACCGCGGGATGGAACTGCACGGCCATGCCCCTGCCTTCGAACCTGCTCGCCAGCAGTTCTGCGGCAAGCCGAGTCTTGCCGGTACCGGGCGGGCCCTGGAGGATCACGAAGCGCCGCTCCCGCAGCAGCGCGTGCACCTCGTCCTTGCCCACACGGGGGAAGAGGTGCCCGCGCAGCGCGTTCTTCAGCGCGTCGGTCTCGGGCTTGGCCGCCTTGAGTGGCGTCCAGCCGCGCTCCCAGGCGTAGAAGTCGACGAACGCCGACACGACGCCGCGGGCGCGCTCGGAGTCGCGGGGCACGAGGACCGCCGCGTAGATGTAGTTTCCATAGCGGTCGAGCACCTGCTTGAAGCGGGCGAAGCTGGGACGGAGCACCTTGGGGAAGGGCTCGGTGAGGTTGGTGGGGTCGTGCTTCACCCAGACCGCCGCTCCGTGCTCCCTGCCCAGGTAGCGACGCAGCGCCTGAAGGTGCCTAGCGTGCCCCGGCCGACCCAGGATCTGTTCGTCAGGCGCGAGGCCGCGCGTGCCGCAGACGAAGGTCAGCAGGCTTCCGGCGGGCTCGTCATCCGTCGCCTCGATGGGGAACCAGACAAGCGACATCCCGCCGTACACGCCGCTGGTCGGGCTGTCCTCGTGTACGAACCCGGCAAACGACACCGCATCGGCGCCGGGCATGAGCGCCACCCGCGCCGAGTAGCGCGACCGCGCCTGGTATCGGCTGCCAAAGAGCCCGTCGATCGCGTCCCGCGTCTGCTCGGCGAGCGTGTCCCGGCTGACCGCTGGCGGCTGACCGCCGGCGATGATCGAAGCGAGTGACTCAATGCTCATCGGGGCGGTCTCCTTTCACTTGTCCTTCTTCAGCAACCGCTTGCCGGCCTCGGTCGTCCGATAGCGTTGCTGCGAGCTGCGCGGCTTGTCCGGGATGGTCATCTCGAGCAGGCCGGCCTCGAGGAGGGGGCGTATCACTTGGTCCCTGAACTTGGTGCGGTTGCTCCGACCGCAGAGCTGCATCAGATCCCCGATGGCGCGAGGCTCCAACGCTTCTTCAAGGACTTGGACCTGGTGCCGACTTAGGCCCGACTTGGTCCCCACTTGGTCCCGACTTGGTCCCTCGACTTGGGGGATGGGCCCGATCTGCGCCCGGAAGGTGACGATCACGAAGCCACCGTCCTCCGCGAAGGTGGGCGGTTCGAGGCCGTAGCGCTCGCAGGCCTCGAACACCCGGTTGGTGCCGCGGCCCCACACCTCGACCGCGCCCGTGCGGTGGAATGCCTCGGCAATGAGCGGGTTGCGAAGCACGCTTCGGTGCTCGCCCGAGAGCGACTCGGCGGTGACGCTGCTGGGCAGCCCACCCATGCTGCGGACCTCGATCCGGTCGTCGAAGACGGCCACGGCCACGTAGCTGCTCGGCCGCGAGTAGTCCCGGTGCATGACGGCGTTGAGCAGGACCTCGCGCAGCGCCTCGGGCGGCACGGGCAGCCGGTCCTCGCGGAAGATCTTGCCGGGCGGGAAGTGCGCGGCCAGCGGCAGGGTGCGATCGAGCCAGGCCATGGCCTCGCGGACCATGGCAAAGGCATGCAGGTGCTCCTGGCGGTTGTCGAGGATGTCGCCGGTGATCTTGGTTCCGCGAAAGCGCCCCATCTTGAGCATGCCCTGCGGGTAGTCGGGCAGAAAGCGCGTGCCGTAAGAGGATCTGCGCGGCCTGGGTGATCACGCCCTCGCGCCGCAGGCCCAGCCGGTCGAGGATGTCGCCCATGTCGGTGCTCGTGCCGGCCGAGATGCGCCGCTGCTGGATCGCGGCTTCGCGGGTGCGCAGGATCTCCTCATGATCGAGGTCATCGAGCGTCACGTCGACCGCGGGCTGGTTCTCCCACCGATGGCGCGCGTGGGCCCGCTCGAGGAGCATCCGGTCGTAGCGCTCCTGGGGCATGACCGACGTCGTGCTCTGCACGCGCTGGTACGGCCGCCCGTCGAAGACAAAGGGCCTGGTCTCCTCCTGCGCCTGGACGCAGAGCACGATGACCTTCTTGTTGCTCCTCGGAAGGTCCACGTATTCGACATCCACCGGCGCGGGCGGCTCGAAGCGGTCGAGCATCGCCGCGATCTCGCGCCGCGTCTTGTCCGAGACCTTCTGGCCGACGATCTTCCCATCGTCAGCGACGCCGATGACCACCTTGCCACCCTGGCCGTTGAGGAAGGCGCAGAGCGTCTTGCCAGCGGCGCCGAGCTGCGCGGTCGAGCGCTTCAGCTCAAGCGTCTCGGACTCGCCGGCGGCGATCTGGTGATCGAGGTCACGCATCAACGTATCCGAACTGCGGTCTCGGGCCGCTCGACTCTCCAGTGCGGAAGGTGTTGCTGATCGTGCTCATCGTGTCGCGTCTCCACTGGGCATCGGTCAAAGATTCTTTCGAAGTAGGCGACGATCTGCCGGGGCGCCCTTGAGGGTCAGTCGTAGCCACGGCTCGGTGTTCAGCTCTGCGGGTGGCCGGGTTGTCGTGGTCACGATGTACTGGAAGAGTGGATCCTCTCCGACATCTTCGAGTGCGCGGGCGAGTCGAAACAGGCGATGGTAGGCGCTGAGTCCGAGGTCCGCCTCTCTCGGGCTATCGTGAACGAGGAACGCCGGGAGATGCGTGCTCCCTTCTATGCTCACGCACAGGACGGCCAAGTCGAAGGCGAGCACCTTCAGCGAGTCGATGGCGGCGGTGGACCGCTCGCCGCCAAGCTCGACGGTGAGGTGCAAGCCGTTCCCATCGAGGGCGATGCGCCCAGACGCCTCCTCGCCCGCGAGGTCGCGCACAATGGCGTCGAACGCAGCGGAGATGCGGCGGAACACCCGGGCCCGCTCGTCACGGAATGCGGCAGCCTGTTCACGCTTCGCTTCGATGACAGAGTCCAACCGATGGGCCTCGGCCGTCGCTGCATTTCGCGCGTGCAGCAACTCTCCAAACCCGTCGGCGTCGTCGATCAGGCGCCTCGCCGTGTACCAGGCGTCCCTCCGGTCTTCTCGCGCACGCTCGGCAGCACGCAGCCGTTGGCGAAGTGCATCCGCTTGTTGCGTAGCGGTAGCAAGCTCATCGGCGGCCCGCGCCCTGTTCGTCTTGCTAGTCGCCAAACGCTTCGTCTCTTCGTCGAGGTCTCTTTGAAGCTGCTCTCTGCGCCTCCGCACTTCGTCCAGGTCCGGCAGCTTGTGGGAAAGCTTGCAGCCCTTGGCGAGGGCACGGTCGATGGGGACCTCGCAGACCGGGCAGATGGGTTGCTGGGCTTCCAGGGCTGAAAACGACAGGCCGGGAAGCTCGCCCTTGATGTGCGTCACCAGTCGCTCGATCTCCGGCATCCGCGCGTCGGCTTCGGCCACCTCCTTGGTGAGAGCCTCAACACGGGTCCTCGCGTGGTCGTACTCGGTCCGGAGGGCTTCGAGGTCCGCCACGTCGGTGGACGGATCGACCTGCGCGACGCGGGCGAGCTGCTCTCGCGCCGTCTTCTTGAAGACCTCGACCGCCAAGTCCCCCGGCGGCACGTCGTCCTGGTCCAAGGACAAGGCCTTGGCGAGCCACGTTCGCTTCCGGGCCGCATCCCATTGGCGGTGGGCAGCCTCCCGTTCAGCGGCGGTTCGAGCGCGCTGTAGTTCGTCGACCTCCAGACGAAGCGCGTGCTCCTCGGGGGCGATGGCGCCAACGAGAGCCCGCAAGGCGTCCAACGTCTTCGTCGTGGAGAGACCTCGAGCCGGGGAGCCGGACTCCGACGCCGTCGACCGCCAGTCGAGTACGCTCCCGAAACGGCATTCCTGGTCTCGCGTCAGCCATGCGAGAGCGACCAACCACGCCCGGTGATCGCTTCCTCCAGGTACGAGAGCGGCGACTTCTTCGGGAAGCACCGCGCCCTGGACAGCCTCCAGGAACGGTGCCATCCCGGTGGCGTCCACCTTGCTGGCGGCCAACTCGTCCAGGTTGCCGTTCGGCACCGCGGCAGTCGTTCGTCCCAGGCCGAGAGGCCGGACAATGGACCAGGAAGTGCCATCCACAATCACCTCGGCTCCGACCATCCCCTCCTTTAAGGCGAGAGCGATCCGGTCGCGCTGGGCATCCGTCGCGAAGCGATCCTCGCCGAGGCAGTAGCGAAGCAATCGGCAGAAGAGCGTCTTCCCGCTCCCGTGCCCAAGGGCTCCAGTGGCATCGTCCGCCGTGCCGCGGTCCGCAGGGTCAGGCGACCACACGATGTTGAGGCCAGGGCGGAGGGTGATGTCCCGCAGCACGATGCCCGGCTCGCTCCAGATGACAAGGCGCCTCACCCAGAGGGTGGGCTCAGCGCGATTGGGCTTGGGAGTCACCCGCAGCCCAGGCCTCGTCACCAGGTCAAGCTGCCGCGGCATCGATCCACCTCCGGACAGCTTCGGGGAGCCGCTGCTCCAGCTCACGTTCATCGCGGCCTTGGAGGAGACGCCGGATCATCCTGGCGCGCCCGTCAGGCCAGCCCTCCGTTTCGATGGCGTCCAGCCCCGGTCCAGGCGCCCAGGTGTTGGCGGCGGAATCCTCGACGAGCATCCCACTTCCTCGGAGCTGGCGGACCGCCGCACCCCACGCGTGGTCGGCCGGAGGCATGAAGGACGCGATTCCAGACGGAAGCGGCTCTGCTTCCGCGCCCACTAGCCGGCGCCACAGCCGAGCCTCTGCCGCGTCGAATGAGGGAGTCGCGAGCCGCGGCTCCAAGACGAGGATGGTAGCCAGACGCACCGTACGTGCCGGCGTCGGGCAATCCAATGTCTTGAGAACCGCAGCCAGCGCAGCGCCTGCTTCAGCACGCGGATCCTGCATCGGCCGCTCCCACGCGCCGCTTTCCAACTCGCTCCGTGCTGAAGCGGCTGCAGCTGTCAGATGCGTACCTGCGATGCGATCGGCCTCGCGTGCGAGCATCTCGCAGTCGCTGTTTGTCAAGGAGCGTGTTGCCACCTCAATTGGGTCTCTTTGAGGAAGTGACGCTCTGATGATCTCGCGCTCGGACTGCGACAGCCCAAAGGCCTGCGCAACGACGGCGTCGATGACCATTTCAGCAAGAGCGATGTTGCGGTCTGGTACCAGCTCCACGTCCGACTCGGTTTCCCCGGCGTGTCTGTGTGCCGCGAAGTCCACCAGCCTTGAGGCCCAGTCGACGAGGGTGTCATGCATCGTCTCCATGAGCGGGGGGACCGGTAGTCGGCCGAGCGCTTCGACATCGACTGAGAGGGCGCCGTCCTTCATCCCCACGAAGTGACGATGCATCAGCCACCACATAGTGCGAGAGTTTAGAATGGCGAGAAGAGCGAGATCATCACTCGGGATGACATTCACCTTGTTGCTCGGGTACGCAACGTCACGAACGAGAGCAAACTCGCAATAGTACAG
>JALSIN010000003.1 GCA_026989935.1 Polyangiaceae bacterium | reverse complement strand
CGCCCCACCCCGCCACGGCGATCGTGGAGGCCGAACGCCTTTCGGTGCCGTGCCTGCCGGCGCTGCTCGCCGCCGCCGGGTACCGCACCGCCTTCTTCCAGTCGGCCCACGGCGCCTTCGAGAACCGCCGCGCGCTCGCCCGGCGCATGGGGTTCGAGCACGTGGTGACCCAGGAGGACCTCGACGGCGAGCGCTTCGACCCGGTGGGGTACGTGGCCATGGACGAGCGCGCCCTCGTCGAGCCGGTCACGCGATGGATCGCGGCGCGGCGGGCCGAGGGCGCGCCGGTGTTCGCCGTGGTCCTGTCGAGCGTTCCGCACCATCCCTACGAGCCCCCCGACCCGCTCCCTCCCGGCGTCCCCCTCGGCGGCGAGGTGGCCTACGCGGCGGCGGTGCACCACGTGGACGCGGTCTTCGGTCGGCTCGACCGCGCGCTGGCCGAAGGACCGCGGCCCACCGTGCGCTTCTTCGTTGCCGACCACGGCGAGGCCTTCGGCGAACACGGCGCGCGCCAGCACGACGCGATCGTCTACGACGAGGTGCTGCACGTCCCGCTCGTCGTCGCCGGCCCGCCCGACCGGGTGGGGCCGCCGCGCCGCGTGGCGGGCCTGTTCGGGCCCATCGACCTCCTCCCGACCGTCCTGCGCCTTGCCGGCGTGCGGACCCGGGGCCGCCTGCCGGGCCGGGACCTGTTGACCTCGTCCGGCCACAACGCACTCCCCGCCTGGTGCTGGTTCGAGGGGACCTGCGCCGCGATGGTCGCCGGCGGTACGAATACGAAGTGGGTGACGGACGCCGAGGGGCGGACCCGCCGGTTCGACCTTGCCGCCGACCCCTTCGAGCGCGCCGGGCGGGACGCCGGGGAGGACACCGCCCGCGTGGTGGCCTTCGTGCGAGCCTGGCAGGAAACCGGCCGCCGCCTGCACGAGCGCGCCCCGCCACGGCCGATCGACGTGCCCCGGGCGAGACGAGACGCCGCCCCCCCGCCGCCCCAGTGCATGGCCGCCTGCGTGGCCGATACCGACCCGGCCCGACCGGGGCTGCAGCCCTCCTGCCGGGCCGCCCTCGTGGCGCGCGACGGCACACGGACCCCGGTGCCGCCCTGCGAACCGGACGGATCGATCCCCCCGGGGCACGCCCGCTGCTTCCGGCCCCGCACCGGCGACGCGCTGCCCGCCCGCTGCGCCCGGCGCGGCTACAACATGGCCGTGGCGTTTCCGGCCCGCGCCCCCGCCCCACCCGGCAGTGTGTTCGACGTCTCGTGCAAGCTGACCCCGGACCCGGCCGCCTGCCACCCCGCGACGTCCGAGCCCCGGGCCCGCGAAGGCACGCCGTAGCCGCCCCGCTATACTGCGCGCCGCATGTCCATGCTGCGCACGCTGGTGGCCTCGTCCCGCGCCCTGGTCAGCGGCGCCAAGGACGTGGCGCGGCTGCGCGAGATCACGGCCGTCTTCGTGCGCCACGGGTTCGGCTGGGTGCTCGCACAGCTCAAGATCCGTCGCGAGATCGGGCTCGACGAGCACGCCGGCGCGCGCCCCGACCTGGCGAGCGCCGAGACGGGCCGCCGGCTGGCCGCGGCCTTCTCCGAGCTTGGCCCCACCTTCGTCAAGCTCGGCCAGATCCTGTCCACGCGGCCGGACCTGCTGCCCGCGCCGATCATCGCGGAACTGACCGCCTTGCAGGACAACGTGGCGCCGATCCCGTTTTCAGCGGTCGAGGCCCAGATCGAGCGCAACCTCACCGAAGCCGCCCGGGCCCGGATCGACACCATCGAGCCCGAGCCCCTGGCGGCGGCCAGCATCGCCCAGGTCCACCGGGCCGAGCTCGAAGACGGTCGCAAGGTGGTCCTCAAGGTCCAGCGCCCGGGGATCCGGCGCAAGATCGAAAGCGACATCAGCATCATGCTCGCCCTGGCCCAGCAGCTCGAAGACGCCTTCGAGGAGGCCCAGGCCATGGACATCGTGGGCGTGGTCCAGGGCTTCGCCAAGTCGATCCTGCAGGAGATCGACTTTCGCATCGAGGCGCGCAACCTCGACCGTTTCCGGCGCAACTTCGCCGAGGTGCCGTCCGTCGTGGTCCCGGCGGTCGAAAAGGACCTGTCCACCGCCGAGGTCCTGTGCATGGAGTTCATCGAGGGGCGCAAGTTCTCGGAGGTCATCGAGGCCGGCGAGGACATCGGCCCGTGGGTGGACACCTACTTCGACGCCGCCTACAAGATGCTGTTCATCGACGGCTTCTTCCACGGGGACCTGCACCCGGGCAACGTCTTCGTGCTCGACGAGGGGCGGCTGGCGATCATCGACTGCGGCATGGTCGGGCGCCTTTCGCCGACGATGCAGGACAAGATCATCGAGATCCTGCACGCGGTCCTCAACGAGGACCTCGAGGCCGTGGCCCGCACCTTCTACGCCCTGGCGATCCCGCAAGGGCCCGTGGACTACGAGGCCTTCGAGCGCGACGTCATGGAGATCGCCGAGCAGTACCTGGTCGGCGTGCCGCTGTCGGAGATCCAGATCGGCGCCCTGTTCGGCGAGCTCGTGGCGGGCGCCACGCGCCACCGCGTGCGCATGCCGACGGACTTTACGATGATGTTCAAGGCGATCCTCACCACGGAGGGCCTCGCCAAGACGCTGGCGCCCGACGTGGACCCCCTGGATCTCGCCCGCCCCTTCATCGAGGAGATGGTCAAGCGCCGCTACAGCCCCGAGCGGCTGCGCCAGGTGGCGCTGACGGACCTGGGCATGTACCAGCGGATGCTGCGCTCGCTGCCCCAGGCCCTGCCCGAGGTGCTGCGCGACCTCAAGGACGGCAAGCTGGCCGTGGGTCTTTCGCCCGCCACGGTCGAGGCCCTCGGCGAGATCGAGCGCCGCCGCGCCCTGCAAAACGGCCGCACGGCCGTCGGCGTCGCCTGCCTGCTGGCCGGGACGTTCCTTTGGTCCCTGGACCTGCCGGTGTGGCCCCTGCTCGGGATGCCCTACGCGACGGCGGTCTTCTACGCCCTCGCCACGGCCTTCCTGTGGCGCGGGCGCTGGCCGGTCTCAAGACGCGGCCGATCCTAGCCGATGACCCCCTCGTGCCGGACCACCCCGTCCTCCTCCGACAAGGTCCGGGTCACTGCGTCGAGCTCGCAGGCGACGACGTGCTCGTGCGCCTGTGGTGGCGCTTCGGCCGACCCGACCCGGGCCTGTTTCGCGCGCTCGACGACGCGCTGTCCGACGTCCTGGCCGCACGCATCGGCCATCGCGTGATCCTCGACCTGCGGGAGGCCCCACCCCTGATCGCCCGCCCGGTGCGCCGGGCCCTCGAACGGCTGCTCACCATGCTCACCCTCGCGCGGCGGCCGGTCCTGGTGCGCTGCGGCGGTGCCTCGATCCAGCGCCGTGACCTGACCGACCTCGTGCGACGCAGCGCGCCGGCCGCCTGCATCGCCTTCCCCGCTGCGAGCCTGCCGCCCTTGCCCGACGCGGCGGCCGCGTAGGCCCCGTTACTTCTTGCGCGAGATACAGCGCCGGTCGTCCGGATGGCAGGCCACGCGCACGTGCAGGTGGTCCACGTGCCCGCGCACGTGCTGGATGAACGGCGAGCCGCTGCCGGTCGGGCGCGGATACTCCATCCAGCGCGCAAGCTGCCGCTGGGTGTAGCGCCCGGTCTCGACGGCGTAGTCGTACAGGAGCTTTTGGATCGAGCGGTCGATGAAGACGACCTCGACGGCCCGGGTCTTCGCCAGGATCTCCAGCAGCGACCAGGCCATGGCCGGGTCGAGCAGGCGGGCGTCGATGGCACGCCAGTTGTATTCCTTCTCGACGCCGGGCTTTTGCGGATAGCCCAGGTCCACGTCACGGCCCGACTGGTGCGTGGCGTGCGGGGGCAGCTTGCCGCCGGTGGGGGCCGAGAGGTTCCCGACGAGGATCGGCAGGGCGTCGGGATGGGTCTCCGCCCAGGTCCGCAGCACCTGGTCGAGGACGGCGACCGTGTGGGCGGTGCCCCAGGACTTCCAGGGGATCATCTTGAGGATCCGTCCGGGCCCGTCCGGCATGGGCACCCCACCCTCGAGCCGCCCGTCGCCCGGCGCGCCGAGGGAGGCCGAGGGCTTGGCCCGCTCCGCCCGGTACACCACCACCTTCGTGCCGGCGGGCAACTCCTTGTCGAAGGGCGTGTTCGGATTGAGCGCCTTGATCTCGTGGTGGTAGATCTTGTGGAGGTTCGCGACGTTCTCGAGCGTCCCGCCGTTTCGCACGGTGTAGGTCACCACCTTCGGCGGCTCGAAGCCCGACGGCCAGTCGGGCGCTGGAGGGGCGGGGATCACACGCCCGTGGGGGAGCGGCTCGGCCGCAGGCGGCCCGGCGGCGTCCGCGACGGGTCCACCGTCCGCGGCCTTCGCCGCGGGCCCGCCCCCCGTGGTCTCGGTCGGCACCGCCGGGGGCGGCGCGCCGCCGTCGGGCCCGGTCCTCGACGTCGGCGGAGGTTCCTGCGAGGTCGGCTCGCCCTCCCCCGCCCCGATCGCGGCCGCCGGCCCCGGGGGCGGCGGGTCGAACCCCCAGCGGATCCAGGCCCAGGCCGTCCAGGCGCAAAGCGCCCCCACGAACAGCAGTTGGCTGCGGCGCGCGGCCCGCGGGCCCTCGTCGTCCTCGTCGTAGGGCTCGTCGGGCTCGTCGGGTGCGGGCGCCAGGTCTCCCGGGGCGGCCGGGATGTCCGCCTCGTCGCCGTCGGCCTGCGCGTCCGCGTCCCAGACCCCGTACCCGGCGGAGGTCTCCGCCCCGGACGCCGCCGGCGGTTCGTCCCCCCACGCCGGGGCGCCGGCGTCGCGGGGCTCTCGCGTCTTCGAGGACACGGCGCGGCGATGGTGTGGGACGAGCGGGGCCGGCGCAAGTCTTCGGCGCAGGCGATCCGTTGCGGGCCCCCACGAGGCCGTGGTAGCCCCCTGCGGTGCGCGCCCGCTCCGTCCTGCGCCGCGTCCGCCGCCTCGGGACGGCGCTTTCGCTCGCGGCCACCCTCGCGGGGGTCGGCGCGTGCACGCGCATCGAAGGGCGGCACGAACGCACGCCGAGGCCCGGGACGGGTACGCTCCGGGCCGGCGCCGCCGCGGTGGAGATCGCCCCGATCCCCGGGATCCCCATGGGCGGCCACAGCCTCGAAAGCCGCACCGGCCTGGGCACCTGGACCCCCCTGTACGCGCGGGCCCTGTACCTCGAGGACGCGCAGGGGGAGCCCCTGGTGTTCGTGGTGGTGGACCTGTGGGCCGTAAGCGCCGGCCTCGCCGACGAGGTGGCCCGCCGCCTGCGGGACGAGGCCGGCCTCGCCCACGTCGGCCGCGAGAACCTCCTGCTGTCGGCCACGCACACCCATCACGGCCCGGGGAACTTCGCCTCGAACCGGATCTACAACCAGCACGCGAGCAATCTGCCCGGGTTCGACCCGGTGCTGTTCGACTACGTGGCGGGCCGCATCGTGGCCGCCGCCGCCGCCGCCGCGGACGCCGCGGTCCCGGCCCACGTCACGAAGCACACGGGCCGCATGCGCGGCGTCGCGCGCAACCGCAGCTTCGAGGCCTTCGCGCGCACGCCCGAGGCCGCCACCCTCGTCGCGGGCAACGCCGACCTGCCCCCTTGCGTGGAGGCGGCCCCGGGGCCGCCGGAGGCCTGTCGCGCCGTGGACCCCACGATCCGCCTGCTGCGCGTTGCAGACCGGAAGCGGGGCGACACCCTCGCCATCTTCGCCCAGGCCGCGTTCCATCCCACCGCCATGCCGAACCACACCGAGGTCTACCACGGGGACGTGTTCGCCATGGCGGTCGATCGCCTCGAACGCGCCCTGGCGGACGGCGGCGGCGGCCCCGTCGTCATCCTGGCGAACGGCCCCGAGGGCGACGTGTCTCCGAACTGGACCGTGCAGGGACCGGCCGAGACGCGCCGCCTCGCAGACCGGCTGGCCCGGCAACTCGAAGAAGTGCTCCGGGCGCCGTCCGAGGGCGAGGTCACCGGCCCCTTCGTCCCGCACCACGCGGTCGTGCGGCTCGCGGGCCGGACCGTCGAGGCGTTCGGGCGCACGCTCGCCACCGCGCGCCGCCCCCTCGCCGGCCGTAGCCAGGCGGTGGGAGCCGAGGACGGCCCCACGGTCTTCCGCCGGCTCGGCTGGACCGAGGGCATGGCGCTGCCCGCGGGCGAGTCGGCCATGCCCGGCCAGGGGCGCAAGCTGCCGGTGCTCCCCGTCCCCCTGGCGGAGCTGTTCCTCCCACCGGGGGCCGTCCCGACGGACGTGCCGCTGTCGGTCGTCGAGGCGGCGGGGATGACCTTCGCGACCCTGCCGGGCGAATTCACGACGGTCCTGGGGCAGCGGATCCGCCGGGACCTCCAGAGGCGCACGGGCACCCCGGCGATGCTGGTGGGCCTGGGCGGCGAGTACCTGGGCTACTTCACCACGCCGGAAGCGTACGACGCCCAGCACTACGAGGGCGCGTCCATGATGTACGGCCGGGATGCGGGCAGCCTCGTACGCTTCGAGATCGCCGCCCGCCTCGCGTCCCCCGGGCGCCCCGAGCGCGCCGAGGGGCGCTACGACCACCCCCCCGGCCGGATCCGGCGTTTCGGGTTCGCGGCCGACCGCGTGGCCCGGTGGCGCCTTCGCGGCGCCGTGGACCGGGTCCGTGCCCAGCTCGCAGCCCCGGCGGCCCTCGGGACCGTCGTGTTCTCCGTGCCCGCCCCCACCTGGCCCCCGCGCGCCGACGCCCCGCGGGCGCTGCCGGACGTCACCTTGCTGGACGGGGACGGACGCACCCTCGACGCCCCCCACGACGCCACCGCCTGCGTGGTCGCGGAGGCCACCGGTCCGTCGTGGCGGTACGCGTGCTTCCTGGTGGACCCGGCCTTCGCGGGCGCACGGATCCGGCTCGCCCCCCCGGGCGGGCCACCCCAGTGCAGTGCACCGATTCACCGGGGGGCGCACCCCACCGCGCATCCCTGCAACTGACCACGCCGGTGAACCGCCGCCCGCACGCTCGAGGCCCGCGGTCTCGGCCCTCGCCGCCCCGGACCGGGCGCACCATCCCACCGATGCGCCCGACCGCGCTTGCGCAAGCCGGGCCCGGTCAACGCCAGACAGACACGCCACCCGGCGGCGCAGCACCGGTTTGCGCCAGGGACCGCGGCCCGCGCGAACGATCCCTCCCGCCATATCCCACCTTTCCCCCCTTGCGTCCCCCCGGACCATCGGGAATCC
>JALSIN010000002.1 GCA_026989935.1 Polyangiaceae bacterium | reverse complement strand
CGGGGGCTGGGGGGCGGCGGGCCCTGGTTGCGGGGCCGCGGGCGGCGGGGCCGGGCGGGGCTGGGCGGGGCTGGGCCCGGCTTGCGCGGCTGCGGGCGCCTGGCCCATGGTCGGCCCCGCCCGTGGGGCCGGGGCCTGTTGGGTCGGCTGGGGCGCGGCGGGCTGCGCTGGGGCCGGGGCCGCGGCGGGCGCCGACAGCTTCGCGCCACACCCGAGACAGAACTTGTAGTGGTCCTGGTTTTCCTTCTGGCACTTCGGACAGGTGATCATGCGACGCCCCCTGGAGGATGGCCGATCTCCACGCGCAGAAGCTGTTGGCCAAGGAAGACGTAGTCTCCGTGGACCAGCTCGGTGGCCGCCGAGATCCGGACGAACGTGCCGTTGCGCGAGCCGGTGTCCGTCAGCACGACCCGCCCGTCGGGGTGACGGTCGAGCCGGGCATGGTGCCCCGAGATGAAGCGGTCGGTGGGAAAGTCGAGGTCGTTGCCCTCCCGGCCGATCGTCAGCGTGTCGCCGCTGGCGCTGGCGATGCGGCCGTCGGCGCCCCCGGCCAGACATTGCACCACGCGGAACGACCCCTCGGGCTGTGGGCTACCGTAGAAGTACGTGCCGGCCGGGGAGGGCTGGCCTCCCGAAAACGGGCGGGTGTCGAGCCGAAGCAGTTCCTCGCCCACCAGGAAGGCGTCGTCCTGGGCCAGGGGGACGGGCTGCTTGATCCGGACGAAGACCCCGTTTTGGCTGTCGAGGTCCTGGACGAACAGCCGCCCCTGCTGGGTGGTGAACTTGGCGTGCCTGGGGCTGAGGAACGGGTCCTGTCCAAACACGATGTCGCCTTCCAGCCGACCGACGACGGTGGTGGCCGCCTGCAGGTGATACGTGGCGCCGTCCTGGCCACCGCCCTTGATCACGACCAGGCGCGGCACCGCGTCCTCTTGCTGCAGGGCTCCGAAGAACATGGTCTTCGGGGCGGGGCGGTCCGGATCGGCCGAAAGTCGCTGGCCGGTCACCGGGTCGAAGCGCGGCGGGGGCGGCGCGGCGGCCGGCGGGGCAGCCGCGGGCCGTGGCGCGGGCGCGGGCGGGGCGGCCGCGGCCGGTTGGGCGGTGGCGGGCATCACCGGCTCGGGGGCGAGGATCGTCCCGCAACGACCGCACACCTGCCCCCGGATCGGATTGAGATGGCCGCAGACGTGGCACGCAAGCCCAAGCTCCATGGTGCCGGGATCCTGCGCTGCGCGGGGCGGGCTGTCAATCGAGGCCGGGCAGGGGCACCGGCCCCGTGGCGAGGCCCCAAAGCCGCACGGCGACCGGCCTGCCGTCGCGGCGCACGAGGCTCGCCGCGAGGGCGGTCCGCTCGGCGGGGGTGCCCGATCGCTCGATGTCCGCGACCGCCCGGCGCAGCAGGGGCGCGAGGCGTTCGATCGCTTCGGAAGGCAGCGGCCCCGGTTCGGGGCCGCGGACGACGATCTCCAGCCAGCGGTCGAGGATCCGGCGCTCGTACCCGAAGGGCGTGCCGTCGCGGCGTGGCGCGGCCGCGGAGCTGGCCACGCGGGCCGCCTTCGCGTAGGGGGTGGTGAACGGCGGGGGGGGCAGCACCCGGCGCGGGCCGTTCGACAGCAGGCGCCGCAAGGCACCCGCGGCGGCGTCCCGGGCCGGGCCGGCGGGGCCGAGCAGACGCCGCGCGAGCGGGGCGAGGACCTCGTCCGTCGGCTCGGCCGCAACGCCCAGCGCGTAGGCGGCCCGGACGGCGCGGGCCTCGTCGGGCAGGAACAGGGCGTCCTGGAAGCGCCGGTCCGCGCCGACACTCGCCGCCAGCGCCAGGGGGCAGACGCGCCGGGTGATCGGCCCGTCGGTCCCGAGGCCCTCCCGCCGCGCGCCCGCCTCGACCAGGGGGCGGGCACCGAGGACCGGGCCGAGCTGGGCGAGCCGCAGCACGGCCACGCAGCCCGGGGCGACCTGCGGCGCCCGTACGCCGGCGCGGGACGCCTCGATCAGGGCTCGAGGCCCCGCCTCGCCTCCGGCGAGCGCCAGGGCCCACGCCGCGGCGCTGGTGAGCGCTCGGTCGCGCGCGCGCCGGGGGACCGTTTGCTGCGCGATCCGGGCCAGGTGTTCCGGGCCGCCCAGGGTGGCGGCGGCCCGCAACAGCACGAAGCGTGCCGCCCGGAGCCGGTGCCGCGTGACCGCCGGGGCGGACGCGGGGACGTCGAGCGTCATCGCGGCCTGCAGGATGTCGTCGGCCAGGGGGGTGCGACCGAGGGTCTCGGCGATGCGCGCCGCCAGGATGCGGTCGGTGGCCGAGCGTCCGCGCACCGCCCGGCGCAAGGTGGCGTCGAGGAACGTCCGGTGGGCCGGGGACCGGGCGACCTCGCGCAGCGTCTCGGGGGCCATGCGGGCCACGATCTGCAACACGAAGGTGTCGAAGGTCCCCGGTCCCGTGGCGCCCGCGGCAGCCTGCAGCCGCGCAAGGAGGGCCCCCGCCGGCACGAGCCCCGCGTCGTGGAGCAGGCGGCCTGCCTCGAGGGCGGCGCTCGGATCCCGGCCGTCTTCGAGCACCTGCAGCAGCTTCGCCCGGGCCCGCGTGCCCCGGCCGCGCAGCAGGTCGAGGCGGCCGGCGGCGAGTCGGGCCCGGCCGGGCTCCAGCCCGGTGCGGGTGAGCGCCGCGTAGGCCCGGGCGGCCCCATCGAGGTCCCCGGCCGCCTCGAGTCGGTCCCCGAGGTCGAGCAGTGGCTGGGCCCGGCGGCTGGCCGTGGCGGCCCGCAAGGCGCGCTCGATGGCCTCGTTCGTGCGGCCCGCCGCGGCCGCCAGCAGGGCGAGTTCCCCCTCGCGGTCCGCCAGCTCGGTGTCGGATCGGGCCGGGCGCCGGGCGAGGACCCGGGCCGCCTCCTCGATCCGTCCGGCCCGCCGCAGGGCGCGGGCCAGGTCGTCGATGGCCCGCGGATCGTTGGGCGACAGCGCCAGGAGCCGGCGGCGGATCGCGACGGCCTCGTCGGGGTGCCCCGCCCGTGCGTGGATCTCCGCCAGCAACCGGCCGGCTCGCAGGGCCTCGTCGCGTGGGTCTTCCGCGTCGAGCAGGCGCGACAGGCGGTGGATCTCGATCTGTAGCCGCCGGCTGCGATCGCGCAGCCGCCCGGTGAACAGCAGGTCCACGATCCGGGTCCGGGCCTCGCGCCGCAAAGTGGGGGCGTCGGGGCCGCGTGCCAGATCGAGGACCAGCTTCCAGTGGGCGAGCGCCGCCGCGTCCTGACCGCTGCGCTCGCGCAGGACCGCCATCGTGCGGTGGTAGGCGGGGTTGTCGGGTGCCTTTTCGATGGCTGCGCGCAGCTCGGCGACCGCCCGGTACAGGTGGCCGTGGTCCGCCAGCAACTCGGCCAGGCGGGCGCGGCCCGCGTGGGACGGGCGCGCGACCGCCGGCAGGCGGGACCACACGGCCAGCGCCTCGTCCCGGTGGCCGAGGGCGTGGAGCTGCTCACCGAGGGCCACCAGGGCGCGCACGTCGCGAGGCCGGGCCTTCGCCCACGCGCGGGCCACGGCCAGGGCGCGGGATTCTTCGGTGTGGACGTTCCAGAAGTCCACGATCGCCGCGAGGGTGGCTCCGTCTCGCGCCCGCCGTGCGACCAGCCGGTCCACGAGCGCCGCCGCGTCGTCGCGCCGGCCTGCCGTGAGGAGTCGATCCGCCACGCGCAGGACGATCTCGGCATCCTCGGGACCGCGTGGGCGCACGGAGGCCGCCACGGCCCGGGCGCCGTCGAGGTCGGCCGCTTCGAGCAGCGCGGTGACGTAGTCCTCGAGGATCCGGCGGTCGGACGGGGCCAGGGCATGGGCGCGCTCCAGGGGCGGGCGGGCGTCCCCTCCCTGTTCCAGGCGTACGAGGCCCAGCACGTGGTGGACGGCCGGGTCCTTCGGGGAGGCGGCGGCCCGGGCCTCGAGCCAGTCGGCCGCGCGGTCGAGGCGCCCCTCGGCCCGTCGCGCGCGGACCAGCAGACGCAGGGCCGCCTCCCGGTGGGAGCGGGGGGCGTCCCGGGCGGCGCGCTCGGCCAGGTCGGCCGCGGCCTGCGGGGCGCCCAGGGCGAGTTCGGCGCGGGCCCAGGCCATTGCGACCTCCACCCGATGCCTCCCCCGGGCGAGGCTCCAGGCGCGCTCGAACGCCGCGCGCGCGGTGGTCGAGTCGCCGGCGCGAGTGGCGAGATCGGCGAGCTGCCGGTAGCGCTGGACGCTGGGGGCGCGTTCGGCCAGACGTCGGGCCGCCTCCACCGCCACGGTCCATCGGCCCGCACGCTGGGCGAGGTCGCGGCGGGCCCGCAGCAGGGCCTCGTCGGCCTGCCGCGCACCGGCGGCTTCGAGGAGCGCCAGGGCTTCTTCGAGGCGACCGGCGGCTTCGAGCGCCTTGGCCCGCAGCAGTGAAAACCGGGGCTCGTACCGCCCCGCGGCGCCCGGCACGGTCCCGAGCGCGGTCGCGGCCTCCTCGGGGCGGCTCGCCGAAAGCAACGCCCGTGCGTAGACGATCGTCCAGGCCGGGTCCTTCGGGGCCCGGCGCACGCGCGCCTCGAGGCGGGCGAGCAGGCGGGCGGGTCCGAGGGTGCGCCGAAGGGCACGCAACTGCCCGTCGTCGAAGGGGCGGCGATGCAGGGCGGCGAGTCGCTGGCGGACGAGGGCGTCGTCGTCGGATCGGCGGGTGATCCCCCAGTCATCGCCCGCGGAGGCGGCGGCCCCCGCCGGGACGGACAGGGCCGTCGCGAGCACCGCGACGAGAACTCCTGGATGGGGCGGCACCTCGAAACAAAAGCGTAGCACGACCGCGGGCGGGGGGCCCTTCGGTCGAAAGCGCCGGGGGTGGGGCATCGTGGGCCCCATGCGAGGCGACGGAACGGGGGCAGCGCCGGTCCGAGGCAAGCAGGCGGGCGTGCCAACGCGGGCACGCCGTGCGGTGGTGCCGGGTCGAATCCGTGTTAGAATCGGCCTGGATGCGACGGGCAAACCGGAAAGTCATCTCCTCTTTCGCGGCCTGGGCCATGGTCGCCGCGGCTTGCTCCTCGGCGAAGAACCCCGGCGGTTCGAGTGGCTTCACGGTCTCGGGAGGCGGCTCGTCCGAGACCGAGACGACCTCGGGGACCGCGAGCACCACGATGGGATCCGCCGGGACGGTCGGTCCATCCACGACCTCCGGCGCGACCACCTCGTCGGGGGACACCGGGGCGGTCTCGACGATGGGAAGTGGCACCACGCAGGGCGTCACGACGGGTGGGGCCTGTGCGGGGCCCCCCTTCGCGGTGGACGTCCCGAACGCCTGGCTCGACGACGTGGTCGTGGCGGGCGACCGGGTCATCGCGTCCGGGTACACGGAGGGAGCCGGCGGCCGGCTGTTCGCCTTCGACCCCTGCGACGGGACCGTCCTCGACGAGCGGACGATCCAGTACGCCGGCACGACCACCGGGCGCCTTACGCGCGTGAACTGGGTGGACGATGTCCTCTTCACCGCCGGTCGGTCCGCCACGAACACGGATCCCGGGCAGGGGTTCTACGCCCGAATCGTCCCCTCGACGCTCCAGAGCCAGTGGGAGAAGCCGCTGTTCGGATCGACGGGGACGGACCTGGTCTACGACTTCGTCGGGAGCGGAACGCGCATCTTCCTGGTGGGGTATTCGAACCTGGAGCAGGGTATTCGGCCGTGGATCGTCCAGGCGGACACGAACGGGAACGCCTGCGGCTTTGCCTGGACGCCGACGCCCCAGAGCACGGGGGAAGTACGGGCGGTCGCCATGGGCCCCGGCGGTGTCCTGGCCGTGGCCATGGCGGGAGGCAAGGCGACGTTGCTTCGCTACGATCCGGAATGCGCCTGCCCATGCACGCCCCAGGCCGAGTTCGAGATCTCGTTGGGGCTCGGAGAAGACAGCGTCCTCTTCACCTCTCTTCAGTACGAGGGGAACCAGGTGCTGGCGTCGGGGGTGTTCTACCGCGACAACGACCCCGTGGACCTCGAGGCGGTCGTGGTTTCGGTCTCCCCGCTCTCCGGTGTCGTCGCGGCCCAGTGGACCAAGAACGTCACGCCCCAGGGGGATGGATGGCTCGGAGCAGACGCCGCGGGGGGCCGTCTGTTCGTCACGGGAGGGACGAAGTGGGACGGCGTCTCCCCCGATTTCATCGGTGCATCGGCCTGGATCGCCGCCTTCGACCTGCCGCTGACGAACATGAGCCAACCCGTCTGGGAGGCCGAGCCAGCAGGGATCGACGTCCTGTCGGGCACGGACGTGGACACGGTCGCGGGGGTGGTGTACGTCGCGGGCAACAAGGACGGAGAGGGCGTGTTCGTGGCCTGCACCACGGATGGCGTCTGTCCGTAGGGCGTGGGGGGCGCCTTCCGGGGGTGGAGCGCTTCGTGGTATGCAGGCGAGCGATGTCGTCTCCTCGCTCGCGCCTCCTGAGCGCCGCGTGGCTCGTGGCGGCGGCCTGTGCTCCGAAGGCGGTTTCACGACCGCCGGCGCCGGACGTGGCGGCGCCCGACACCCCGGACACCGGCCCCCGTGCTCTCGCCGTCCTCGACGCGCTCGAGGCGGACATCGCCGCCGAGCGGGCCGATCGCGCGGATCGCAAGCGAGCGTACGAGACGGTGGCCGCCCTGCCGGACGACGCCTCGGCCGCCTACGCCTTCGCGCGAGCCGCGCTCGCGGGTCGTCTGGCGGAGGCCCGCGGCGCGAAGGCGGGCCGCCTGGTGGGGGAGGCGGAAGCCTGGGCCCTTCGTGCCATCGAACGCGACCCCGGGTTCCGGGATGGGGCGGCCACGCGCCTTCTGGGGTCGCTCTACGTGCTGGCGCCGCCGCGCCTCCTGGCGCACGGCGACTCCGAGAAGGGCCTGGCCATGCTGGAGGGGCTCGTGCGCGACCACCCGGACGATCCGCGGGCCCACCTTCGTCTGGCCGAGGCGTACGTCGCCCTCGGGGACCCGGAGGCGGCCCTGCCGGCGCTGTGCGTGGCCCATGCGGAGGCAAAGGCCCTCCCCGGAGACGAGCGACGCCTGCTCGACCGGCTCGTCGAGGATGTCGGCGGCCCGGACATGCTCGACTGCCAGACCCCGTGAGGGCGCCCGGGCGATGCGCGGACGTTCCCGTCGTCTTGGCCTGGTCGCCCTGCTCCTGGCCGTCGGCTGTGCGCCGGTCCTGGCACCGCGCCAGAAAGCGCCGGTGACCCTGCGCACCCGCGCGCCCCTGCGCGAGCGACTCGGCGTGCCGCCGGGGC
>JALSIN010000001.1 GCA_026989935.1 Polyangiaceae bacterium | reverse complement strand
CCTCGCCACGCACCACCACCCCGACCACGTGGGTGGGGTCGCGGCGCTGTGCGACGCCTTCGAGGGGGTGTTCGTGGCCGGGCACGCGCGCGACCGCGGCCGGATCCCGCGGCAGACCGTGTTCGTCGAGGCCCCCCAGGACGCCTACGCCCCCGCGCCCCTGCCGCTTTCCGGCGTGGAGGTCCGGGCGCGGCACGTTCCGGGGCACACCCTCGGGGCGGTGGCCTGGTACCTGCCGCCGCCCCAGGGCGCCGCAGCGGGGGACGTCTTCACCGGGGACACGCTGTTCGCGGCGGGCTGCGGCCGACTGTTCGAGGGGACGGCCGAGATGTTGTACCGGTCGCTGGCGGGGCTTTGCGACCTGCCGCCCGACACCCGCCTTTGGTTCGGGCACGAGTACACGGCCGCGAACCTCGCCTTCGCCGCGACCGTCGAGCCGGACAACGAGGCCGTCGCCGCCCGGCGCGCGCGGATCGGCCCGTGCACCACGCCCACGACGATCGCCGAGGAGCGCCGGACGAACCCGTTCCTGCGCGCCCCCTCCCCCGAGGCATTCGCCCGGCTGCGCGCGCAAAAGGACACCTTCCGCGGATGAGCCGCGGCGGGCGCAGGCGGTGGCGCAGGTGGCTCGTCGCGGCCGTTTCGGTCTTCGCCGCCCTGCACGTGCTGGGGTTTGCGTACCTGGTCACCCACCAGGCGGCGCTCGTCTATCACCCGGTGCGGGCGGTGACGGCGACCCCCGCGGACGTGGGGCTTTCGTACGAGGAGGTCCGCTTTCGCGCCGAGGACGGTCCAACCTTGCACGGGTTCTACGTCCGCGCCCGGCGCCGTAGGGCGCGGGGGGTGGTGCTCTACTGCCACGGCAACGCCGGCAACGTGGGGCACCGCGTGCGGATGGCGAAGCTCCTGGCCGGGCTCGGCGTGGACGTGCTGTTGTTCGACTACCGCGGGTTCGGCCGCAGCGAGGGCACCCCCACGGAGGCGGGGACCTACGTCGACGCCGAGGCCGCGTGGACCTATCTCGTCGAGGCGCGCGGGGTGCCGCCCGTGAAGATCCTCGCCTACGGCCGCAGCCTGGGCGGTCCGATCGCCACCTCCGTGGCGGCGCGGCACCGCCCCGCGGGCCTGGTGCTCGACGCGACGTTCGAGTCGATCCCGGCCCTGGTGCGCGACACCTGGCCGCGCTTCTTGGTGGTCGAACGGTTCATCGCCTTCGCCTACGACACGGCGGGGCTGCTCGACCGGGTGACGGCGCCCGTGCTCGTGCTGCACAGCCCCGAAGACCGCACGATCCCCTTCGAGCACGGCCGGCGTCTGGCCCGGCGCGCTGCGGACGGCGCGTTCGCGGTCACGGCCGGCGGACACGGCGACGGCCCCCTGCGGCACCCGGAGGCGTACCGGGCGCCGCTCGCCGCCTTCTTCGACCGCGTGCTGGGGCCGTAGGGCGTCAGCGGCCCGCGTCCGGCACGGCCTCGCCGGTCACGGTCGTACCCGCCGGGGTCGTGCACCGCACCGCCAGCCGGTCGATGCCCGTGACGATCCCGAGGGTCTTCTTGGCGTGGAGCACGGCCGAGGTGGCGGCGCACCGTTCGACCGTGCGCCCGTCAGCCGTGCGCACGCGCGTGTAGGCGCGGGCGGTGCCGTCCTCGGCCACCACCTCGAAGGCGAACAGGCGGCCCTTGCCGCCGATCCGCAGGCGGATCCGCCCGGGCCCGAGCCGCCGGGTGTGCACCTCGACGTGGCGCAGCGACTTCTTGCCGAAGGGGCCGCGGGCGTCGGCGCGGTGGCGCTTGAGCCACCACAGCCGGGCCTCGGCGAGGCGGTCGGGGCGGTCGCGGGGCAGCCAGGCGTCGAGGACGATGTCGAAGTGCGGCTTGCCGAAGTCGCGGTCGATCCGCAGCACCTCCACGTGGCGCAGGCCGGGGGTGTCGAGCTGGTCCGCCGGCACGTTCGGGCCGATGGGGACCTCGCCGCGGGCCGACGCCGCGTCGGCGGCGGCCGGCGTCCTCGGCGGCTCGCGGGCGGCTGCGGCCTCCTGTGGGGTCGCGTGGCAGGCGAGGACGAGCGCGAGCAGCGCGAGGCGGCGCATGGTGCGCCCGAGTCTAGCGCGGCGCAGCGGGTCGTGGGCGGGGCGCGGCACGGTGGTTGGACGCACCCGGGCCGCGCGGCATTTTCGGGCCCCGTGCGGTCGAGCACGGACCCGATCCCTGCGCCGTGACGCCGAGGAGCACGCCCGCACCATGGGGACCCGGCGCCGGGTTTGCCCGCGGCGGCGGGGCGCGACAAGCTCGGCGGCGCCGTGCGCTCGCGTCTTCGCCGCCTGCTCGTGCGTGCCGCCGTGGCCGCGGCGGTGCTGGTCCTCGCGGCGGCGACGGCGCTGGGCGGGCTCGTGGCCTACTACGGCCGCAAGGCCGACGCCGTGGACGTGGCGCGGATCGAGCGCTGGCAGCCGAAGGTGGTCACGCGGATCCTGGCGCGCGACGGCACGCTGCTCGCCACCTTGCACTTCGGCGAGCGCCGCACCCTGGTGCCGCTGTCGGAGATCCCCGGCCACGTGGTGCAGGCGTTCCTCGCGGCCGAGGACGCGCGGTTCCTGGAGCACGGCGGCTTCGACCCGGTGGGGATCGTGCGCGCGGCCGTCGCGAACCTCCTGCACGGCCGGGTGGAGCAGGGGGCTTCGACGATCACCCAGCAGGTGATCAAGCGGTTGCTGCTGTCGCCCGACCGCACGCTCGAGCGCAAGAGCCAGGAGCTGTGGCTCGCCGGGCGGGTGGAGCGGACGGTGGGCAAGCCGCGGATCCTGGAGATCTACCTGAACCTCGTCTACCTCGGGGAGGGGCGGTACGGGGTGGAGGAGGCGGCGCGGTATTATTTCGGCAAGTCCGTGCGCGACGTGTCCGTGGCGGAGGCGGCGGTGCTGGCGGCGCTGCCCAAGGCGCCGGGCAAGGTCACGCCCGTGCGCGCCCCCCGGCGCACGTGGAAGCGGGCCGTCTGGGTGCTGCGGCGCATGGCGGCGGAGGGGTTCCTCGACGAGGCGGCGGCCGAGGCGGCCATCGAGGCCGGGATGCCGGCCGTCGTCCCGCCGCCGCCCGAGCCCGACCTTGCGCCGGAGGTGGTGGCCGTCGTGCGCCGCGCGCTGGTGCGGACGTTCGGCGCCGAGCGGCTGCCCACCCTCGGCGCCACCGTCACGACGACGATCGACCCGCAGCTCCAGGCGAAGGTGCGCGCGGCGGCGGAGGCGGCGGCGGCACCGCGCGGGGCGGAGGCGGCGGTGATCGTGGCGGAGGTGGACAGCGGAGCGGTGCGGGCGCACGTCGGGGGGACGGCGGCGACGCCCGGGATGTTCGACCGGGTCCTGCAGGCCCGGCGGCAGCCCGCCAGCGCCTTCAAGCCCGTGGTGTACGGCACGGCCCTGGACGAAGGGGCGATCCACGCGGGCACCCTCGTGCCCGTGGACGACGCGGGCGGCCTCGCCACGGTGCGGGCGGCGCTGGCCCGGTCGAACAATCGCGCGGCCCGGGCCGTGCTCGCGCGCGTGGGGGCGGCCGCGGTGCACCGCTTCGCGCGGGCCCTCGGGATCCGGTCGCCGCTGCACGGCCACCCGTCCCTGGCGCTCGGGACCGCCGAGGTCACGCCGGTGGAGTTGCTGGCCGCCTACGGCACGATCGCCCGGCGCGGCCGCGGATTCGTCCCGCGGTGGATCGAGAAGGTGGAGGTGGACGGGGCGGTGGTGCCCCTGGACGACGAGGCGCCCGCGCCCGCGGGGATCGCCCCGGCCACGGCCTACCGGTTGACGGAGTTGCTGCGCGCGGTCGTGCTGGAGGGGACGGGGCGGGCCCTGGCCGGGTTCGCGCCCTCGGCGGCCGGCAAGACGGGGACGAGCGACGAGGCACGCGACGTGTGGTTCGCCGGCTTTACGCCCGACCGGGTGGCGGTGGCCTGGGTGGGACGCGACGACCACGGGCCGCTTCCGGACGAGGCGACCGGCGCCCGCACGGCCCTGCCGCTTTGGAGGGCGGCCGTGGCCGCCTCCCGGCCGGACCCGGACCGGTCCTTCGAGGCGCCGCCGCCGGGAGTCGTGGTGCGGGCGATGGACTGGCGCACCGGGGCGCCCGCCTGTCGGCCCCGCGAGGTTTGGTACGTGCCGCCGCGGTGCTCGGGGTTCTGGCTCTTCGAGTCCTGCACCGCAGGGGGGCCCGAGGCGTTTGGCGCCCATCGCCTGTGTACGGACCCGCGGGCCGTGGCGCCCCTTTCGCTGCCGGCCCGGGACGAGTCGCCGCCGCCGTGGCCGCCGGGGTGGGAACGCACGGCCGCGGCGCCCGAGGTGCGGCTCGTGGGGATCTCGATGCCCGGCGCCGCGGAGGGGCCGGCCGACCGGCCCCCGGGTGAGGCGCAGCGCGTGCTCGCCCCCTTGCTTGCGTGGGTGGACGGGCGCTCGCGCGCATTCGCGGCGGCGGCGGGCGGCCTGGAGGCGGGGGCGGCCGTCGTGCGTTTCGAGGTGTCGGCCGCGGGGGAGGTGCGGAACCTGCGGGTCGCACCGGGGGCCCCCGTCGGGATCGCGGCCCGGGTGCGGCTCCTCGTCCTGGAGCAACCGCCGCCGCCGCCGCCGCCCGTGGCCGCCGTCGGGCCCGGCGGCGCGGCCCACGTGGTGCTCGTCGCCATCGTCCCCGCGCGCCGGTGAGGGCGCTCGTGCGGCCGCCGGCCGCCCGTGCCGGAAAATGTCGTACGATCCGTGCCATGCGCACCGCCCGTGGGATCCAACTCGTCCTCCTGTTCGCCCTGGCGCCGATGGCCTGCGGCGACGACGGCGGCGCGAACGTGTGCACGCCGGGCAAGGCCGAGGTCTGTCCGTGCCCGGGCGGTGAGTTCGGCAGTCAGATGTGCAAGGACGACGGCTCCGGCTTCGATGCCTGCATGTGTCCCGGTGACACCACCGGGCCGACCACGGGCGCATCGACCGGACCGGGGTCCACGACGATGGCCTCGTCGGCCACGGCCTCGACCGGGCCCGGCACGACGACCGGCCCGGCCTCGACCGGGCCCGGCACCACCACCGGCCCGGGCACCACCACCGGGGCCGGCACGACGGGCGGCGGCACGGTGAAGTTCCTGCAAAACGACGGGTTCATGGACGGGGCCATGGTGGCGGTGCAGCAGGGGTTCGTGCAGGGCGAGTGCTGGGCATCGGTCTACGTGCCCGATCCGGGGGACTATCCTTTCCAGGTGACGGGGGTGCAGGCGATCATCGGCGGCAGCACGGACATGGCTACGTTTACCCTGCGGCTGTACGAGGTGGATGCATCGAACCAGCCGACGACCCTCATCGACGAGGTGGACATCGGCGTCACGGGGGCGGACGACGCCTTCAACGAGGCGGACTTCGACGTGGTGATGATCCAAAAGCCCGTGATCACGAGCGGCAACTTCGCCATCGCCATGTGCCTTGCGGCCCACAGCGGCGTCCCGGCCATCGCCCGCGACACGGACGGCACGATCCAGGCCGACCGCAACTGGATCTTCGCCCAGGGGTTCGGCTGGGCGAAGTCCATGGACCTGGGGTTGCAGGGCGACTGGATCATGCGGGCGCGGATCGAGACGATGTAGGACCATGTCGGGCGGGCGCGTCGAGGGCCGCGGGGCCGTGCCGGGCGTGGGCCTCGACCTCGTGGCGGTGGAACGGATCCGCCGCATCCTCGCGCGGTCGCCCGGGTTCTGGGGCTACTTCCACGGCGTCGAGCGCCGCCGGGCCGAGGCGAGCGCGGACCCGGCCCGGGTGCTGGCGACGGCGTTCGCGGTCAAGGAGGCAGCGCTCAAGGCGCTCGGGCGCGGGGTGTTCGACGGGGTTGCGTTGCCTTCGATCGTCCACCGGCCGGTGCGGGGCGTGGCGACCTTCGAGGGGCCTGCGCGGGCCGTGGCCGGGGTGTGCGAGGTCGCCGTCACGACGGCGTGCGCGGCCGGCTTCGTCTGGGCGCTGGCGGTGGTCGGGATGCCCTCGCAGGTGGTGCGGGGGCGACGTCACGGACGCGGCGGGCGCCGCGGGGCCCGCGGCGGCGGGGCGGCCTCGCCCGGGTCGTCGGGGAACGGGTGCCGGGGGTAGCGCCGGCGGAGGGTGCGGGCGATCGCGGGATAGTGTACGCGCCAGAAGCCGGCCAGATCGCCGGTGACCTGCACGGCGCGGCGGTTCGGAGCGAGCAGGTGCACCGTCACCGGGCGGGGGCCGACCCGCGGTAGCGCCGTGACACCGAAGAACCACTGGATCGGGGCCTCGATGCGCGGTGCGCCGTCGTGGTCGTAGTGCACCCGCACCCACACGCCGTTCGGCAGGCGAAGGGCGCGCGGGGCGAGGCGGTCGAGGGCGGCGGCCTTCTCGGGGCCGAGGAGCACGGCGGCGAGCGTCTGCGCGCCGGCGAGGGTCGGGTCGTGCAGGCGGCCGGCGTAGTCGGCGCGGGCGAGGGCGGTCCGTATGGCCTCGTCCGAAAGGTCACCATCGAGGCCGGCGGCGCGAGCGCGGGCCCGCAGGCCGGCGAGGGTCGAAGACCACGGCAGGTCGGCGAGGGGCACCCTCGAAAGGTGCGCCGACAGAGCGCAGCGGCGCTCCGCCTCGGTGGCCGGCCCCTCGCGGCGGTCGAGCAGCACGGCGCCCAGGCGCGTTTCGACCACCGCCCGGGCCCGGCCCGACGCCGGGTCCAGCTCGACCGTGCGGCGCTCCTCGCACAGGGGGCCGAGCACGTCCACGACGGTTTCGGCGCAGGTGGCCGCGGCGCTCGTGACGAGCACGTGGGTGCGCCCGGCGCTGCGGCGGTGCTCGGCCGCGACGGCCACGACGAACGGCGCCCCCGCGGCCGCGCTGTCCGGTGCGAGGCGGGCCGAGGCGCCCGAAGCGAGCACCACCGTGCCGTCCGGCCGGAGGGCTCCCACGCGCTCGGGCATGGCGGTCACGAGCGCGCGCACGAGGGCGTCGTCCGGGTCGGGGGCGCGGTCCCGGGCCCCGCGCGGGCAAAGCTGCCGGGCGACGCGATCGATCCGGCGGCGAAGCGCCGCGCCGTCCGGGGCCTCGTCGAGGTCGGTCAGGTCGTCGAGCACGTCCACCCCCGACCGCCCGCGGCCGCGCCGTTTGGGGTCCGCGCGCCCGCCCGAAAGGGTCAGGGCGGCGGCGGCCCGGGCGGCGAGGCGGGGGATCCCTTCGGCGCGCCCCGCCACCACCAGGCGCGCCAGCGGCAGGTCGAGGGGCAGC